>CAKUJT010000331.1 GCA_934661765.1 uncultured Senegalimassilia sp.
CCTCGCCAAACTCAACTTTTACGTTGATATGTCCGTCTGGCTTTTTGTGGGAAAGCAGTACTACCGTCTCCACATGGGCGGTGCAAGAGAACAAATCCATATATTATGGAAAGAAAACTTTTAATTTTGAAGTGTAGTAGTCACCTGGTAGAACCCGATTAACGATTATCAGCAAGGGGTGCATACAATATATACCCGATTAACAATTGCCCCTACATTCCCGAATTTGAAGTCGTTTATTTGTAGTCTCCTGGTAGTCTCACCCCCGGCGGACGCCAAATTATGCCCCAGTTTGCCCCATTATTCCGAGGATTGCGAGTAGTCATGGAGTCCTGCCGTGGCAGATGAAAAATATTTTTATCATTGTTTTATTTCTCCTTGATTTGCCCGGAAATGCCATGTTTTGCAATGGATTTCGGGGATTTGTGAAATGTGTGTTTTAGCTGCCATCTTGGCAAAATGGGGCAAGATTAAGCAAGTTATTGCGTGATCTTATCATTTCCAAGCAGAATACCAAACAGAGCATATCCCAGCATTCCAGCCTCATATCCTGTCAGTGTAAAGGGAAAATAGACATCCTTTTCTTTTACAAGTTTACAAAGCAGCCTTCCTGCAAAAATCCCACCTGCGGTCACTACGAAGAAGATAACCGGAAATATCACAGTATTTGCTTTAATACTTGCCCGATAAAAAATATAAAACAATGAGATTAGAAATGCAAAATTCATAACCAATGCCTGAAGTCCTTCAATTCCCTCTGGGTGGATCAGTTTTTTCTCTCTGCAGATCATCCCAATAATAAGCATTATGATCACGGGTAAAATTACTTGTAATAAACTTACTATTGTTCAGCCTCCCGTACCTGTTTCTCAGCATTCCACTGCTACTTTAATCACACCATCTCTCTTATTTTCGAACAATTCATATGCCTCTTCAATCCTGTTTAACGGATAGGTATGCGTAATCAGCGGTTCCGTGTTGATCTTACCTTCTGATATCAGCTTCAGAATTTCTTCGCAATCGCAGCCATCCACTCCACCTGTTTTAAAAGTAAGATTTTTACCATACATATCTGGGAGTGGTAACATCTGCGCTTTATCATAAAGCGCAACCACTGTCACGATTGCATTTGGTCGGGCACATTCCCACGCCAGTTTAAATGTCGATTCTGCTCCGGCAACTTCAAGGACTGCATCAGCTCCACCATGCTCACTATTAGTCTTAACAAACTCTTTACAGTCTTCCGGTGAAACAGTAAGCGTCTCCGGATAATGCTCATTAATAAAGCGAATACGTGTCTCGTCCTTTTCACATATAATAATCTTCGCTGGATTTTTCAGCATAACACTAAGTAAAGTACATATTCCTGTTGGACCGGCTCCAACGATCAGTACAGTATCTTCCTCTGTGATTTCAGAAATACGTGCTGCCCAATAACCAGTAGCAAGAACATCTCCTACCAGTAAAGCCTGTCTGTCCGTAACACCTTCCGGGATTTTATTCAATCCCTGATCTGCAAAAGGAACCCGGACATATTCTGCCTGTCCCCCATCGATACGACAGCCAAGTGCCCAGCCACCATTCTTGTCGGTACAATTGTTTACATATCCTTTCTTACAGAAAAAACACTCTCCGCAAAAGGTTTCTACATTTACAGTCACCCGGTCTCCCGGTTTTACATGCGTCACCTTAGAACCGACTGCCTCAACAATACCTACCATCTCATGGCCAACTGTAATTCCCGGGACTGCACGCGGAACACTTCCGTGTTTAATATGCAGGTCACTGGAACAGATGCTGGCCAGTGTCACCTTTACAATGGCATCTCGTTCATGCATGAGCACTGGTTTCGGTTTTTCCATTAGTTCAAATTTTCCCTTTGAAACATATGTATAAGTCAGCATTATTTTGCCCCCATCTATTAAAATATATGCTAGTAAAATATCCGGTACGGAACACATCTGTTCTTATACCGGATATTTCTGATTCTATTTTGTATACACTGTTTTACCTCTTGCTATTACCTCAACAAGCTGCAGGTCCTGATCCAGGATACAAAGATCCGCATCATAGCCCTCTTCAATCTTTCCTTTTCCATTAAGGCGAAGGATTTCTGCCGGATTGGATGTTATTGTTGAAAGTGCAATTTCCAACGGGATATCCGCTTTAAACACACACTCTTTAACTTCCTTCAGAAGGCAGCTGGACTGTCCAACGCCCATTCCAAGGAATTCGCCATCACTACTGTACATCGGAAGGCTTCCCTGTCCATCAGAAGAAATTGTCATGCGGTCAGGATTTACTCCTGCATCTA
>CAKUJT010000332.1 GCA_934661765.1 uncultured Senegalimassilia sp.
AAGGGTCAGACACAAGAAAAGAGGTCTGAAACCCATTGGTTTCAGACCTCTTGCTGGCAGCGGGAGAAGGATTCGAATTAGTGAGGACGTGTTTTTTCTTGCAAAATGCAGAATAACCGAGTTGGAAAAATCCTTGAAAATACAAGGCTTTCCGCGTCTATGGTATAATCATGCACAACCTTGTAAAATTGTGTTTGGGGTATTTGTAGGGGTAAAAATAGGGGTATGGCTTTTTCCAACAAATGCCATTTCGGAACATGGGCGGCGCGGTGACTCCTCTCCCAGCCCCCCTTCCCTCATATATTCCCACAGAAGATGAATTGCATAGGATGATACGATAGAGAAGTATACTGAACTGCGCTCGGAATAAACGCGCGCGCACGCGAGGGAGCATCTGGGCCCCAGTTCTGACTTTTGTGCAACCGACTGGCCAACGATGGTGTAAAAATAGAACTACAGGAACTCCGTTTCGATATTATTTTCCGCAGACGCCTTGCGCCTTGCGTTCTTCTATGCTACTATGAAATTTAAGGGGGTGTTCTGTGTGTTCTTTGATGGCCTTTCTGATTTTGAAAAGGGCGCAGTCATCTGCGCTATGGACTCCGCAAACGAGAGGGGGCGGATGCGGCCATTTGTGAGGCTCATGTTTAAGCACTACAAAAGCGGGCATCTTGACTGGGACTCATTTTTGAAAGAAGTACGCCCTATCGTCCCCTATGCAAGCGATGATGAAATAATCCAGGCAGCTCAAGAAGCCATTCACGAAGAACTTCGTCGGCGCGGACTGGAATAGGGCAAACCGTCGGTAAGGAGGTGCAACTGTGGATTTCTTTGAAAGCATGGCTATGTCTGGCGGTAATCCTGCCATCGCAGCTGGTATGCACACCGCCGAGAACTCCTCTCCCGAGCATCCCACACCCGCCGGTCGCCGCGGTCCTCCGCCTCCCGGTGTGACCATCCCTCCCAACGCTTATGCCATCTACTCCCGTTCCGGGAAGTATCTGGGATGGGCTTACCGCGAGGAATGACACAAGATCGCTTACTGTACCCTTCCCCGGCGAGAGCTGACAGCTCCGCCGGGTCTTTCTTCTCTATACGGATCAGTCCCGTATCGGAATGCATACAGAGGACATTCCGGCTCCTGACAGGCGTCCACACGGTGCGGCTTGCCTAAACAGCACTCCGCCAGACAGTAGGCGGAGATCGCCCGCAAGGGCGTTTCAGGCCGCCGCATTATCGTATCCCCCAGCGCTCCAGCTGCTTTTCCATCTCACTGCGCTGGCTCTGGAGAGAGCAATACCGGGTGGTGCGCTGTGAGTCGCTCAGCGCATTGACTGCCACGCCGTGTCGTTTGCGGCGCGCAGCTTCTTCCTCCGCGTCCGCCTTTGCCCGGCAGAACTCCGATTCATTGGGACAAAGCACGTTGATCCATATCCTCGTGCCATACCCGGGGATATCTTCCACGAGAAAGGCGGGATTGCCGGAAAAGGAATACCCTACACCGCCAAAGAAAGCGAGTCCTCCGTAGATGTCTTTTCCTTTAATCGCGCCCAGCTTGGCGCGCTCCGCCTCCGCTTTCCACGCTTCCCATGTGGAGAAGATGCGGGCATCTACATATACCCGTATCACGGGACAGTAATCCAAGCCACGGCGCTGCACATCCTCTTCAAAGTACGGCTCGTTTCCATCTTCTCCGCCGGCATCTCGCCACGCCTGAAGTGAATAGCTTTTGATAGAGTTGCGATAGTCGTCACCGCGATTCTGACCCAAGAAATAATCTGTTCTCATATTCTCTTGCTCCTTTCAGCCCTGACGGGGCATTTTGTTTCTCAACGGGTTTTCTCAGCCTCTCGCTTTTCCGTCTCGGTCATCTCGGCATATCGCCGTGCCCAAAAATCAATGTTGGCCTGCCGTTTTCGCTCCCGTACCTCGGGGCGCTGGGAGTACTTCCGCATATACGCTCTCTGTGCGGCCTTTGCCTGCTCCTCGCGGGTCAGCTCTGCCATTACTGCACGCTCCTTTCCTGTAAAAATAAAACTGGCTGACGGACATAAAAAAGCGCACGAAATCCATGCGCACGCTCCGCTGGGTAATGCAGCTTCCGCCTTCTTCCCCGTTTGGAACTTACGGCCACCCTTTTATGGCCATGCGCTGTCGGTTTTCGCACGTTTCCGCTTCCTGTCCGTCAGCCGGTATTCAATTTCCGCCTATTTATATCCCGCCGGCGGTCGCGGGTAGGAATGAACTCACAAACAAAAGTTTGGAGCATGGGGGACGATGCAGTTATCCCCATGCGTA
>CAKUJT010000333.1 GCA_934661765.1 uncultured Senegalimassilia sp.
CTGATCCCGGAACTGCGGATGATCGATCAGATTGCATTGCCCATGAAACTGGCAGGGATGGATGATGAAACCATCATTTCAGAGATTCGTAAGCTGACGTCGGAACTCATGCCCCTGCACAATCTGTTCAATGTCCCCGGAAAGTGCAATGCCCGAAAACAGGCACATGCGGCAATGATCCGAGCGGTGATTCGAAAGCCGCAGGTGATCGTCCTGAACGGTTTTCTGGATGATTTACCTGACATTGACCGGGATGCCTTATGGGAGGCTTTCCATGCCATAAGACCCAAAGACAGCGTTCTCATTTATCTTAGCGGCGCACCGGCCCCGGAGCAGGTGAACTGGACGCAGATGCTGAGAGTATAACCGAGGAGGTATCACCATGAACAAAAAAATACTTGCCGTTCTGCTGGCATTCCTGTTTGTTGCAAGTTTTCCGGTTACAGCTTTTGCTGAGGATACAGTATCTACAGATGAATCTACAGCAACAATCGGAACTACATCGGAAAACGGTCAAACGGAACTGCTGGAGCAGACAGGGGGAGACACAGAGCCAGCCCCTTCGGAGTCCTCGCAGCCTACGGAACCATCACAGCCCACTCAGCCTACAGAACCGTCACAGCCCACTCAGCCAACTACGCCAAGTACAGATCCAACTGACCCCAGCACAGAGCCAACGCTGCCTTCTGCCCCTGACCTCCCGGAAAGCACCATTCCAACCGCGCTGACAATCGATACTGAGAATATTTACGACGGCATGGACAAAGCCTATGAGGATGGTTATGTGCCAAGAACGGAAAACGGCTTTATGTACATCGTTCTTCCTATGCTGAGCAACGGCAATATTTATCAAAACAGGATCAAGGTTTCTCTTGGACTGGGTTCAGGAGCTTCCTCGCCTTTTGTAATGGCCAATTACGAAAAGACCTTTGAACTGGAAACTGTCACTCCCAAAAACAGCAATGAGGAAAAGGAACTGTTTCTGATTGAATTTACCGTTAGGCTGTCTAGCGAGAGAATCAACGGCGTGTATCCGGTAGCAGTCAATATATCGGGATACGATGATTCCGGGACGCCTATCGATTGCAGTTATACCATTTATGTGACCATTACCGACGGGAAAACTAATCAGGTCACGCAGCCAGCTCCGGAGGTGGCTACTGCGGAACCGGTGGTTTATATCTCCAATCGTGTGGTTCAGCCGGATAAGGTCATGGCCGGAGAGGAATTTACCCTCACTGTAACCTTGAAAAATTCCCTTGCCACCAAGAGCGTCAAGAATATGCTGGTAAAGATTGATACCGGAAACCTGCATATCAATCTTTTGGAAAACGCCAATGTGTTTCAGGTGGACAAAATCCCTGCGGGTGGGGAAACGGAGCTAACCTTTCGTTTGGGCAGCGACGCTTCCATCCCGGCAGGCAAGTACAACTTGAATTTTACATTCAACTATGATAGCAGTAAGACCCTAAATCTGTCATCTTCCGGCTCGACGATTGTAGAAATCCATCAGCCTGCCAATATGGAACTGGTTATGCCGAGGTTTTCACAGAGCGTGACCGTGGGTGAAACCATTCCTCTGTCCTTGCAGGTAATGAACATGGGCCGGGACCCCATGTATAACGTCCGCTGCACCGTATCCGGCTTCGGATTCGCCCCGGCGAATACCGGCTATATTGGCACTATGGATGCCGGTTCCTCTGCCACTACGGAGGTGGAACTGTATATCATTGCGCTCAATGCCAGTCAAGGGAATGAAAACGGAAGCCAGTATGGTGATACTGTCGGTACTGTAACTCTGATTTATGAGGACGAAACAGGCCAGGAATACCGGCAGGAAACACAATTTGAAACCACAGTAAACCGCCCCGTGGTTGAAGTGGCGCAGACCGCTTCCGGGGAGGACGCAGACGAAAAAGCGGCAGGTCAGTGGTGGATCTCCGTGCTGATCTTGGGAGGTGTAATCCTTGCAGCAGGATTTGGATTTGTTCTTATCAAACGCAAGAAAAAGAACCGCGGCGGCGCATATCTGTAAGATTGCCCTAAAGACCATTCCCCGCTGCGGCATTGCCGCCCTGATTCTGCTGTGTCTGGGCCTGTACTTCCTGTTCCCAGCCAGTCAGACCTTCCAACAGATACAGACCGAAAAGAACACCCCCTATGAGCTGACTGCCACCACAGACAGCAGCAGTATTGATCTGAACACCCTTTTACAGATAGAAGGGGTGAAAAGAATAAGCCCAGTTCTGAAGCTAAATTCCAGCCTTTCAATGAACGGTTTTGAGTTGGATTG
>CAKUJT010000334.1 GCA_934661765.1 uncultured Senegalimassilia sp.
TCGCCTGCGGGCTTGGGGCTGCCGCAGTTGCAGCAGAACTTGCCGCTGTTCTTCGCACCGCACGAGCAGGTCCACTCACCGGCCGCCGCGGGCGGCTCGGGCTTGGGGCTGCCGCAGTTGCTGCAGAACTTGCCGGTGTTGGAGGCGCCGCAGGAGCACGTCCACGCATCGCCTCCTGCAGCCGGTGCCGCCGCCGGCGCTGCCGCGGGAGCAGGCCCGGGGGTAGGCGCCGCGAAGCCGCCGCCCGCCGCCACGGGATACTGGCTTTGCGGAGCGCTGCCGCCCTGGCCGTACAGGCCCTGCGGGTTCATGCCGCCCACCGCGTTGGCCATACCCATGCCCATGAAGCCCATCATGGCGCCGTTCTCGTTCGCGGCCGCCGTGCGCATGGCGTCGGCCTGCGAAGCCGCCAGGTTGGCAGCCGCCATGTTCGGGTCGCGCATGACCGCGGCCTTCTGCAGGTCCTTGATCATCTGCTCGTCCTCTTCGGACGCCGCGATGGCGTTCACGCCAAAGCTTGCCACCTTAAGGCCGCGCAGCTCGCCCCACTTCTCCGACAGCACCTCGTTCAGGGCGTCGGCAAGCTCGGTGGTGTGCGCCGGCACGGCCGAGTAACGCACGCCCATGGCGCTGATCTTCGCGAACGCCGGCTGCAGCGCGGTCAAAAGCTCGCTTTTCAGCTGCGAATCGATCTTGTCGCGCGTGTAGGGCTCCTCAACGTTGCCGCAGACGTTCTTGTAGAACATAAGCGGGTCGACGATCTTGTAGGAGTACTCGCCGTTGCAGCGCACGGAGATGTCCACGTCAAGGCCGATGTTGGCATCAACCACGCGGAACGGCACCGGCTGGGCAGTGCCGTACTTGTTGCCCACGATCTCCTTCGCGTTGAAGAAGTACACGCGCTGGTCCTTGCCCGTGTCGCCGCCGAAGGAGAAACGCGCGCCCACGCGCTCGAACGACTTCTTGATGCGGTCGCCCAGCGTGCCGGACTCGCCGAAGAACAGACTGGGCTCGGTGGACTTGTCGAACACGAACTCGCCCGCCTCGCCGCAGGCGTCCACGATGGCGCCCTGCTCGACGATGATCATGAACTGGCCCTCGTTCACCGCGATGATGGAGCCGTCCGAGATGATGTTGCTCTCGCCCTTGGTATTTGAGCTGCGGCCCTTGTCCGAAATGCGCTTCTGGCCCTTCGCGCACAGCACGTCGGCCTCAAGCGAATCGCAGTAGAAATACTCGCGCCAAGAGTCGGCCAGCACGCCGCCTGCAGCTCCGATACCCGCTTTGATCAAACCCATGATGTCCTCCTTCTCCGATGCTGCCTGTTCGTTCGCTATTCCAAAACCTATTAGGTAGAGCCTGGTTATACCCGATCGCCCGCGGCGCCGGCCGTTCCGTTACGGAAGCGATGATCGGCGCCCTTTGCGACCGGTGAAAATCGGTTACCGCTTGTCGTCGTCATCCGTTTCCACAAGCGTACGCGTCTGGTACGAGGTGACGAACGTGTCATCGCTGCCTGTCAAGTCGAAGCTGCCGTTGACCACGTACGCATGCGCGCTCCGCTGCTCCACCGCCGTCTTCATCTGCGAGTAGAAGTAGAGGCACACACCGGCGGCCACGACCAGCGGCACGCCCGCGTCGACGCCCACGCGGGTGACGGTGTCGTCGAACTGGATGAACCCGAAGTCCACGCCCAGCATGACGGCGCCGACCACCAGGAAGATACCCAGGAACCACAGCACCACCTTCAGCGGCGACACCGGCAGATCGCCCACCAAGCGCCCCGTCTGGCCGTTCATAGCGAACAGGAAGTCCTTATCCTTCCAGCGCGTGTGCAGCATCCATACCGGCAGCAGCGCCTGCTTGATCTCGGAGAACGACACCTCGGCGTCCACGTCGGCCGGGTCGACCTGGTCGTAGCCGGTGACGGTTTCTCGCAGCTGGTCGGCCAGCGTATTCCCCATGCGGCGCACGGCGCGGTGGCAGCACGCGTCGGAGTCCTGGTCGTAGCGCTCGGCGGAGTAGCCGGGCAGGTAGGCCACCGAGAACGGGGTCAGCTCGTCGTAGTCGAACGGCTCGATGGCGTCCATGTGCTCATCGGGCATTTTCGCCGAACCGTCGGCGGGAATGCGCGTGAACTCCGACGAGCCCTGGCGCCACGCGTTGTACACGTGGGTTTCCGTGACCTCGTACTTGCCCTCGCGCCAGGTGCGGATGTTGCGCGCCTCGAAGGTGCCCTCGCCGCTGGCCGACCCGTCGTAGAGCCAGAACGGCACGTACACGCCCTGCAC
>CAKUJT010000335.1 GCA_934661765.1 uncultured Senegalimassilia sp.
ACGTCATAGTTATTCATCATCTTCACCTCCCGCAAGTGAGCCGAATGTGACCGGTCTTACCGGCGGCCTTGAAGTGTTCCTGCTTATCTCTTCCGCAGTCTCTCCGAGCTCTGCTTTCAGGATCGCCTGTACCATCTTCTCGCATGTCCTCCCCTGACATAGTCCCATTCCCGCTCTGGTCCTCCTCTTTACTCCCGTTACATCTGTTGCGCCTTCTCTGATTGCCTGTTTGATCTCCGATACCGTTACTTCTTCGCATCTGCATACCAGCATGTCTTCATCGAATCTCTGCACTGCCTCTTTGTCTATCGCCACGTATTCGTCTTCCTTTCTAAGGATAGATCTTACTTCTTCCGTATATTCCACAGGTACTGCAACCGTCACTACAGGCGTCCTGTCAAAACTTGCAGGATTCATCACTTTTACGATCTCTCCGTCACAGACAACCTCTCCGGCTCTGTTCACCGCCTTTACCTTCTGTCCTTTTTCAGGAAGAGGCAGGTACTCATGTGGAAATGCCACTGTCCCGAGTCCGTTCCCATATGCCTTGTTCATTACGAAGATCGCCAGCCCTGAACATTGGGCGATGCACACTCCGCATCCTGTGCACTTGTCTTCGTCTATACACGGCAGGTTTATTATCGGTTCGCCGATCTTTATCGCTCCGAATGCGCATGCCTTCTCACACGGATTGCACGGTATCTCCTGAACGCATTCAGCTATAGCGACCGGCCCTTTTGCCATCCTTTCTTCTGTCGGATAATTTATCGACTTTTTCAGTTCTTCAACTGTCAAGTATCCGCATGATGCTACTGACATTGCTGCTCACCTCCCGCTAATCCGCTGAATTTCTCTATCTGCTCCATCTTCGCCTTATGTCTGTTTTCTCCGTGTGGTCCAAGTCTCAGTCCGTCGAGTCTCTCCCAGACTTCCTTCTGTTCCTCTGCCGCTTCTGCTTCTGTGATATACCCCAGCTTCGCTGCTGCATCTATCCCGGCAAGCCGTCCTTCTTCAAGTGCTGTATTGGCCTCCTCCACTCCTGTTATGTCTCCGGCCACATAGATCCCTTCTTTGCTCGTCTCCATGCTTCTGTTGTGAAGCGGTACCCATCCGCCCTGCACAGGGTTGAAGTACATCTCGCATCCGTACATCGCTGCCAGCTCTGCCACAGGCTTCAGTCCCGCTCCTATCGCTATCGTGTCGCAGTCGATGGTCTGCTCCGTTCCCGGTATCGGCCGGAAGTCATCATCTACCTCTACGATGACCGCCTGCTCTACTCTTTCTTCTCCTCTTGCTTCAAGCACTGTGTGCCTTGTCAGGATCGGCACGCCTGCTCTTGCGATCTTTGAAGCATGCACTGCATATCCTCCGATACCCGGCGCCACATCTACCAGTGCTGCCACATCTGCGCCGCCCTGCATCAGCTGGTATGATACGATGAGCCCCACGTTTCCGGTCCCTACCATCAGAACTCTCTTTCCCGGCAGTACCCTGTTTACGTTAACCATGGTCTGTGCCGCACCTGCTCCCATGACCCCCGGAAGCGTCCAGCCCTTGAACCTGACCACATTCTCCGAAGCGCCTGCGCATATGACTATTTTCTCTGCCTTTACAAGCACGACTTTCTTTGCTTCATCATCTCCGCCGATCTCCACCGCTGCTGTCTTCTCATCGAAAAGTCCTATGGCAAGGCTGTTTAGCCATGTCTCCACTCCGTATTTTTCCGCTTCCTCAAGCAGCTCTATGCCGATGTCTATTCCTCTTACTCCTGCTCTGTGTGCCGATGATCCGAAGAACTTGTGGATCTGTTTGAAGAGCTGTCCGCCTGCCTCCTGGTTTGAATCGATCATGAGCACCTCTGCTCCGCGCTTTGCAGCCTCGATCGCTGCGGCCATCCCTGAAGGGCCTCCTCCGATGACTACTACTTCTTTGTTGATCATTTTCAGTACGCCCCCTTTCCCAGTCCATGCTGTGTCTCGATGACCATACCTTCTTTGACCGGTGTGATGCATGTCCTTACGTTCGGTTTACCGTTGACTACCATTGCACAGTCGGTACACTGACCTATACCGCAGAACAGCCCTCTGGGTTCATTCCTCCTGGCTGTATACCGGTTGATGATCTTACCGTTTGCTATAAGACAGGCAAGTATCATTTCTCCTTCTCTTGCCTGCATTTTCCGGCCGTCTACGGTTATCGTCACGATTTTCGCATCGCCCTGATGTCCGAGTATGACATGATCTGTTACTCTTTTGCCCAT
>CAKUJT010000336.1 GCA_934661765.1 uncultured Senegalimassilia sp.
GCTGCCAGTTCACTCATCGGCTTCTTCTTTGCCAGCATGACTTCCATCATCTTCAGACTGGTCAGGATACCATCGCCAGTGCTTGCGTACTTGCTGAAGATGATATGACCACTCTGCTCACCGCCGATGCGGCAGCCGTTCTTGGCCATGTATTCGTAGACATACTTGTCGCCCACAGCAGTCTTGGCATAGCCAATCCCCTGCTCATCAAATGCTTTATACAGACCAAAGTTTGACATGACCGTAGTAACAACTGTATTATTCAGCAACTTGCCACGTTCTTTCATATAGCAGCCATAGATATACAGGATATGGTCACCCGTGATGACATTTCCTTTCTCATCTACACACAGGCAACGATCGGCATCACCATCATAAGCAAAGCCGACATCCAAGCCTTTTTCTACAACAAACTTCTGAAGACCCTCGATATGGGTTGAACCTGCATTGTTATTGATGTTCAGACCATTCGGATTATTATTGATAACATAGGTATCTGCACCGAGGGCATCAAAGACAGACTTTGCGATATTCCATGAGCTACCATTGGCACAATCCAGACCAACTTTAACCCCTCTGAAAGAATAGATACCCAGAGAAATCAGATAACCCATGTAACGGTTTCGGCCTGCCACATAATCCACCGTACAGCCAACATGATCACGGCTTGCAAATGGCAGTTCCAGCCAATCCTTATTAAACACATGGAGCTTACCGTCAATATAAGCCTCGACCAGCAACAACGTTTCTTCCGGCATCTTCTCACCGTAACAGTCAATCAGCTTGATACCATTGTCGTAATACGGGTTGTGGCTGGCGGAAATCATGATGCCACAGTCAAAGTCATCCACACGGGCAATGTAAGCCACAGACGGGGTTGTAGTGACATGGAGCAGATAGGCATCTGCTCCCGAGGCAGTCAGACCAGCAACAAGGCTATACTCAAACATATAGGAGCTGCGGCGAGTATCCTTGCCGATAACGATACGAGCAGGATTGGTGTCACCATTTCGCTCACGGAGAGCATTATAATACCAACCCAAGAAACGACCAACCTTATAGGCATGATCAGAAGTTAATGTAATTCCAGCTTCACCACGGAAGCCGTCCGTTCCAAAATATTTTCCCATAGTTTGTTTCCTTTACTATTTTTCTTCCGCCGTTTTAAATGGACAGACTTTCAAACACTGATAGCACCGCACACATTTACTTTCATCTATCTGTGGATACTCAAAGCCTTCTTCATCCTCTACCATAGATATGGCTTCTTTCGGACAGATAGCATAACAGGCCGTGCATCCACAGCATTCTTCTTTTCTTTTATATAGTACTGGTATATCTTTCATTCCAACTCTTCCTTTTTCTTACCAACCATCCACGGAGCAATTTTTATGACGATTTCATAGAACACACTGCAAATAATCATCGTAACCGCAACAACAACCATCGCAAGTAAGAAGTTTTCCCTCACTGCATCAGTGCCCATGTGCGACGAAATTGATACAACTTTCACTACAATCCGATATACCGGGCCATGGATGCAAAGAACGATCAGAGAGATTCGGTCAAAGTACTGCAAGACCCTGTTTTTATTGATGCACTGAGAAATCAAAATCAGAGCAAAAACACCAATCAGAGCTATTACAAACCACATGAATCCTATGGTTAAGTTATGGTGAGATAAGAAGAAGTTCAAAACAAGTAGAATTACCTCAACCTCTCCGGTCCCTATCTTCCTATCCACAATCTTTGTTTCTCTTCCTGCCAATACCACACCTACAGCATAAAAGCCTATGTATTTGAACACACGGTCGAGTCCCCAAAATAATTCCGGCATCGGAAGAGCCACATAAACTAAGCTCATCAGAGCAGAAACATATAAGCGATCTTCTTGCCGCCTAGATTAACCAACATATTGAATAAAACTACCGTCACAAAGAAGCATGGCAGAAACCACAGATGAACATTGAAATCCAAATTATCGTAGCAACCAGAAAATAGACCAAACAGAGAGTCCATAAAGCCCATATCCGAATCCCGGAATTTTCTCTCTATCCCTCGCCAATAGATGAGTACAAGCAGACCAAATGAAAAATAAGGAACTACTATAGTTTGGATTCTCCTCTTTATGTCTGTCAAAGCTGGTTTTTCCTTGTATACCCAACCTCCTGCCAGAAAAAACAATGGCATATGGAAAGAGTACAGCCAATTAAAAACAGTTCGATTGGAATAAATATGTCCAATTGCAACAAGAAC
>CAKUJT010000337.1 GCA_934661765.1 uncultured Senegalimassilia sp.
CCTTGGGGCCGGAGTTATCCGGCCTCTTTTTTATTGTTTTATTAATGGTTTCTTAAAGATTCACCTCATTGAACTTTAAAGGGATGGCGGCGTCCAGGGCCGAGTCGATACTCGGAACGCTTTTTCTCAAAGGGCTTTTTCTATTTTTGCTATGGAAGTCAATAGGGATATTTGTTCTATCTGTCGTTTGCATTTTGTGATTGCACAGACCCCTATGTCCACTGAAAAGTAAGAAAATGAAAGATTGTCAAACGGAAAAAAATGCGATAAAATACAAGGCGATTTTATTGAGATTGGATGAAATCGGATGCAGATGGAGGCGACAGACGAAACAATGAGATTCCTTCAGAAACAATATAATAAAAAATGGCTGCTGCCGTTGCTGACTTTTTTTGTCGGATGTTTGATTTTGATCGTGTTTTTATATCATTCTTATGATACAAACCGAAAACAGGTGCGGACCATTACGGAGCTGAATGCAAGCACCTATGCGGAACGACTACGCGACGATATGAATCGCGGAGTTGCTGTTACCGATGCACTGAAAGCAATTATAATCAGCGGGAATGGAACAATCGATAATTTTGAAAAGATATCTGAGAATCTGATGTCAGATTTTGTCCAAAGTATACAGATTGCACCGGATGGGGTTGTCACGGAGATTTACCCGGCAGAAGGAAATGAGTCAGGAAAGATAGACCTGATTCATGATGAAAGCCGTGGGGAAATCTGTCGCTATGGAAGAGATAACAATTGTGTAACTATGCAGGGACCTTTTGATTTAAAGCAGGGAGGTCGTGGAATTGCAGTTCGCAATCCTGTCTATCTTGAGGAGGCGGATGGCAATCCCGTATTCTGGGGATTTACCATTGTGATCATCCGGGTTCCGGAAATTTTTGAAGAGTCGGTGAGTGCTCTTACGGATTTTGGATATGATTACTGCCTGACCAAGACAGTTTCTCCTCTTTCGGAAGAATGCGATAGAATATCCTTCTCGAAAGAGAATCTGGCTGATCCGGTTACATATACGTTTGAATTTGGAGGGTGTACATTTTATCTGGAAGTCACGCCTAAGGATGGATGGAATCAATGGTGGAAGATACTTCCGAATCTGGTCCTTGGATTCTTCATTGTATTATTTTTGACAGGATTGGTGATCGTCATTTTTGTAATCGAATTCCATCGGGAAGCTTTAAAGAAAATGGCAATCACGGATCCTCTAACCGGACTTTTAAACCGGAAGGGGTTTGAGGAACAAATCGAAAGTGCAATAAAGGATACCTCAGATGTATATTGTGTGGGAATTCAGACAGATATTGACGACTTCAAATTTATCAATGATATGTATGGACATGAAGCGGGTGATGCCGCACTTAGGATACTTGCGCAGAGTATGCGGAATGCTTTTGAAAAGGATGCGATTCTATGCAGAAATGGTGGCGATGAATTCTCGGCGGTTCTGATAGGAATGACGGAGGCAGAAGCGAAGGAAAAAATCGAGAAATTCACTTTGCAGCCAAGATATCTTACACATAATGGAGAGAAACGTCCATTTTATATTTCACTTGGGTATGCAGAATATCCGAAGGATTGTGATGATGTATCGGAATTGATCAGCTGTGCGGATATGGCGCTTTATGCGGTGAAATTACACGGAAAGCATAGTTGCTGTGCGTATGAGGGTAACTACAAAGTGCAACATAGAAGCCAGTTGGGATTTGCCCTTCAAGATGTGTCAAGAAATCTGCCGGGGGCATTTCTGATATACATTGCGGATAAAATGGATGACCGCATCTTATTTGCAAATCAGGAGTTGATAAGATTTGCGGGATGTAAGGACTATGATGAGTTTCTTGCATATACGGATCAGCGATTTCGAAATCTGATTCATCCGGAGGAGCAGGATGCGGTTGAGACGAGCATCTGGAAGCAGATTGATTCGGCGAAAAGTGAAAACAATGATTATGTCAAATTCCGTTTTGCGAAAAAAGATGGAACGTATCGTCCGGTATTCGATCATGGAAGAATTGTGAAAAACCGGTATTATGGAAATGTATTTTATGTGTTGATTATGGATTGTGCTTTGGTGGAATCCTATTATGACGACGGATTCAAAGACTTGATGTTTCCAAAGTAATTTGAAATACTCGATTTTGATCGGGGAGCACCAACCAACAGTCAGGCTGATATTAGCCTGGCTGTGTTTTTGAAAGGAATAAAATATGCTAAAGGAACTAAATTGGTTGAAAGGT
>CAKUJT010000338.1 GCA_934661765.1 uncultured Senegalimassilia sp.
ATATCATCAAGTTCAATCGTGACATTAATGTAATCATCCGGCTTTTGTTTCAGTTGGGACAAAAGAACAACCGTCTCGACTGTGTTTTCGTTGAGCAACCGAATTTGATCACCCTCACTACCTTCATAATATATCGGAAACCTTAAATCAATATGCTTTAAGATGCGTCCGCTTTCCGTTCTCTCCGGAAGGATTTCAATTGCATCAATGAAATTTCTCATGAACTCTTTCTTTTCGAGATCCGTCATTTCATAATAAATTTTATCAAAGTTCTTTAATACCTGGTACAAATATTCTGCAGTAACCTGTTCACCATAGACACCTGCAATCTTTTCTTCGATATCGGCAATAGCATCCTCAATCTCTGAAATCTTATCATACAGATTATCCAATCTGTCCTGCATATCCTGATACTTTCTGTCATAATGCTTTCTTGATTTGTAGCAACATTTCTTCAAACAATTCTCTATGAGGCCCAACATCTTCTGAAACATTATTGTAAACACTTAATAAACGTAGAATATCCTCCTCTAGTTTACTACAAATCTGTGGAATTTGATCAGCATAGTCTCTCAATGCAACTACACTCTGTTCGTTAATTGATAGTTTCATTTTTTACTCCTATTTATCTATGCAAAGTAAGTTTCTTAACAGGAGGCGTATGCGTTCCATCAGATGATGAGTCACAATAGTAATCTATTTTATCAGCGGTGTTCCTTAATTGAATCGGTAACGTGGTCAATGCATCTACACTATTTTCTTGCGCCTTTTTAATGTGAAGCAACATCTGATAAAATGCATCTCTATGCGGTCCAACGTCTTCCGAGACCGATTGATATACTGAAACAACTTTTTCTGTGGATACTATTATGTTTTGAATTGCAATAGGCATATTGTCTGCCCAATCTCTCAAAAAATTCGCCCCTTCATGCGAGAGCATCATCTTTAAATCCATATCATTTCCCTATATCTTATTCTTTAATAAAAGGAGAAAAGCCGCTGCGGCGTTAATCCTCAATAATCAGTACCTGTTCATCTTATCACATTTCTGAGATAATCGCTCCAACATCATTTCTAAACATAAATTCGTGCAATTCGCTCGATTTGCACGATTCGTGTTACTTTATCCAGGAGGATCATCTCATGAATGCAAGACAAAAACTTCATCAAATCCATCTTCAGGAATGGACCGTCAGATTTGCAGATCAGAAAGCCAGCGGCCTTACTGTCCGGCAATGGTGCGAACAGAATAATCTTTCTTTCCACACCTATAACTACTGGAAACATCTTCTCAAGGAAGAAGTTGTTGAGCAGGCCCTGCCAGATATCGTTCCACTTTCACTTCCTGTTCTCTCAGACTCTGGCTCTTCATTAGAAACAACAGTGCCTGATGTTCGTTCCATTCGTGCGAATCGCTCGATTCGCTCAAATAACTCTAATGTACAAATGCAGATAAACGGTATTTCTATCGAAATAGATTCATCTGTTTCCGAAGAGTTTCTCTGTAAACTCATCAGGGCGGTGTGCCATGCTTAAAGATGCCGACCACAGTTATTTTGCCGGTGTCTATATCGTCTGTGGATACACAGATCTCCGCTTCGGGATCGATTCGCTGGCTGCCATCATCGAACGCAGGTTTCATATGCATCTGTTTGTACCTAACACCCTCTTCCTTTTCTGTGGCAGGTCTTCCACCAGGATCAAGGGGCTTCTCTGGGAAGGTGATGGATTCCTGCTCCTTTACAAACGCGTAGAATCCGGTCATTTCACATGGCCGCGTTCTTCCACAGAACTCAGGTCTTTATCTGCCGAACAGTTTCACTGGCTGATGCAGGGCTTTGCCATTGATCCGGTCATCCACGATATCACACCTGACACTTCCGTCTGATCCTGATATTTTGTGCAAAACAGAGAACTTTTTTCCAGTTCCCGGACATGTTTTCCATGTGCTGTGCACAGCTTCCAGACGCTTTTTAATCATCATTAAAAAGTGTCTAAAGCTCTGTACGGCACTTTTTCTTTTTAACTGTGTCCCATTTCCGGGATCCTCATACTCCCTTTCTCCTGCCTTTCAGCCATAGTCATTTTTACCTTTCAGCCGCTTTTATAAAGTGTCCTTTTTTCACCACTTCTGGTATAATGTTCTTATTAACACAGGAGGTGGCACAGCATGATCCAGTTATCAGATGAACAGTTAAATAATCTCGGCAAAGAAGCTCTCGTTGTTATCGTATCTTCTTTACAGG
>CAKUJT010000339.1 GCA_934661765.1 uncultured Senegalimassilia sp.
CTTGGTTTCTACTCTGCATTTATGGTTGCTGATAAGGTTACTATCGATACTCTTTCTTATAAAGAAGGTGCTGCACCGGTTCACTGGGAATGTGACGGCGGCACAGAGTTTGATATGGAAGAGGGCGACAAGACAGAACGTGGTACCGTAATCACACTGTATCTCAATGATGACAGTTATGAATTCTGTAACGAGTTCCGTTGCCGTGAAATTCTTGATAAGTACTGCTCTTTCATGCCAGTTGAGATCTACTTTGTTAATGAGGAAGAAGAAGAGAAGAAGGCAGAGGAAGCTGCGAAGAAGTCCGCTGAAGAAAAGGTTATCGATGTAGAAGCAAAAGATGCGGATTCTAAAGATGCTGACTCTGAAGAAGACGGCGATTCTGAAGTAACTCTTGAGGAAGACGAGGAAGAGGATACTCCTAAGCCAATCAACCAGATTCATCCATTATGGACTAAACATCCTAATGACTGTACCGATGAAGAATATAAAGAATTTTATCGTGATGTATTCCACGATTATAAAGAGCCTTTATTCTGGATTCATCTGAACATGGACTATCCATTTAACTTAAAAGGTATTCTTTATTTCCCTAAGATTAATACAAAGTATGACACAATTGAAGGAAAAATCAAGTTATATAACAATCAGGTATTTATCGCAGATAACATTAAGGAAGTAATTCCTGAATACCTCTTATTATTAAAAGGATGTATTGACTGTCCTGACCTTCCACTGAATGTATCAAGAAGCGCATTACAGAATGATGGATTTGTTAAGAAGATTTCTAATTATATTACAAAGAAAGTGGCAGAAAAGCTTTCCGGTATGTGTAAGACAGACCGTGAGAATTATGAGAAATACTGGGATGATATCAGCCCATTCATTAAGTTTGGCTGCATCCGTGATGAGAAGTTCAATGATAAGATGAAGGATTACATCATCTTCAAGAACATGGAAGGCAAATATGTTACTCTTCCGGACTATCTTGAAGCTGGTAAAGAAAAATACGAGAATAACGTCTTCTATATCACAGACGAGGTTGCACAGTCTCAGTACATCAATATGTTTAAAGAGCAGGAAATGGATGCCATTTATCTGACTCACCAGATTGATACAACATTTATCACTCATTTAGAGCAGAGAAATCCAGAAGTGAAATTCCTCCGTATCGACTCTGAACTTACTGACAACTTCAAAGAAGCCATCGATGAGAACGAAGAAAAAGAACTTACCGAGAAGCTTTCTGAGAAGTTTAAAAAGGCAACTGGTGTTGAAAACCTGATTGTAAAGGTTGAAAAACTGAAAAATGCAGATACACCTTCCATGATTACTGTTTCCGAGCAGACAAGACGTATGTCTGAAATGATGGAAATGTACGGAATGAGCAATAGTTCTACCGGACTTGGTGCGGAAGGTGAGACTCTTGTTCTTAACATGAACAATGACCTTGTGCAGTATGTTTTAAATAATGACGAAAGCGAAAATACTACAACAATCTGTCAGCAGCTTTATGACCTTGCCCGCCTGGCAAACCATCCATTAAAGCCGGAAGAAATGACTGCGTTCGTAGCACGTTCCAATAAAATCCTTGCCATTTTAACAAAATAATACTTTTTTGCCTTTTGTTTTCATTGATAAGCAAACCAATCTTCTTATCTATATTTATATATATCTTTATATATATTTTTATATATATTTTTACATTTATTTTACGTTTATTTCTCTAAAGTTTGCTAGAGAAATAAAATCAGATGGCGTATACTAAAAGTGTATGTGTAGTGACAAGTCTTCTGCACATACACTTTATGTGCAATATATCTTATAAAAAAGAAAAGAAGGAAGGAGATTCATTGAAAAGAAAGAAGGTAAAATCCATAAAACAACTGGGGAATACGGGTACACAGTTAGAAAAAGAAGTCGCTGCGATGGAAGAAGCTATGAAGCAGCATAACATAGAGGAGAATTGTCAGAAACTGATTGATGGGCTGATGCCGCAGATTAAAGATATGGAACGAACACTTTACGGTACTTACCACAGAAATATTATTGAATATTCCACAAGCCGTATCAAAACTCCGGAAAGTATTGTGGAAAAGCTCCATCGTAAAAATCGAGAAGTTTCTCTTACTAAGGCATTAGATACGCTTCGAGACCTTGCCGGTGTCCGCGTCATCTGTTCTTTTCAGGATGATGTCTATCGGGTAGCCGGAGCAATTAAAAAGCTTCCCGGCTATGAGCTT
>CAKUJT010000340.1 GCA_934661765.1 uncultured Senegalimassilia sp.
GAACATAGAGGGGCCAAATTACACAATCTTTCAATAACACAAGGAGAAAATCATATGATAAAAATTTTATTTATATGTCATGGCAATATTTGCCGATCAACGATGTCTGAATATGTTATGAAATATCTAATAGACCAGGCGGGGCTTGCCAGTGAATTCTATATTGATTCGGCTGCAACTAGTCGTGAGGAGATTGGTAATGGTGTTCATCATGGCACGAGACAGAAGTTAAAAGAAGTAGGAATTCCGTGTGGCAACCACAGGGCACGGCAGATGATGAGAAGAGACTATGAAGAGTTTGATTATATTATTGGTATGGATGCGTGGAATATCCGAAATATTATGAGAATCATCGGTTCAGATCCAGAGAAAAAAGTTTCTATGCTTTTAGACTTTACGGATCGTCCGGGAACAGAAATTGCTGATCCGTGGTATACGGGCAATTTTGATGCGACCTATGATGATGTACTGGAGGGTTGTACAGGATTGTTAGAGCATTTGAAGAATATTTTATAACAAAAAGTAACTTGAAGGAGTGTAAGAGTGATTTATGAAAAGTTTGTCTATGAGAAATAGATGTGTAATCGGATTTACGCTGTTTTCCATGTTTTTTGGAGCAGGCAATCTGATATTTCCGCCGCTTCTGGGTGCTGAAGCGGGCAGCAGTACGATACCGGCTATGGTTGGAATGTTACTGACGGCGGTGGTATTACCTGCTCTTGCGGTGATATCTGTGGCAAAGCATGATGGATTGAAGAATTTGGCGGGAAGCATACACCCGGCATTTGCGACAGTTTATGCGGTGCTGATCCATTTGTTAATCGGACCTTTTGTTGCAATTCCAAGGACAGCATCTACCAGTTTTGAGATGGCGGTCGTGCCATTTTTATCTGACGGAGTCAGTGCTGAGTCTTTATTGATTATGCGGTGTATATACTCGTTTACATTTTTTGTGATAGCAACGATAGTCGCGCTGAAGCCAACGAGACTTAAGGATTTACTGGGAAAAGTAATGACACCGATTCTGTTGATTTTGATTGCAGTTATTTTCGTGGGAGTTGTTGTAAAGTTCCCGACAGTTGTAAGACAGGCAGATGCGAGCTATAAAGGGCATGCGCTTCAGCATGGTTTTGTCACGGGATACCAGACAATGGATATTTTAGCGGCATTTAACTTTGGTGCAGTTATAGCTATGAACATTGAAGCATTTGGTGTGAAGAATCGGAAAGGTGTGGCTAAAGAGACGATTCTGGCGGGAATTGGAGCTGGAATCTTACTTTGTATTGTATATAGCGCAACAGCATATGTTGGTGTATTGTGCAGTAGTAAGGTCGGAAATGTGGAAAATGGAACGCAGATTCTGACTTATGCAGTTCACGCATGTTTTGGCATCTATGGAAAAGTATTGATTGGTATTATATTTTTCATAGCATGTTTTAATGTATGTGTAGGTTTGCTATGTTGCTGTTCTGCATATTTCCACGAATTAGTTCCGAAGATTTCGTATTTTAAATGGTTACTTGTATTTGCTGTCTTCAGTTTTGTGATTTCCTGTGCGGGATTAAATGCGATTTTAAATGTATCATTGCCGATTCTGAAAGTGATGTGTCCTATAGCAATTGCATTGACCTTTTATGGGCTTATCAGACGTAAGAGACAGTAATAAATATTTATCTCAGTCGAGAAGACTCCCCCTCTTCAAGTGGTGAGTAATAGCAAATTTGTCTCAGTGGGAGTTAGGTCTCCGACTGAGATAAACGCTCCGCGAGGATGCGCAGTGATTCTGATAGGAATATGTCAGCTTTGCTGACCAGAATCACGCGCCAAGTCTCACGGATGTTCGACTTGAACTTAGTTGAGAAGTTTTAAGTACGTTTGCCTGAAATAGTGAAAAATCTGTAATATGGAGAATTTTAGAAATATATCAAAATCTCCTATATTACAGATTTTTTAGTTACATATGGATGTAGTTAAAGTGCTCTAAAAATTTATACCTCGCAGGATCGAGAAAATGTGCAGAAGATTATTTTAGTCAAATAATTCTTTCAACATAGCAGCATCAAATGTAACAGAGGATACATGATTTACCTCGATTTGATATAGTGCATTTGCTGCGATATGCTCGGCAGCCTGCTCCAGATCACGGATTCCAGTCGTATCTGAGAATTTTTCAATAACAGCGTCCAGAGCTTCTGGTGACACGATACATTCGCTTTCTTTTAAACTCAT
>CAKUJT010000341.1 GCA_934661765.1 uncultured Senegalimassilia sp.
TTACTTGCAAAAGGCTGAATCTGATTCTGTATCATGCCTTCAGTATATGGAAAATTCTCTATAATCCTCTGTGAGTTGTAATAAATGATACATCGAAGAATAACCTTTTCAAAATCTGCCATAGTAAGGCAAGCATCTTTCCTGTAATCGTGTGAACCTCTCTCTTGATAATCAGGCTCTATCACACCTTTTCCCTTCAGGTGTGGCTTGTAGGTATTCTGTACTAAATCAAAGAATTTCTCCACAGCTCCTTTCAGCTCTGGTCTGTAGGATGGAAGATTTACCACAGTTACTCCTAGTTCTGTTATCTGTTCAAAGTTCTCAGATTTATATTCAGAACCCATATCAGTCACAAAGATTGCTGGAAGTTTGTCTGCATCCCACTGTGATTTCTCAATATTGATACCGTACTGATTGCACCACTTCTGTTTATCTGAAATGATATTTAACATCAATCCTCTGAGGGAATATACACCACCTTCCCATGACAGGGAATAACCACAACACAGAGAACTATAGGCATCTATGCAAGCGGTCAATATCGGTCTGCCTACCAGATTACCAGCTTCATTGACAAGGTAAATATCACATACAGTTGCATCTAACATTCCCATTCCTACAGATGAAGCATATTCCTGTATTCCATCCCCTAACAATGGTCTGTTGTTCTTCTGGTAATCCTTCAGCCCATCTCTTGAAATATAATAGGTCTGCATCTTTTTTGTTCTTCTGTAGAAGTATCGGAACTGATAAAATGAAGGATATTCAGGCAGCAGATTTCCTAGTGAATCACAATATTTTTCTTTCAGTAATAGCGTATATGCCACAGGCAAACTGTTCTTGTGCTTGGTATAAAAGAACTTGTTTAAAGCCCACCTCATATTCTTCTCATTCTGAGATAAAACGCTTTCTTTCACACTCTGCTTGCGTATAAGTATAGATATATTCTGATAAACCAGATATAAGCAGAGATAGTATCTGATTGTCTGTTTGCTGACTGAGTTCATATTTGCAAGGCTGTTTATCAGTTCTTTTCGTTTCTTCAGGTCTGATACAAAAGGCAGCAGAGGGGCAATCATTGTATATCTTTCATATGCTGTCTTTCTTCCTTCTGAATCTAAATTATCAAGGTCAATCAGAATAGTATCTGTGATTTCCTGTAATGTATCTTCAGAACATGGAACATATTCTTTTATAGATTCTATATCCTTCCAAACTGGCATAGTTCTTTTGATACAGTCAATGATAAATACTCTGTCGGCTTCCATATCCAGAACCCTTATAAGCTGAGTGTCATTCTGTAATAGCTGATTCTTTGTAATTTTCTTTTGTAATCTATTCTTCATCAATGACCATCCCCCCAATCTGATACACCATGATTTAACCAGTAATCTCTTGAAGCATCCAGAAGCTTTACTGTCATAGGCTTTGTGAGAAACTTTCTAAAAACACATTCCCTGACCATCAAATCTCCATCTGCTTTGACACAAACAAAGTCTGAGGTATAAGCTCCTTCTGATAAACCGTCTAACAACACATTGCATCTGATTTCCTGTATGTCGTTGTCATTCTGAAGAATATCTGCATAGTTGGATTGTATTGCATCGTATGTTCTGCATACTTCCTGACATTTACTTAAATCCTTCTTTTCACACCTTCCCTTGTAACCTTTCTTACGCATAGCAGCACCTCCTGATATTTGGCAATTCCACTTTCCCAAAATCAAATCGTTTTCCCAAAAATGTTCCCAAAAACAGATTGAATCTCCCCAAAACGTATTTCTGGAGATTTTTCTTCCCAAAAACATTTTTTCTGGGAAAATGGGGAATTGCTTAAAAGTATTGATTTTACTGGGTTTTCAGAGGTTTTGTCTTGATTTATGAGTTTCCCCAAAACGGATAATAGCAAATACTCTATGTCATAGGGCAAAAGTGATTATCCAGTTTTAAGGCAAAAGTTCTATCCTCTTTACTTTTAGACCTTATCCTATCAACTGTCGTATCCACTTTTATTGTTTCTACCATTTTTCCCTACACAATTCCTCATAAAATGTTAATTTTATGTGTAAATCAAGCCCCTTGAAAGCCCTTAAAATAAGGTCTTTCTTCAATCATTAAAAACTGCTGCCAATAGCCTGTTTAAGCCTATTTATTAACAAAAAAGACCCTGACGGTCTGTATTTCTACAGAACCATCAAGGTCATTCTTTATGCTTGGACACTCTCACA
>CAKUJT010000342.1 GCA_934661765.1 uncultured Senegalimassilia sp.
CTGCTACTGTCCGAGAAAAACAGGAATTGCAAAAAAAGCAGAAGACACTGGATATCATCCGGCAGAATTTCGCAGCACTGCTTAATGCTCCAGAAATACAAATTCCCGTATCAGAAAAAGAGCCAACTCTTTAAACAGAAGAGGTACCTACTTAACGGTGCCTCTTCCCGGATTTCCTCCATATCCGCCTGATAGGGGGAGCCCCCTGCATTGATCCGCTTGGCGATCTGATTGATATTCCGTCAGATGGCGGAAAGCTCCGCGGTGAACGCTTTGATATCCGCCGTATCGGTGTAAATGATATATCCGTCAATCGCCATCTTGCGGAGGTAGGCACCATAGCGCCTTGTGGGGAGCTGTGCCATCTTCTCGTTAATGAGCCGTTTTTCTTCCTCCGTGATATAAAATTTCATTTGAACGCTCCGCTTCCGGTTTGTCATGCTCCGCCTCCGTTTCTCATAAGGGTCTGGGATATCCCAGCAAGCATTTTTCATTTTCGGGCAAGGGACCTGAAAATCCGAAAAATCGCAAGCGGGTACTCGCTTGCTGTGCTTGCTATCGAAACCCTACCTTTGTTTTTCCCTCTGTTAATACTACAATTTGGAACGGAGATTTTGGCTGTTCGGAAAAGATATATCGTATAAATTGACAAAGAAAACGCCAGAGAAAAAATCCCTAGCGTTCATGATGTTATTGCTTATGTGCCATCTTCCGATAATCTATCGGCAAAATTCCTGTGCTTTTACGGAACAGCTCCGCAAACCGGCTGGATGTAGAATAGCCAATCATTTCCGCAATTTGTCCCATCGTAAAATCCGTATCTATCAACAAGTGTTCAGCTTGGCTCATGCGACGCTGTTGAACATATTCCGTGATCGTGCAGCCTTGTAATTGCTTGAAAGATGATTTCAACTTGGTTGTTCCCATGCATGCAATCTTGGCAAGTCGTTCCAGCGGAACGTCAAAAGCATAATGGTCGTTCAAATAAGCAATCACATTTTCCAGTTGTGCTATATCCTGATCGGTTAGCTGTTTTTCCTTGCGAGTGAGAAGCTTTTTCTGTTCTTCCACCACAAGAGAAACCGCCTCGGCAACCTTAGCTTCATAAAATAAACCTGCAGCAATACCATCTCCTCGATAGAGTTTTACTTCATGGAGCAACTTTGCCATGGCTGGAAAATCCGTTGTCTGATCCACCTGCTTGAATGCAGCAAGAGGATTTATATAATCACTCGGATACTGCTTTTTCAGATAGCCCTCATAATATGCAGGCATGACCTCAATACCGATGGAATAAATGGGAATCTTCTTGTGGATCAATGCCTTATAGGGCTTGTCACCTCCGATAAAAGTCTTGATACATCCGGCAGAAAGACGCCGATATGGATTCAGTTCTTCGCCGGAGATTGATTCGTATTGAGTGATACTCAAACATTCCGGCAAATTAAATTCCATGAAAAAATCATCGTGGAAATAGAAGTCGTGAATCTTAATATCATACAGGTCTTTTTTTGCATAGACCCAATAGAAGCCTTCTCCAAACTCATGAGAAAGCCTCCAACATTGTCCAGCAGAATTAAAGCTGTTGTTGTCATCTGCTGGAATAAAATGATTATCTGTTAAAAGCGGTTCATAGTAGTCCGCAATAATGCTATTGTCCAAATAACGGCCTCCTTTGAAACGATTGGACGAACCTTTGCAATGAAAGGACGAACATCTCCCTGAATTATTGCATAATCTTCGTCCTGTGAGTATTATAGGAGCGTAGTTAGCAGTAACTAATCATACTATAACAAATTCGGGGCGAAAGGTCAATCGCTCCTGAAACAAGGAGGAAAATTTTATGAGCAATCAAGAAACTGTGAGAAAAGGATTGTCCGTCAAGGACTTGGTAACGACAGGAATCTTTACGGCGCTGCTGTTCGTTTTCACGATGGTGGGCGGTGTTTTCTTTGCAACAAACCCGGTACTTACGTTCTATATGCCGGCAGGCAGCGCCCTGCTCTGCGGGCCAATCTACTTATTGATGGTCGCTAAAGTGCAAAAACGCTGGAGCCTGACGATCATGGGGGTTCTGATTGGCATTGTTTGGTTTGTGACGGGTATGCATTGGGCTTTTGCTCTTGGGTATATGCTTATGGGTATCATCGCTGATTTTGTCGCTGGTGCAGGACAGTACAAAAGCAAAAAATTCAATATCATTTCCTACATCCTGTTCTCCCTC
>CAKUJT010000343.1 GCA_934661765.1 uncultured Senegalimassilia sp.
TGGTCTGTAAGGTCATTGATTTCTTCAGCAGGGACATTGATTGTATGAAGAAATGCTGAAAATACAGAGCCCATAAGCTTTGGATAAAACTTTCTGAATATATTTTAACATTGTAAGTATAAAAAGACAATATAGAAATTGGATGAAAATGCATTTCCTAAAATGAATTTTATACAAAATATATTCGTTAAAATTCCAGAAGTACCGTAACATTTGCCCGGTGTGCATGCAACTTGTGCAAGTGCAGGGGCACTTAAAGTTGCGGTGAATGAGTAATATCATCAAAAATCTGAGTGAATTCTTTGCTGAAAAAGCAATGAAATTCAGAAATGAAATCCTGGCTGGGGATTTCCATGGGCGTTGAAACATAATGAAAATATCGTGCCCGAAATTTGATGTAGGTGTAGTGTAGCACAGATGAAGTGCATACGCAATAGATGCAACAAAATGTTGCAGGAGTCCAGGGGTTTTAATTCTTGGAATAAGTAAAAAATGATATTCACAAGACCTATAAAAAAGTTGAATTATAGAAAATGTGCAATACCTACAAAAATCACAAATGAATTGTTGTGTATGAACGATGAAAACATCAGAAGGTATAGATATAATGTGTATCGTAAAGAAATGTGTCTCAGACAGCGGCAAAACTAAAGATTCACAGGAATACGCTACTTCCGCATCTGACTCGGTTAAATGATATGCTGGACTTGGACAATCGTGATGGAGTGGAATGCGGAAAGCTTTTGATTGCTATGGAAATAGAAAGAATGAAAAACAGTGATGAATAATAGAAACAACCTATAAATACAATGCAATTATAGAAATAATCAATTTGCAAATTATGCTATAAAAGTCTAAAATTTTAACAGAATGGTTAATTGTGTCCGTTTATAGATACAAATAAATTTGATGAGGTGAAAGAATATGGAGATTATTAAAGATTTGCCAGAGGTTTTTGAAGAATTTGCTGAGCAGAGACAGAAATCATTTCTTATGATGAAGGAGTACAAAGACAAGGGGATACCGGTAGTAGGAGCCTATTGTACATATTTCCCAAAAGAGATTGCTATGGCTATGGGAGCTGCAACAGTCAGCCTGTGTTCCACATCTGATGAGACAATCCCGGAGGCAGAAAAAGATCTTCCGAAGAACTTGTGTCCATTGATCAAATCCAGTTACGGATTTGCAAAGACAGATAAATGTCCGTTTTTCTATTTCTCAGATGTAGTTGTTGGGGAGACAACATGTGACGGAAAGAAAAAAATGTATGAGTATATGAGCGAGTTCAAGGATGTGTTTGTAATGGAACTGCCAAATACTCAGGGACCGGAAGCACTGAAGCTTTGGAAAAAAGAGATTATCCGTTTTAAAGAATATCTTGAGAAAAAATTCGAAGTTACAATTACGGATGAAGATGTAAGAAAAGCTGTTAAAATTGAGAATGAAGCAAGAAAAGCATTGAAGCGTCTCTATGAAGTTATGCAGCATGATCCGGCTCCGATCAGTGGACATGATCTGTTCAAGGTTCTGTACGGAAGTACATTCAAATTAGATCGTTCTGAGATTGCCGGAGAGGTGAATGCCCTTGTTGACAAGATTGAGGCAGAGTATGCATCTGGAAAGATGCTGGAGAAGAAACCAAGAATTCTGATCACAGGATGCCCAATCGGAGGAGCAACTGAGAAAGTAATCCGTGCTGTTGAGGATAATGGTGGTGTCGTCGTAACTTATGAAAACTGTACTGGAGCTAAATCCATCGATCGCCTTGTTGATGAGAACGCTGAGGATATTTACCAGGCAATTGCAGAGAGATATCTGGCAATCGGTTGTTCAGTTATGACACCAAACCCGAACCGTTTTGATCTTATGGGACGTCTGATTGACGAGTATCAGGTTGACGGAGTTCTTGAGATGACACTTCAGGCCTGTCATACATATAACGTTGAGACCCGTGCAATCCGCAAGTTTGTAAATGAGGAAAAAGGAATTCCATACATTAACGTGGAGACAGATTATTCTCAGGCAGATGTCGGCCAGCTCAATACAAGGATTGCAGCATTTATTGAAATGTTGTAAGATTGCCGGTTACAGACTATTTTAAAATGAATTTTGAAATTCATGTTGTGTAAATTCATGAGAGGGAAAGCTAAGATATGAAGTTTATAGGAATTGATATTGGATCTACTTGTGCCAAGACTGTTGTTATGAACGAGAACAAAGAAAT
>CAKUJT010000344.1 GCA_934661765.1 uncultured Senegalimassilia sp.
ACCTTTATCTGAAAGAGAGACACCCGGTTGAACAGCGCGTAAAACGCACCCAGCGGGCACAGCCACTTGCAGAAGGGACGGTAGAATACCACACTCAGCACGATCACCGCCAGCAGGATGCTGAATTTCCATGTAAACAGGCTCCCCAGCGCCGCCCGGATGCCGGAATTGGCAAGGGACAACGGGATGGCTCCCTCCAGCACGCCCTGCGGGCAGAGGTACTTACAAAAGAACGGGTCACCCATGCCTACATCGTTCACAAGGAACGCCGGCAGCAGAAAGACCATCACCAGCAGTACGGCGTACTTGAGATAGGTCAAAGGCTTGAGTTTCTTTGTGGAAAGCTTCTTCGTCGGGATTTTATGCAGCAGTTCCTGAAACCAGCCGAAGGGACACAGGAAACCGCAGATAAAGCGTCCCAGCAGGACTCCCAGCAAAATAAGGAACCCTGTGATATAATAGGAAAAGCTGAACTTGGAAGACCCCACCACCGCCTGAAACGCACCGATGGGACAGGCACCGGAGGCCGCTGGGCAGGAGTAGCAGTTCAACCCCGGCACGCAGACGTTTTTCCCTGCGCCCTGATACAGGCCTCCTTTGAGGAAGTTCGGCAGGTGCAGGTTGGTCAATAAGGCTGCCCCCGCCTGTATCCAGCCCCGGAAGCGGGACAGGAGTTGTGACGCGCCCGAAGATTTCTTACCCAATGCCCACACACTCCAGACATAATTTAATCGCTTTGCTCAGCACCGTCGCCGCCTCGCCGCGCCATACGCCGAAACACAGCATGGCAATGCCCACAACCAGCAGCACGGCCTGCGCCGCCGCTTTTTTTCTATGGCTCAATTCTATCACCCTTTCACTTTTTCTGCCACTATCATAGCACAAGAGAGTTAAAGTCACTGTTAAGAACGAAAATTTAACGCAAACCTTATCTGGTTTTGCTATAATTATAATAACATGAAAATGAATAAAAAAGGAGGGCTCTCATGCACCTTTTAGTAATTGAAGACGAACGCGCCCTGTGTGAAACCATCGTCCGCAGCCTACGGCGCCAAGCATACAGCGTGGACTGCTGCTACGACGGGGAGAAGGCGTTGGAGCTTCTGGGCGTGGAGCGCTACGATCTGGTGCTGCTGGATCTGAACCTGCCGAGGAAGGACGGCATGACAGTGCTGCGCACCCTGCGGCAGACCGACCGGGAGACAAAGGTACTGATCCTCTCCGCCCGGGGTGAGGTAGAGGACAAGGTGGAGGGGTTAGATGCCGGGGCCAATGACTATCTGGCAAAGCCCTTTCATCTTGCCGAGCTGGAGGCTCGCATTCGCAGCCTGACCCTGCGGCAGTTCACCCAGCAGGATGTGCTGCTGACCTGCGGAGGCCTGACCTTTGACACCCGCTCCCGTACCACCACCGTCAACGGGCAGACGCTGACGCTCACCCGCAAGGAAACAGGGATACTCGAATACCTGATGGTGCATCAGGGGCGGCCCGTGAGCCAGGAGGAACTGATGGATCACGTTTGGGACAACAGCGTGGACAGCTTCAGCAATTCCATTCGCGTCCACATCTCCGCCCTGCGCAAAAAGCTCCGCGCCGCGCTGGGCTATGACCCCATCCGCAACCGCATCGGCGAGGGCTATCTGATGGGAGGCGAGGAAGCATGAAGCGTCTTTCCTTGCAGTGGCGCATCACCCTGATGTCCGTCCTGCTCATCGGCATCACCTGCGTGGCCATGAATCTGCTGCTCTGTTCCTCCGGTGTGTACTATATGGACACCATTGCGGACAGCTTACAGGGCGGCAGCACGGTAATCCTGAATGAGGACGGAGCGGCGAGCTTTGACCCGCAGCACATAGCGCCCGACGAGGAGCTGACCATCGTCGTCGATGGGGCGCAGGGGCGCTTCCGCACCACCAACTGGTACATCACGGCTGCGGTAACGCTGCTCAGCGGCATGCTGACCTATTTTGTCAGCGGACGCGCGCTCAAGCCCCTGCGCAGTTTTGCCTCGCAGGTGGAGCAGGTGCAGCTGAACAATCTTGCCGATATGCGGATCGATGAAGACGTCATTCCAGAATTCCAGCAGCTGAGCCGCTCGTTCAACCAGATGCTGGAGCGGCTGAACAATGCCTTTGCCGCCCAGCGGCAGTTCACCGGCAATGCCGCCCACGAGCTGCGCACGCCGCTGACGCTGATGCAGGCGCAGCTGGA
>CAKUJT010000345.1 GCA_934661765.1 uncultured Senegalimassilia sp.
TTCCACAGCATGTGCGTGCGCATGCTGCGCGCCGACGCCGAGCGCCTGGGATTCTCGAAGAGCTTCACCATCTACGACACCGACGACCAGAAACGCCTGTACAAGGAGATCATGGCCGAGCTGGACATCGACCCGAAGCGCTTCCCCATAAACGCCCTGATGAACCGCATTTCCACGGCGAAAAACGAGCTGAAGGTGCCCGGCAACTTCGCCAAGGAGGCCAACGACCCCGTGGGCAAGGTGGCGGCGCGCGTCTATGAGAAGCTGCAGGAGCGCCTGAAGCAGGCCAACGCCTTCGACTTCGATGACCTGCTGCTGTACGCGTACCTGCTGCTGAAGAACCACCCCGACGTGCTCGAGGCCTATCAGCTGCGCTTCCGCTACATCATGGTCGACGAGTACCAGGACACCAACCATGCGCAGTACGAGATCACGCGCCTTCTGGCCGAGCAGCACGGCAACATCATGGTGGTGGGCGACGACGACCAGTCCATTTACAGCTGGCGTGGCGCCGACATCCGCAACATCCTGGAGTTCGAGAAGGATTACCCCCAGTGCACCACGGTGAAGCTGGAGCAGAACTACCGCAGCGTGGGCAACGTGCTGGCGGCGGCCAACGCCGTCATCGCGAACAACCAGCATCGCAAGGTGAAGAAGCTGTTCACCGACCAGGAGGACGGCGAGAAGATCCACGTGTACATGGCCTCCGACGAGCGCGACGAGGGCCGCTGGATCGCCGGCGAGATCGAGAAGCAGCGCCAGAAGGGGCTGTCCTACAATCAGGTGGCGGTGTTCTACCGCACCAACGCCCAGTCGCGCATGCTTGAAGACATGCTGCTGCGCGCCGGCGTGCCGTACCGCATCGTCGGCGGCACGCGATTCTTCGACCGCGCTGAGATCCGCGACGTCATGGCCTACCTCACGTTGGTGGTCAACCCCGCCGACGACATCGCGGCCAAGCGCGTCATCAACACGCCGCGCCGCGGCATCGGCAAGTCCACGGTGGAGCGCATCGAGCAGTTCGCGCGCGAGATGGACATGACGTTCATGGAGGGCGCCGAAATCGCCATCGCCGACCCCGAGCTGCGCGCCGCCACGCGCCGCAGCGTGGGGGAGTTCGTGCAGATCATCAAGGACGCGCAGTCCTACTCGGGCGATCTGCGCAAGTGCATCGAGGCCGTTATCGACAAGTCCGGCCTGATCAGCGCCTTGCAGGCTGAGAACACCGACGAAGCGCGCGGGCGCGTGGAGAACATCCAGGAGTTCCTGTCCGTGGTCGACGAGTTCGTGGACACCCACGACGAGGAGGACGCAGACTACGCTGCACCTACGGTAGGCGAGCAGGGTGGGGAAGGCGAAGGCGCCGCCGAGCCCGTGCGCGTGCTGCGCGGCGATTCGTTGGCCGACTTCCTGGAGTGGGTGCGCCTGCGCACCGACCTCGACACCATGGACGAGGACGGCCAGGCGGTCACCATGATGACGGTGCACGCCTCGAAGGGCTTGGAATTCGATTGCGTGTTCGTGGCGGGCATGGAGGAGACGTTGTTCCCGCATATGAACAGCGTCGGCGACGCCGCCGGCATCGAGGAGGAGCGCCGCCTGGCCTACGTCGCCATCACGCGCGCCCGCAAGGTGCTGTTCCTGACCTGCGCCTACACGCGCCAGATCTTCGGCCAGACCCAGGCCAACCCGGTGTCGCGCTTCATCCACGAGATCCCCGGCGAGCTTCGCCAGACCATGGGCGTGGGAAGCCAAGGTTTCTCCGGCACCGGCTGGGAGAAGCGCGGCAGCCGCAAGGGCATCTCCGGCAGCGGCGTGGAGGCCGGCGGCGGTCGCGTGTTCGGCCGCTCGAGCGCCAGCGCCCCCGGCGGCAGGTCCGAGCGCGAGCGCCGCGAGGTGCGCACGAACCGCATCGGCGCAGGTCGTTCGGTATCGGGCGCCTACGTACGACCCGGAGCGGAGAAGAAGGCGGCAGCCAAGATGACCTTCGCCGCCGGCGACACCGTCGACCACAAGACGTTCGGCCGCGGCAAGGTGACGAAGGTGGACGGCGACACGCTCTACGTCCGCTTCTCCAAGTCCGGCCAAACGAAGAAGCTGCTGAAAGATTACGCGCCCATCGTCAAGATCGGGTAGGGCACAAGCGGCCACGGCCGGGCCGCCGTGCTGCAGCCTGCATACGGAAGCGCCCCGCAAACCTCGGTGG
>CAKUJT010000346.1 GCA_934661765.1 uncultured Senegalimassilia sp.
GGCAGCGGCAGTGTCAAAAGCAGCAGCGCTCCCATTAAAAAGGCGAAGGGTGAAACCGCCGTCACCGGCTTACAACACCTGCGCAAAAGGCCTCCAATGCCTGACCCAGGGGCGTGCCGCTCTGAAGATTCTCTGCCAGACGCTCCAGCTCTGCCAGAGCCGCGGCAGCGTCCCCGGGAAACAGCAGCCGCTGGATGTAATACCGGCTGTCCTTCCAGATCAGGCCAACCAGTGCCAAGGCACACAAAACTGCGCAAACCGGAATCCAAAGGCGTCCCTTTTTGGGGTTTTTCCAGGAATTTCCCGGATATTCGATCACATAGCCCATAGCCTTCACCTCGGTACAGTCTATTTTCTCCCGGGTGGGAGTATGCCAAGCACCGGCTGACACTGCTTCCTCCTGTCAGCCAACGTTGTCCAGCGTGAAGCTGACGGGATAATCCGTCCTCGCCCCATTCATCCAGCGAAGGGTGTCCCCATCCAGCCAGTAATGGGTTTCGCAGCAACGAACCGTGAAGGTGACCTCAATATGATCCAGATTCCGGCAGCTTTCCGGCAATTCCGGGCCGAAGACACTGGTATAATAGGGATCCACATAGAAAATGCCGTCGTTATCCTCTGGTTCGGTATGGGAAAAGCCCGGATCCTCTCCGTTGACCAGTACATGGTCGGAAACAAAAAAATCATATGTGGTAAATCCGACGTGGCCCTCAGCCTCCAGCCTTTGCTGAATCTGTCCAAAATCCGCCTGTCCGCGGACGTAGGCCTTCCAATCCGCCCCGCTGGCAGAGCAATCCGGCTGGGGTTCCTTCAGCTCCGCAAACTGGGGATCATCCAGGGAAATCGCAAAGGTCATCGGTCGCTGAGGCGGGGCAAACCGGCAGGCCATGGAAAATTTCACGCCGTCATAGCAGCTCTCCAGCAGGGTTATACTGCCGCCGTCTAGTCCTTCCGGCGTTTTTTCCTCGTTCGCCGACTGGGCCTTTTCGCCCATTTCTTCCAGTGCCGCCCGGGTTTCCCACTGCTCGTCCAGCCACTGGGCGTAGTCTGGCCGGGACTGGCGCAGCTCGTCTGTCGGAGCTTCCAAAAAAATGCTCTGAACCCACCCTGTAATCCAGGAAGGCAGAATGCCGGTGGCGTATGCCGCTGCACTCAAGCCAAGAATCAGGCAGGCCGCCAGCACCAGAGCAAGGATTTTTCTGGTGATTCCCCCTGAATGTTCTGGCGCATAGGATTCGCACTCGATGACATATTTCTCGGCAATCCCGCTGATTGCCTTCGATAGCAGTTTACGGTTCACGGAAGCATCCCCTCTTTCTTCAAGTATCGCTGCAATTTCTCCCGGATGCGGAACAGTCGGACAGAAACCCGGTGCGGTGTCTGCTGCATGGCTGCGGCAATTTCCGAGACCGGCTCGGCGTAGTAATACCGGCGGACAAATGCGTACCGATCGTCATAGCCGAGTGTCCCGAGAAACCCGTTGATGCAGCGGGATAATTCCTTTGCCTCCCATTGTGCCTCCACATTCTCTTTGGCCGGGATACACGCTTCCAGCTCGCCCAGGGCCACATCATAATGGCTGTTTCGCTTTTGGGCAGTGTTGGCATGGTAGCGGCTGAGTGCCGCGTTTCTCGCCACGCCGCAGACAAAGGCTCCCAGGGATCGGGGCACTTCAGGTGGAATCCGATTCCAGATTCTTAAGTAGCAATCGCTGACACATTCTTCCACATCCAGCGGATCCCGGAGAATGTTCTGTGTAATTTTCCGCACCGATGCTCCATACTTCGCAATCAGTTCGGATATGGCCTGTTCTGACCGGGCATTGAACAGGCCAACAATGTTGGAATCCTCCATTGGCTGACACTTCCTTTCCTTTACACCCATATAGTAAGGATTCGGAACAGAATATCTCACGATTCTGCAAAAAGAATACAGGAAATTGATCTTGGAATCAAGTGGATATGAAAAATGCACGCCGCAAAGACGTGCGTTCAAAGTAGTAAGCCCGAGAAGATTCGGCACACTAAGGTGTCCCCTCCGTCGAGCCGGAGGGGAGCTACACCCAACAGGGGTGTTGCATCAGACTGTCGAAAAACCATGTCATTGCGAGGCAGTGCGCACACTGCCGTGGCAATCCCCCGAATTTTCAAACATTTTAGATCCTAAACCAGTGGCTTTTACTTCTATCCGGGGGATTCCCACACCA
>CAKUJT010000347.1 GCA_934661765.1 uncultured Senegalimassilia sp.
CCGGTGGAAAACCCGTGCAGAGGCATACTATTTCATCCTCTATTGTAGCACATTTTTCCACAGATTACAACCACTTTTCCACAGGCATTGTATGGAAAGGATGAACAAAATGCGCCATCGTTTTCCGGAAATCTTTGCCTTTGCCCCGGGAAAAAACCCTCTTGACCGGGGCGAAACCCTATGCTATAGTATTGTATCAAAGAAATCCATTCGGTCAAATTGGAGGGGAGAAGGTTATCCACAGCCAATTGGCCGAAAAATATTACATAAAGAGGTTACAAGCGGAGAAATGCACAATCTGAAACGGGTCTGGACCTATCTCGTCATTGTCGCCGTGGCCATGCTGGCGGCGCTGAACTATGAGCTGTTCGTTTTTCCAAATTCCTTCGCCCCCTCGGGGCTCAACGGCATCTGCACCATCATCCAGTATGTCAGCGGCATCAGTGTAGGCTATATGAGCCTGCTGATCAATATCCCTCTGGCACTGCTGGTCTTCTTTAAGGTCAGCAAGCCCATTGCCGTCAGAAGCATGGTCTATGTGGTGGTATTCTCCGTAGGATTGCTGATTTTGGACAAGGTGGATCTGTCCGCCATTGCCTATTCCACCAAGAACGGAACCAGCCGCATTCTGGGGCCCCTGACTGCGGGCATCATCATGGGCTATGTGTATGCCATTCTCATGAAGGCCAGCGCCTATACCGGCGGTACGGATTTTGTGGCGGCCATTATTCACAGCAAGTACCCGGAGAAGAGTGTGTACGGCCTGAGCTTCATTATGAATGCCATGGTTGCCGTTGCAAGCTACTTCGTGTATGATTTTAAGGTGGAGCCTGTGCTGCTGTGCATCCTCTATTCCTTTGCCACCACCACCATGGCGGAGCGTTTCCTGAAGAACGGCCGCAGCGCCGTTCGCTTTGAAATCGTCACCAACTACCCCGAGGAAATCTCCCGGGAAATCATATCCAAGCTCCACCATACGGCCACGGTATTCCCTGCAAAGGGAATGTACAATGGCAAGGAAGTGGATGTGGTTATGTGTGTGGTCAATAACAGCCAGGTAAACGCCCTTTCCGGCGTGGTGGAGCGGTATCCCCATACCTTTGCCATTATGAGCCAGGTAAACGAGGTCGTTGGCAATTTCCGTCATTATTCCCGCCAGGGCCAGGAGGTTGTCCCGGTACTGGACCAGGGCGATGGGAAGACGGTGTAGTTTTAGTTGACAGTTGACAATTGACAGTTAAGGAATTTCTTTCGGAAATGGATCGAAATAATTATAATCGTCCCGAAGGGACACCATAACTGTCAACTGTACACTGTCAACTGTCAACTGGTCCATTTGAACAGCTTATTTATTCAGCAACAGAGTCAACTAAGGAGGAAAAGAAACCATGGCTTATTACTATCCCGAACCCAGCCACACCTTCAGCGAGTACCTTCTGGTGCCCGGCTACACTTCCGAGGATTGCATCCCGGATAAGGTCAGCCTGAAGACGCCGCTGGTCAAGTTCCGCAAGGGCCAGGAAGAGCCCGCCATTTCCCTGAACATTCCCCTGACTTCCGCCGTTATGCAGTCCGTGTCCAACGATACTCTGGCCATTGCACTGGCAAAGGAGGGCGGCATCAGCTTCATTTTCGGCTCCCAGTCCATTGAGAGCCAGGCGGCCATGGTTGCCAAGGTCAAGCACCACAAGGCCGGCTTCGTGACCTCCGCTTCCAACCTGACCCCGGAAAACACCCTGGCAGACGTGCTGGCCCTGAAGGCCAAGAACGGTTTCTCCACCGTGGCCATTACCCATGACGGCACCGCCAACGGCAAGCTCCTGGGCATTGTGTCCAGCCGGGACTACCGGGTCAGCCGCATGGAGCCTACGGACAAGGTTTCCTCCTTTATGACCCCCCGGGAAAAGCTGGTAACGGCTCCTGCGGAGACCACTCTGAAAGAGGCCAACGACATCATCTGGGAAAACAAGCTGAACAGCCTGCCCATTGTGGACGAAAACGACCATCTGCTGTATTTCGTCTTCCGGAAGGACTACGCCTCCCATAAGGCCAACCCCCTGGAGCTGCTGGACGGAAAGAAGCGCTATCTGGTTGGTGCAGGCATCAACACCCGGGACTATGAGACCCGGATTCCCGCCCTGCTGGAAGCCGGTGTGGACGTGCTGGTCATTGACTCCTCCGAGGGCTACACCTGCTGGCAGAA
>CAKUJT010000348.1 GCA_934661765.1 uncultured Senegalimassilia sp.
GGCTAGGAGAAGCTCGCATGGCGAAAGCGCAAAACGCCAAGGCCAAGAAGAAGGGCGGCAACGCCAACCGCCGCAACATATGGCTGTTGGTGCTGACCACCGTCTTGGTGTTGGGGTCCATCTTCATGTTCACCCCTCCGCAGGACAAGATCAACCAGGGCCTGGACATCCAAGGCGGCCTTTCGGTGGTGCTGTCGGCGAAAAGCACCGATGGCGACGCCGTGACCTCCGAGGACATGGAGAAGTCGCGCGCCATCATCGAGCAGCGCGTCAACGCGCTCGGTGCCTCCGAGGCTGTGGTACAGCTGCAGGGCTCCGATCAGATCCTCGTGCAGATCCCCGGCCTTTCCGATACGGAAACGGCACTGTCCACCATCGGCAAAACCGGCAAGCTGGAGTTCGCCCGCTTGGACTCGTTCACCGATGAGGACGTCAAAACCAAGATCGAGAACGGCCAGTACGGATCCAGCGGCACCATCACCGATGACTTCGGCAACACGCTGCCTTCCGGCAAGACCGAGCATCTGACGGTGGAGGAGGGCACGTATACGCCGCTGATCACCGGCAGCAACATCACGAAGGTCGGCATCGGCCGCGCTTCCGAGACCGGCACCGACTACTCGGTCAACATCTCCCTTGATTCCGAAGGCACGAAGGCGTTTGCCGACGCCACGAAGGACCTGGCCAGCACCAAGGGCAAGATCGTCATCATCCTTGACGGCGAGGTGCAGTCCGCGCCGGCCGTGCAGTCCGAGATCACCGGCGGCCAGGTGTCCATCACCGGCGGTTATGACAAGGAAGCCGCCTCCTCCATGGAGACGGTGCTCGAGTCCGGCTCGCTGCCCGTGAGCTTCGAGTACGCCCAGTCCCAGGTGGTCGGCCCGACGCTCGGCCAGGATGCGCTGACCTCCGGCGTGCTGGTGGCCGCTATCGGCCTTGCGCTGGTCATGCTGTACCTGCTGGTCTTCTACCAGGGCCTGGGCCTGATCACCGCGGCCGCCATGGCCGTGTTCGCCGTGCTGTACCTGGGCATTCTGGCGGTGCTTTCGCATTTCGGCCTGTTCAGCCTGTCCATGGCCGGCATCGCCGGCGTCGTGCTGACCATCGGTATGGCGGCGGACTCCTCCATCCTCACCCTTGAGCGCTTCCGCGAGGAGATCCGCATGGGCCGCAGCGTTCGCGCGGCCTCCGTCACCGGCGTGCGCCACGGCATCCTCACGTCCATCGACGCCGACCTGGTCACCATGGTCTCGGCGCTCACGCTGTTCTTCCTGGCAAGCGCCTCGGTCAAGGGTTTCGGCCTGACGCTGGCGCTCGGCATCATCTGCGACATCATCATGATGCTGCTGTTCAAGGCGCCCATCATCCGCCTGCTGGCGCCGAAGTGCATCGCCAAGCACCCCGGCTTCTGGGGCGTGAAGGACTGCAAGGAGGCCGCCCCGTACTTCCAGGGCGAGAAGCCTGCTTCCTCGCGTCATGACGTGCGCGGCCGCTTCATCAAGCTCGACATCAACCTGCTGGGCTATCGCAAGGTGTTCCTGTCCATCGCGGCTGTGGCGGTCGTGCTGGTCGTGGCGCTCGTCGGCGTGCGCGGCGTGAACTTCGGCATCGAGTTCGTGGGCGGCACCTCGGTCACGTTCCATCAGGGCGGCAACGACGCCACCACCGAGCAGGTGCGCTCGGCCTTCGCCGATGCCGGCGAGCCCGACGCCGTGGTGCAGACCACCAACGCCGATGGCGAGGCGGGCTTCCTCGTGCGCACCACCGATACGTCGGCGGAAAGCGCGGCCGCGGCGGCCAACAAGGTTGCCGACCAGTTCGGCTGGGATGCGGAAAGCTTCGAGGTGACTACCATCGGCCCGGACTGGGGCGCCAGCGTCATCCAGAGCTCCTGCATCGCGTTCTTCGTGTCGTTGCTGCTCATCATCGCCTACATCTCGGTGCGCTTCCGCGATCCGAAGATGGGCGTGTCTGCGGTTATCGCCTTGCTGCATGACCTGGTCATCGTGCTTGGCGTGTACGTGCTCGTCGGTCGCGAGGTCACGCCGAACACCATCGCCGCGCTGCTCACCATCTTGGGCTACTCGCTGTACGACACGGTGGTCGTGTTCCATCGCATCAACGAGAACATGAAGGGCGATTCGCCGAAGTGCACGTTCGCCACCATGGCGAACCACTCCGTCAACGAGGT
>CAKUJT010000349.1 GCA_934661765.1 uncultured Senegalimassilia sp.
ATGATCAGATTCTCGGCAATCTGTGAAAGTTTGCTTTTCTTTGCATGATCTCCTACCCACATGCGGACGAATGCATTTTTCATTCCGATATAATAACCACCTGCAGCCCCGAGAAAAATACTCGCAGCTGTGTTGTGGAGTATCTTGTTTCTGTTCTGGATCATTGCAAACGGTGTTCCTGTAGATCCGCTTGTATACATGATTCGGTTATCAGATGCTTCTTTGTACACACTGGACTGACATGCCTCGTAATTATTACGATATGCGTCTTTGTTCATGACCGGCATTTTTTCCAGTGGTGTGTCCTCCGGGTAATCTTTGTAGAATTCTGTTGTTCGTACTGCATGAGCGATCAGCTTGCGGATTTTTTCCTGTGTATGTTCCACAGGGGTTCCTTTTCGGTAGCTGTCTTTGATCTCATCATAATATCTGCGGATCTTTCCGCCTTCCAGGCGGTCTTTCGCCCAGAACCCATACCAGCGTAATTTTTCATCAAATTCCATTTTGTTTCCTCCGTTACTGTCTTTGGAATTACTGTTCTGCTGCCTCGCGGATCACTTTTGCCATATAATCAATTTTTTCGTCTGTCATTCCCGGATAAAGACCTACCCAGAAAGTATCTCTCATGATACGATCTGTGTTTTCAAGGCTTCCTGCAATACGATATCCGGTTCCTTTTTCACGCATCTGATCAAAGCATGGATGTTTTGTAAGGTTTCCTGCAAAGAGCATTCTGGTCTGTACACCTTTGCTTTCAATATAAGGAACTACTTTGTTACGGTCTGTTCCTTCTTTGCATGTCATGAGGAAACCAAACCAGCTCGGATCTGATGACGGGCATGCTTCCGGAAGAATATAGTATTTTTCGGTTCCTTCCAGGCCTTTTCTGAGGCGTGCGAAATTATGGCGTCTTCTCTCAACAAACCCCGGGAATTTTTCCAGCTGTGCGCATCCGATCGCTGCCTGCATATCTGTGGCTTTCAGGTTATATCCGAAATGAGAATAAACGTATTTATGATCGTATCCAAGCGGAAGTTCTCCATACTGTTTATCAAAGCGGTGTCCACAGAGATTGTCTCTTCCGGAAGGACAGCTGCAGTCGCGTCCCCAGTCACGGAGAGAACGAACGATCTTGTGAAGAAGCGGGTTATCTGTATAAACTGCTCCGCCCTCACCCATTGTCATATGATGTGGCGGATAGAAGCTGGAAGTCCCGATATCACCAATGGTTCCCGTAAGTTTTTTCTGTCCGTCGATTTCATATTCGGAGCCAAGTGCATCGCAGTTGTCTTCGATCAGCCAGAGATTATGTTTCTGACAGAAGTCTTTCAGTGCTTTCAGGTCAAATGGATTTCCCAGTGTATGTGCAAGCATCACTGCTTTTGTTTTCGGGGACACTGCTTCTTCAAGTTTCGCAGGGTCGATGTTATACTGTGGTATGGTCACATCTACGAATACGGGTACTGCGCCGTACTGGATCATTGGTGCTACGGTTGTCGGAAATCCTGCTGCCACTGTGATTACTTCGTCTCCCGGGAGTACCTGGCGTTCTTTCAGAAGTGGTGAGGTCAGTGCCATAAATGCGAGTAAGTTTGCTGATGATCCTGAGTTTACGAGTGAGCAGAAACGGATTCCGAGGTATTTTGCGAAGCTTGTTTCAAACTGGTCTGCGTATCTTCCTGCTGTGAGCCAGAATTCCAGTGCGCTGTCTACGAGGTTCATCATTTCTTTTGAGTCGTAGACTCTGGATGCGTAGGGGATTCGGTCGCCTTCGTGGAAGGGTTTCTGGTTGTTGTGGTATTTCTGGCAGTAGTTGTCGACCATGGTGAGGATCTGGTCTTTTGCCTGTTGTTCGGTCATATTTTCAAACATGTGGTTCTCCTTCTTTGTGTTCATAGATAAATACATATATACATATTATAGTTCACGGTGTAAGTCATTGTTTTCGGATACACAAACGGCTTCGAAGTTATGAGGTTTGTGTACTCGAAAACAATTGCTTCCACCTGTATAATACTATATCGTTATCCTTGTACCTGGTAGTTTGTATATAAGAAACTTATTTATAAATTGCTATTTGCTGTTATATTTTCATACCATATATTTTTATCTGTTACTAGTACAGCGAAAATTAAGTATCTGTTATATTGACGTAGGATGATTTTCTCATATGCAAGGCGGAGGAATGA
>CAKUJT010000350.1 GCA_934661765.1 uncultured Senegalimassilia sp.
GCCACGCCGCCCACAAAGCCGCCGTGCGCGGTGATCGTGCTGCGGGTGTCGTCGGTGGCGATCAGGCTGTTTTCGATTTCGCCGCTGTTGCGGCCCACGATGCCGCCGATGTGCGCGGCGTTTGCCATCTTGGTGGCGGCGTCCTGGCTGGCGCCCACGTTGGACGCGCCCTGCACGTGCAGCGTAATGTGGTTGACCGCGCAGTCTTGCACTGTACCGTTCGCGTCGTTGCTGCCAACGATGCCGCCGACCGTGCTGCCGACGACGTTGATGCCGACGACTTTGGCCGCATCGGCGTCTGCGCTGCTGCCAATGGTGCCCTGATAGGTACACCGAACCAGAACACCGCTGTTGCTGCCAACAACGCCGCCCAGGTTGCAATATTTGTCCATGCTTTGGGTCAGGTCGGTTTCGACCGTAACCGCATCTTTATCGACCGTGCCGCCGACCGTGCCGACGTTCTCGCCCACGGCACCGCCCGCCGTTACGGTGTTGGCGGTGGCGGTCAGGTGGGAGAGGTCGAGGGTGCCTGCTTCGGCCTTGCCGTTTTTGACCGTACCTGCGTTGTAACCGACCAAACCGCCCACCTTGGTGGCGGGACCGTACAGGGTCACGCCGTAGTCATCACTGCGCAGGGTAACGTCCTCAATGACAGCATCCTGCGGATGTCTGGTGGCATCGGGGGCGTACTCGTTGACTGCGGCAACGCCGCCAATAGCGCTGGACGTACTGTGAACGTAAACATGCAGCAAAGCAGCACGGTTGATATGTCCATAGTTGTGAGCCGTGACGCCGCCAGCCTCGCCGTTAGCAGCAGTCACATGGCCGCCGATGCCCACGGAATCTATCGTGGCCCCGGCCTCGTTGCAGCCGGTAATGCCGCCTGCGTAACCGCCGCCCGCATACAGCGTATCGGTGGATGTGCTGTTATTATAATAGTTGCTGTCCTCAATAGTCCCGTAATTGCGGCCAGCCAGACCGCCCATGTACTGGTTATCAACATGGACGCGGCCCGCCGCGTTGGTGACATTGCAGATCGTTCCCTCGTTGCGGCCTGCCGCACCGCCGCCCTCGTTGTTGGCGGTCACGCTGGTCGCGCTGGTAAGGGTGATTTTATCGTCTACGCTTCTGGTACTGATTCGACCCGTTGTACCATTCACGCCCGCTATACCGCCGACTTGGCTGGTGCCGCTGACCTGGACAGCAACCTTGCTGCCCACGCCATTGCCAACAATCGTGCCCGCATTATACCCCGCCACGCCGCCGACGGCGGTGATGCCCTCGACCTTGCCGGCGGCTTCGGCCAGGCGGATGGTGCCGGTATTATACCCCGCCGCACCGCCGATGTTCGTGCCGCCGCGGATGGTAACGCCCGCCGCCGGGGCCGCATTGGTGATGCTGCCGTTGTTGATGCCCGCGATGCCGCCGAGATAGCGGTAGTTCTCCTGCTGGCTGCCCATGGAATTTTGCATGCTGCCGCCGGAGATCGTGCCGTCGTTGACGCCCGCCAGGCCGCCCGCCGCCACGGGGTGCTGCACGCTGCCATAGTTGGTGCAGTTTTGCAGCGTCGTGTTTTTCGTCGCATAGCCGATGATGCCGCCCGCGAAGTAGCCGCTGCGGGAAGCATCCAGCGCTCCCAGCGAAACACCGTTATAGAAAATGTACGCGCCGCCGTTGGCCGCGTCCGCCGGGTCGCTGCGGGCCAGGCCGCCGTAAGACTGGGCGCTGCTTTGGCTGCCGTTGCTGGCGTTGGTCAGGGTAAGGCTGGTTCCCGCCGCGTTGTAGCCGATGATGCCGCCCACGTAGGCGTTTGCCTTGATGTTGAGCCGGTTGCTCAGCCCCGTCAGCGTAACCGGGGTGCTGGCCGAGGTCAGCCCGTCCTCTGCAAGCGCGTGGGTGGTTTTGTCAAACGTCGGCAGCAGCGCGCGCAGTGCATCGGCGATGGCAGTTTTTTTACCTGCCAGCGCGGTTTGCAGGGTATCGCCCGGCACCACGCGGTTATAACCGATGATGCCGCCCGCCACGCCGTCAGCAACCAGACTGCCCGTGCCGATGGTAGCAGCCGGGGCTGCGGTGCCGCCTGCGTTGTCAAACTCGAAATTGTTTTGCGGCAGGTTCGCGCCGATAACGCCGCCCACAAAGTGGACGCCCTCAATTTTATTGGCGCTGACCTGCACGGC
>CAKUJT010000351.1 GCA_934661765.1 uncultured Senegalimassilia sp.
CTGATGGTATTTCGTGCCAAAGCCACACTGCTTACGATGTCAAGACCGGCGCGTGTCTGGCTGTTTAACCCGGATCTGACCGGACTTTGTGAATTCCGTCCGATGCAGTCCATCGGAAGCGGTCATGCCATGGGATGGAGAGCCGGTATGGAGTTTACCATGATGGAAAAATCGGTGAAAGGTGAATTCTCCGCAGCCGGACGAAGCTTCCCTCCTTACGGAACAGGAAACAATCATAATACCTGGTATGCAGCAACGATGGTGGATGCCAGAGGCGTGGAAATTCCGTATCTGGATCGTGACGGCAATGTGCTGAAGACTGTATCTGAGCGTTATTATCCGGTAAAGGGTCAGAAGTTTTTCTTAAAAGGCGGCGTGATCGATGAACCGAAGTACGAGTACCGCGGACCGGAGACGATGCCTTTTGACGAACTGATCAAGAGAGGATACAAACTGCCGTTTTATGCGGATCTGAGCAGAATGCCGGAGATGGAGCGGAAAGTCATCTGGGGTATGATGGTCGGAGAGGAAGGAAAGACCAAGATTCCGATCCTTCAATATTATACAGAACGTGGATTTGATCCGGAGAAACATATGCTGCAAAGTTATGGCAATGGCTGGCAGTCAGCGGCTTTCCTGGATCAGGAGAGACAGCTGTTCGGTGCACCGGGCGGAATCATGCACGACTGGGATCTGAAGACTAATATTGATGGCATCTATGCGGCAGGGGATCAGTTATTTGCTTCCGATTGTGCTGGATTTGCCTGTGCAACGGGATATTATGCCGGAAGAAAAGCGGCAGATTACAGTGATACGATCGAAGAACTGGCTGAGATCGACCAGGCAGAAGTGGATGCGGAGAGAGAACGTCTGTATGCACCGATGAACCGTACAGAAGGCGTCACCTGGAAAGAACTGAATATGGCGATCTCCAAGGCGATGCAGAATTATTGCGGTGGCGTGAAGAATGATGATCTTCTGATCCAGGGAATCGATCTGCTGAAGTCTTACAGAGAAGAGATCGTTCCGCAGCTGTACTGTAACAACCCGCATGAACTGATGCGTACCCATGAGGTGCTGGACATTCTGGATGTTTCCGAGATGATCCTTCAGGCCTGTCTGATGCGAAAATCCAGTTCCAAACAGCTGTGTTTCTATCGAAGCGATTATCCGCAGATGGATCCGAAAGAAGACCACTGCTTCATCACGATCCGCCAGGAAAATGGCGTTCCGGTACGGGGAACCGTTCCGGGGGATTATTTCGGTGATCTGAAAACAGAGTATGAGAAGAGAAACCAGGATTATATCGGAGGTGAGGCAAGATGAGTAAGATGAAAGTTGAAGTGATTCCGTGCAGTGCCACACCACTGATCTACGATGAAGAAAAATGTATCGGATGTAACGCCTGTGCAGAAATCTGCCAGTGCGATATTATTCTGCCAAATCCGGAAAAAGGGAAACCTCCGATCGTGATGTTTCCGGGAGAATGTTATTACTGTGGAGCCTGCGTGATGGTATGTCCGAAAAAAGGCGCACTCCGTCTGCAGCATCCGGTGATGAACCGTGCAAAATTCGTCTCGGTAAAGCCGGAACCAGAAAATTAGAAGGGGATTGAAAATGTTCTTTGCAAAATGAGCCATGCAGATCAATCGATGATCCGATGGATTGTCTTTGCGTTTTGAAACAGAATTTTAAAAGAGAAAGATCAAAAGAACGGCCCGGAATGCTGGCAGGAATCCAACAGAGGATCAGATTCCGGGCAGAACCAGGAGGAAAAACGTGGAAACAAATACAAAAAAGAAGATCGGTCTTCTGGGCTGTATCGGAACGGGAATCGGTGCGATCATCGGTTCCGGAATTTTCGGTTCATTGCCCACAGTGATCAATGATATTGGAACCGGAATTGTACTGGCACTGCTGGCGACGATTGTATACACCTTAGCCAAGACGATTCCAAATGTTTATCTGTCGTCGGTAGCACCGGCATCCGGAAGCTTTTTTATCGCACCGACGAAGCTGATCCATCCGGCGGTTGGTGTATTTATGGCGGCACAGAATCTGTTACAGCCGGTATTGATCTCTGTGTTTGCGGTGTTGTTTGGCGATTATTTTGTGGCGCTGTTCCCGGCGCTGGAAGGATATAAAACGCTGATCAGCATTGTGATTCTGCTGATCTATAC
>CAKUJT010000352.1 GCA_934661765.1 uncultured Senegalimassilia sp.
GAAGGTGCCATGCGGGAGCGCTTTGGCGCAACGCCCATGTTCCTGCCCGAGGAGAATGGCTGCTTCCATTTTGATGTCCCCATCTGCGTCAGTGACCAGTTCTATGGCTGGGTCTGCGGCTTTGGCGGCAAGGTAGAAGTGGTTGCCCCGCCCGAAGTGCGGCAGGGAATGCGGGAGATGACCGCCCGGCTGGCAGAACAGCATCAATAACACAAAAAGGACTGCGAAAGCAGTCCTTTTTGTGTTATCGGTTGCTGACTTGCAGTCGCGCTTTCAAGCCTTCCTGCAAAACTTGTGAAAAGTTGACACCTTCTTTTTCAGCCAGATCATTCAGCCAAGAGGGAAGCGTTACATTTTTTCGTATCGTCCGCAGATCATTGGCGCGGCGGTAAGCGGAAAAGTCAATATCAACCAATGTGACCAGCTCGTTGTCTGCCGGTTTAGGAATCTGTCCCGAGGCCATGGGAATCTTCCGTCCGGCATCCTCTTCGGAAATACCCCATAGGCCAATGGCATCACGCGCCATTTCAATGGCATCTGCAAGGTCATCCCCTTCGGTGTTGATCTCAAGGTCAGGGACATAGACAACATAACCGCGCTCGGCTGGGGTCAGAATAATAGGATAAACAGTTTTCATCAGGAAAAACTCCTTTCGCACACAGAATGGGGGCTTATTTCAGCCCCCGGCGCTTGATGATCGCTTTGGCGAGAAGCTCGTTGACCTCCTTGTGCCGTGGAATCGTCTCATTTACGGTACCATTGGTGAAGACCATGTGGCTTCCACCCTGCCGTACCAGCCACCATCCATTGCGCTTAAAGAGGTTGATCAAATCTTTTTGTTTCATGGGGTTACCTCTCATTTTAATTATACGCACTGAATGCGCATTTGTCAACTGGGGTTATTCCAGAATATCACGATATTCTTCAAGATTCTTTTTGCGTATAGAAAGAGTGTCCGTTATGGCAGAAGCGTTTTCAAATAGTTTGCGATACTGATGTGTTGTTTCATCGTCGAGTGTATCTGTGAATTTTAAATAGTGGTTCGTGATAGTTTTATTGAAATCAAATTTTATAGGAGCTGCCTGAGACGTAAAATGAACAATGATATTGCCGTTTTCACGGGAAATGATTTGGCCTTGTCCGTATTTGAAATGTTGGACAGCTGTACCGGGAATGAGAATGGAATTATAATGGTTACATGCCTGCTCAAATTGGCTATAACGATTTTCGGCTTGAGTATATTCCTCTAGTTTTTCGAGTGCTTTTTTCATTCGCTCTTGATATAGCTTCTTTTCTTTCAGAGTGATAGGCTTGAACGTGAGACCATCATATAGTTTATACTCTGAGGTGCAATAGATGATATCATAGGCTAAAATGTGCCTGTGGCTATCACTTGCCAGTTCTGGCGGCGTATAACGATTGATTAAAGTAATACGGCTATCACTGGTCTTGATTAACTCGGGGCAATTTTGGATTTCAGCAACCAGTTCGTTACACATCCGGTAGTATTCCTTCAGATTGATTTGGTCACCAGTGCCCCAATCGCCATAGAACTCAACGCAGTCAGAAAAAAATTTGGCTTGCGTTGCTTTATACATGTAATAGTTATCTGGGTCGTACAAAAACAAATAGCCAGCTACCGAATTTGCGGTTTGTTCATACCGGAAATTATTTGGAAAGTGGCGACTTTCAAGTTGCTTACATTGTTCAAAGAATTTTTTGATTTTGGCTTCTCGATCTATTAGATTGTTGCCATCATCTTTCAGAAGGTCTTGAAGCATCTTTTGAACTCGAGCAGGTTCATGTTTTGATAATTCAATTAGGCCTGTGAACGGTTGCATGGAACTTTCGAGGATAGTTTCAACGACTTTATCCTCTTTCTTATGACCTCTGATTTTGTCAAGTGCAAGTGTAAATTGGTCTTCAGGCGTGCGAAGTGCCTCATCCATCAATTTGCGAAAACGACTTGCCGCCCACCATTTGAAGGTTTCGTTATGCTCAGAATCGTTCATTATTTCAAAGTTATCAATATAGTTTTTAAAGATTTGATGCAAGTTTTTAGTATTCATATAATATTCCTCTCCAAATCTTATTCTGCAGGTTCCTTCAATTCCAGATCACTGGGCAGGATCAGATCCAGCGCGGCGGCGGGCTCGGCGACAAGGCGGCGGCTCTG
>CAKUJT010000353.1 GCA_934661765.1 uncultured Senegalimassilia sp.
CCATGAGCAAGAATATCTTCCTTTGCATAAAGTCCAAATTCTGCACCTGCTACAACCGTCTCATTTTCTGCATCCTGTTTTACCACGGATACTTCTACCTTCTGACGGTCATTCTCAAAAGCTGCTGTCTGTTCGATCACTGGTGTTTTCTGGTCTTTGTAAGAGAAAGTAACGGTCTGTGCCTCTTCGTTTAACACAAATCCCTCTGGTGCTGTCTTTTCGACAACCTTATACGTTCCAAGAGGAAGGTCAGCAATCTGAGCCTTTCCGTCTTTATCGGTCGTAACCGTTCCTACTAATGCTCCAGAAGCATATTCCAGAATACGGTTGCCCTGGTCATCTTTCTGGAAATCCGCTGTGTAAATATCCTCAGCTGCATATACTTCAAAAACCGCACCTTCCAGATTTTCTTTCTGGTAAGTGAAATCGTCCTTAAATCCATTCAGAATCTCACCCTGTTTTACAATATTCAGTTCCCCTTTGACCGGATGGTTTTCATATGCGATCTCAATGATGACATCGCCAGAAGTTCCGTCCATCTGATATGCTGTGTTGGAATCTACATTCACCTCATAGTAATTCTCATTCAGAGTATATCCATAAGGTGCGTTTACTTCCTCAATACGGTAATGCCCGATTTTAAGATTCTGCGGAAGGATCAAATATCCCTGCTCATCTGTAAAATAGGATTTATGTTTTACCGTAGTCGGATAAGTCGTTACCTGCTCCACATATTTTTCAGTGTCCATGTTGAAAATCTTGAACTCTGTATTTTTCTGAAGCACTGCTTTCTTTGTCTCGTCATCCTGTTTGATGATTTTCAGCTTCGCTTCAAACTCTTTATCCAGCATCACTCTCCACACCTGCGGAGTGCTTGGATGGTTCTCTGTAATCTGTACAATAAAATCATCTACCGGAGTATAGTTATGCGGAGTTGTTGTCTCACGGACAATATACGTTCCATAAGGGATCGCAATACTGCAGGCATAACCTTTCTCGTCTGTAAAGATTTCTGTAGCACCGTTCTCTCCGATCACTACTGGTTTTGCAGAATCAAAATCATAGCTGCCATCTTCATTTACTTTCAGGGAAGATACCAGATAAGCGGTAAAGCCTGCCCCTTTCAGTAAGTCTGCATCGGTCTTTCCGTTGTTCGCTGCTTTAATGATCTGGAATGGCTGTTTCATCACCTGCTCCAGAGACAGACAATCACGTTTTACTTCTGCTACAAGGTCACCCTCGTAATTGCAGACCAGATCATGTTCTTCCTCATCTGCCAGATAACCGGTTGGAGGAGTGATCTCTTTTACATAGTAATTGCCAAGATATAATCCATCCACAGAAGCCTGTCCATTCTTATCTGTCGTAAGAGTGGCAACCTGTTCTCCTGCTTTATAGATCACACCAGTCGCACCGTCCGGATGCACAATGTCCTCACGGGCATAAAGTCCGTACACTGCTTTTTCCAAAGTGGCATCGCCCTGTGGAACTGCTTTTTGGGTTTCTTTATCCTGCTTCTGCAGAGAAATCTTAGCTGTCACACGCTTATTTTTGAATGTATGCTTAAATGTCTGTTTTGCCTCTTTATCATTTGTATATGAGAGAGCAAACGTATAAACATCTTCTGTATTTCTCACATAACCTTCCGGAGCCTGCACTTCCTTCACATCATAAGAAAATCCAAGTGGCAGGTCTGCTGTAAACTTTGCTGTACCATCTGCTCCTGTTATCACTTTCTGGATCAGCGTACCTTTTTTCACAACAACTGCACCATCCGCATTGGTAATATCACTTGCAGCATAAAGTCCAAAGATTCCTCCATCCAGAGGATTTTCTGTATCTTCATCCTGTTTTGTAACAATCACTTCTGCTTTCTGTCTGTCGTTCGTAAAGGTTGTCTCTGAGAAAACAACATCCACATTCTGTCCGGCATAAGAAAGAGTCACCTTCTTCTCTTCTCCAGCATTATAAAATCCTGTCGGAGCCTGCTTTTCCTTTACAACATATGTACCAAGATGCAGATTTTTAAGAAGGATGGCTCCATTCGTATCTGTTGTCAGATTTTCTTTTACCAGATCGCCCTTACTGTAAACTTTGGTACCATAGGCAGTTTTAATATCTGCTCCGGCATACACATCGTAAACCGCACCTTTCTGTCTGCGTTTCTCATACTT
>CAKUJT010000354.1 GCA_934661765.1 uncultured Senegalimassilia sp.
CCCGGCGTGGTGATGATGTTCGCCTCGGTCAGCAGCTTGTCGAAGAACTCCCAGCTGCCCACGCCCTCAGGCGTCTTGCACCAGATATACGGGCTGTTCACAGCACCGTACACGGTGAACCCGGCGGCCTCGAGGCCCTCCTTGATCACGCGGGCGTTGTTGCGGTAGTAGGCCAGCGTCTCCTCGATCTGGCGCTCGCCTTCCTCGGTGTAGATGGCCGCGGCACCGCGCTGGATGATGTAGCTGGCGCCGTTGAACTTCGTGCACTGGCGGCGATTCCACATGGCGTTGAGACTCTGGCCATCGCGGACCAGCTCCTTGGGGACCACGGTGTAGCCGCAGCGCGCGCCGGTGAAGCCTGCCGTCTTGGAGAACGAGCGGAACTCGATGGCGCAGGTCTTGGCGCCTTCCACCTCGTAGATGGAGTGCGGCACGCCCTCCTCGGTGATGAAACGCTCGTAGGCGGCGTCGAACATGATGATAGCGTCGTTGGCGTTGGCGTAATCCACCCACACCTTCAGCTGCTCGGCATTGAGCACGGTGCCGGTGGGGTTGTTCGGGCTGCACAGGTAGATCACGTCTGCGCGACCCTCGGGCAGCGCGGGGCAAAAGCCGTTCTCAGCGGTGGTGGGCATGTACACGATGTTCGTCCAGCGCTCGGCGGCCTCGTCGTAGTCGCCCGCGCGGCCGGCCATGGCGTTCGAGTCCACGTACACGGGGTACACCGGGTCGCACACGGCAACCACGTTGTCGACGTCCAGAATGTCGCCGATGTTGCCGCAGTCGGACTTCGCGCCGTCGGAGATGAAGATCTCGTCATCGGCGATGTCGACGCCGAGCGCGTGGAAATCGCGCTTGGCGATGGCGGCGCGCAGGAAGTCATAGCCCTGCTCGGGGCCGTAGCCGTGGAATGTCTCGGACTTCGCCATGTCCTCGACGGCGGAGTGCATGGCCTCGATGACGGCCGGGACGAGCGGGCGCGTGACGTCGCCGATACCCATCTTGATGAGCTTCGCCTCGGGATGCGCCTCGGAATACGCGGCGGTACGGCGGGCGATCTCGGAGAACAGATAGCTGCCGGGAAGTTTCTGATAATTCGGGTTGACCTTAGCCACGAAGGGCCTCCTTGCACGTTCGGTTTCCGCAAGCGGCGGCGCAGGCGCGACCGCCGCAGTTTTCATACGGGCCCATTTTGCGGCGGATTTCCCCAAGATTTCCGAAATGTAACGTAGAGGTTCCCGGATTTAACACGGAAGCGCCGGCACAAGGCCGGCGCTTCACGAATGCGTCAAATTGCGACCCGGGAACCGCCCGAGTTAGCACATGCGGTTCGCGATCAAGCCGTGCAAGCTAGCGGATACGGCACGCAATCTGGCAGCCGGGCTAGCTGATGCGGTTCATCATCTGGCCGCACGAGCTAGCGAAGTCGGCTCGGAATTTGGCCACACGAGCTAGCAGCGCGATTCGCAATCCGACAGCCGGGCTAGCGGATGCGGCACGCAATCCGGCAACTGAGCTAGCGGATGTAGTTCGTCATTTGGCCGCGCTCGGCGACGGGCACGTCTATGCCCGCGGCTTTCCCGGCCTCGATGCACTTGAGCAGCCAGGCCATGTTATGCCCGATGTTGCGCATGGTCTGCAGGCCCTCCGCGTCCTGCGCGGCCTCGCCCGGCAGACGCCCGTGCACGTTGTTCCAGTACGTGGACGACACGACGGGCATCTCGGCGAAGGTGAGGTACTTGTTCAGCACATCGAACGACGCCGTGGTGCCGCCGCGGCGCGCAACGGCCACCGCCGCGCCGGGCTTATGGCGAAACGCCGCGCTGCCTGCATAAAACGCGCGGTCGAGCGCGCACAGGATGCGGCCGGAGGGGTGCGCATAGTACACCGGCGTGCCGAAGACGAAGCCGTCGGCCTGCGCCGCTTTGGCGATCAGCTCGTTTACCACGTCGTTTGCGATGGCGCACTTGCCGCCCAGCTCAGCGCACTTGCCGCAGGCGATGCAGTCGTTGACGGGCTTGTTGCCCAGCCACATGGTTTCCGTCTCAACGCCGTGCCCCTCAAGCGCGGCGGCAACCTCGGCGAGCGCAACCGACGTGTTGCCCTCCTGCCGCGAGCTGCCGTTGACCAGCAAAACCTTGCTCATAGGAATATCCTCTCGTCTGGATGACCC
>CAKUJT010000355.1 GCA_934661765.1 uncultured Senegalimassilia sp.
TAATTCACGAGGGTCAGCTGACCCTCGCGAAAGTCTGCGTAGGTGCCGGATCTCAAAGCTTCCCCTAACCGCCCACAAAGTGTTGTTCACCCTATGGATCCCAGACCAGCCGCTGTTTGTTGGCGGAAACCAATGGGGACGGAGATTTGTGGCTTTTTGTTGGGGTAAGCCGGTGGGGACGGAGTTTTATGGTTCTGTTAGAGAATGGTTCGTGAGATTTTAAGTTTTTGGTAAGGACTTTGGTGGGGGAATGGTGGTACACTGTAGGGGAACAGATGGGCGGGTTGCCCGGTGGAGCGTGAAAAAAGATAGTTGGAAGTAATTGTTCTGTTGTGCGGCAGAGTGAGTGTATATTTTGCGAGACATGGATGGTTATATTCTGAGAAATACATAACGGGATATGGAGGATATGGGAGATGAAAGAGACTAGAATTTTAGTTGTGGATGATGAACAGGAGATTGCGGATCTGTTGGAGTTGTATCTGATCAGTGACGGGTATCAGGTGGTGAAGAGTTCGGATGCGCTGGAAGGGCTTGCGATTATGGAGCGGGAGAAGATTGATCTGGTGCTTTTGGATATTATGATGCCGAAGATGGACGGGTTGGAGATGTGCCGGAGGATTCGGGAGAAGCACAATGTGCCGATTATTATGGTAAGTGCCAAGACACAGGAGCTAGATAAGATTGTGGGACTTACGACCGGGGCGGATGATTATGTGACGAAACCGTTTAATCCGCTGGAACTGGTGGCGAGGGTGAAATCTCAGCTTCGGCGTTACCGGGATCTGAATCCGGCGAATGAGAAGAAAGAGGAGGAGGACAGCACGATCCGACTGAATCATGTAACGATTATCAAAGAGACACATCAGGTGTTTGTGGATGGAGAGAGTGTCAAGCTGACTCCGATCGAATTTGACATTTTGTATCTGCTGGCTTCTCATCCGGGACGGGTGTTCAGCACCGATGAGATTTTTGAAAAGGTATGGAACGAGAAGGTCTATGAGGCGAACAATACCGTCATGGTACATATCCGTCGGCTTCGCGGAAAGATGAAAGACGACACCCGAACCGACAAGATCATCACTACAGTCTGGGGGGTAGGATATAAAATTGAGCAGTAGATTTATTCGAACATTTGAGGGGAGGATTGCCTGGTATACGATCATCAGTCTGGCGGTTACCGGTATCATGGAAGTTATCATGGCATTTCTGATCTATAAGGTGGCGGGAACGCTGCGCTACATGGGATATCGCAGTGCCATGCTGGGACCGGACGGGCTGTATCCGAATTATCGCCTGCTGATCCTTGCGGTCTGCGGAGCACTGACCTTTCTTCTTACTTTTTACACGCTGATCCACAAATACATGAGTTATGTGCGGATGCTGGAGCGTGCGATGCGGGATATTGCAAACGGGGATATGAATCAGGAAATCCCGGTAGAGAATCTGGATGAATTCGGTGAGATCGCCCGGTATATGAACCAGATGGAGCGACATGTCAAAGATCTGATGGAACGGGAACGGGAAGCGGAACGGACCAAGAACGATCTGGTAACCAGTGTGGCGCACGACCTTCGGACACCCTTGACTTCGGTGATCGGTTATCTGGATTGGGTAAGAAATAAACCGGACCTGGATGAACAGGTGCGGCAGCAGTATTTGGATATTGCCTATCGGAAAGCCATTCATCTGGAACAACTGACGAATGAACTGTTTGGATTTGTAAAGATGGAACATAAAGAGATGAGCCTGCATTTGGAACAGCTGGATCTGCAGAAACTACTGGAGCAGTTGTTGGATGAAGCGTGGCCAAGTTTTGAAAAGAACGGTCTGGAAGCACAGTTCAGCTGCGCGGAACATGGAATCCCCCTGGAGGGGGACGGCAATCTGCTGGCACGCCTTTTTGAAAATCTTCTGAATAACGCGGTCAAATATGGAAAAGACGGAAAAATCATCCGTGTGGAAGCAAAAGTGGTACAGGAACATGTTCTGGTGCAGGTGATCAACTATGGATATGTGATTCCGAAAGAAGATCTGGAAAAATTATTTCAGAAGTTTTACCGGGTGGAGCAGTCGCGTTCACAGAATACGGGAGGAACCGGTCTTGGACTGGCCATCGTTCATCAGATCGCAGTGCTTCACGGCGGAGATGTACAGGTGAAAAGTGA
>CAKUJT010000356.1 GCA_934661765.1 uncultured Senegalimassilia sp.
TCCAGATTTAACTTCGCCAGAGTCTTTGGAAGCGCAGACATAACATCTCCCAGTCCGCCAGTCTTAACAAATGGATAACATTCCGAACCAATGAACGCAACACTTCTTCGCGGTCCTAAATCCATCTGTACTATCTGTTCCTCCTGTTTCACAGGGGTTTTGTCTACAACTGCTATTTGCTTAATAAAATTCTTTTTTCTATTCTTTTTTCTACTCATATCTGGTCTCCAATCTGCAAAACATTTGCACCATCACGGATAATATCATCCTATTGTTTTATCTCAGTCGAGAAGACTCCCAGCTGATATAATAATTGTAGCGAATAATGCAACGATTATCAATGACAAATCATCGAATCCAGCATTCTGGCAAATCTTAACGGATCAAGAATCTGCATCTTTCCTGGACTGTTTATTTTCTCGCAACAGAATCTGCGACAAAGGCACTTCCCCCTTGCTTTCCCTGGTGATTTCCGTTTTATCCCCCTAAAGCCCCTATTTTCAGGCAAAATAAAATCACCGTCCCCAGAGCTCTAAGCCTCTAAAAACAGTGATTTGATAGTGCGCGATCAGGGGTTCGAACCCTGGACACCCTGATTAAGAGTCAGGTGCTCTACCAACTGAGCTAATCGCGCATCTCTTATTTTTCTGTCGCATCTCTTAACGACAAGTGTTATTATATAATAGCCTTTCTGAAAATGCAAGCACTTTTTTTCATTTTTTTATATTTTTTCATTATTTTTTCATTAGGAAACATCAGCAAGAAATTTTCCCATTTTGTCCATTTTTTTACCTTTCAGAACGGATGCCTGACAAATAGAAAACCCAGGAGTTGCCTCTCCGGACGTTCGACTTGAATGTAATTGAGTCACATGGACTAATCACTTCTCTTTGCCTATTGGCATTGCAGCATATGCATTTCAGTAATACAATCTGCAAATTTAAAATTAAAGTGGGCACAAAGTGAGTCGAGCCTTGATTTTCTTCTTTTTCCATGCTATACTATCACCCGATGTAAAACCCTGAAAAAACAAGGTCTTATAGGGGTTTCGCCGATTCCCGGCGTAAAATGAATCGAGTGTTCGTGACCTTCCACTCGTAAAACAAAACTAAAGGAGAATTAAAAATGAAGAACAAAAACATCAGTTTCATGACACAGGCTGCTATGATTGCAGCTATCTATGTGGTGCTCACTTATGTATTCGCACCATTTTCATTCGGAGAGGTACAGGTTCGTATTTCAGAGGCCCTGACCATTCTTCCGGTATTCACACCAGCAGCAATTCCAGGATTATTTATCGGCTGCCTGATAGGTAATATCCTCGGCGGTGCAATACTCCCTGACATTATCTTTGGAAGTATTGCAACATTGATCGGAGCTTTCTTTACATGGAAACTTCGCGAGAAGAGTCCTTACCTTGCCCCGATTCCACCGATTGTTGCAAACATCTTGATTGTTCCGTTCGTTCTGCGTTACGGATACGGAGTTGCACTTCCAATTCCATTTATGATGTGCACGGTTGGTATTGGCGAGATCATTTCCTGTGCAGTACTCGGAATGGTACTTTACTTTGCATTAAAGAAATACGCAAAGACATTATTTGCACAGTAAATTCAAGATTACCTCGGCATTCTTGCTGCGAGGTGCGCGTCATGCAATTGCATGACATACTTCTACTGCGCACCTCTGCAAGTCTACACTCCGTTTCGGTCGGCGCAAAACCATTGTCCACCGGACAATGTGCGCCCTGCCGGAAGCTATATCAGCTGGGAGATTGACTCCCAGCTGATATATATTTCACTTCTATTTCGCTGCCAGATATACACTGACATTTGCAAAGTCACTTTGTGCATGATTGCTGCGTGCACCACTTCCGATATCTTCACAGCTGACTATTCCGTCACTATAACCAACAATCATCATCGTTGTTTGCGCATCTAAGACGGCAATTAGCGGTCGTCCCTGATTAACATTGTAAAGCAGTTCGTCTATCGTACAGCCACTTAAATCTATCACGCTTCCATAAACTTCTGTAATTGCCTCGACCACAGATTTTCCACCTGCGAGTGCCTGTCTGAGCTGTTCTGTATCTGCATCTTCCGTGTCAATCGAATATTTCAGATCGCGGTTTCCACGCTCCCAGATGTAATTCTGATCAGCATC
>CAKUJT010000357.1 GCA_934661765.1 uncultured Senegalimassilia sp.
TTGAGATGCTGATCGGGTAGACCAAAGCCGGGGAGCTGTCTTCACTTGGTCCTCGGGGCGCTGCCCCTGCGGAATCGTTCGGCCAGCTTCCCGGCTTTAGCGCGCAGTGGAGTCGACTTGAATATAAAATCCTATGTAAAAACGAACTGCTGCATCCTTAGTCGGGTGCAGCAGTTTTTTACGTTTGCTTTACAGTTATTCATAAAACGCTATCATAGATTACACGTATATCTGCATTTAGGGTAATTGCTACAACCGCAAAACTGACCATAGCGGCCATTTCTCGTTATGAGCTTTCCACCACATCTGGGGCAAATCCCCTGTTGCACCTGCGATTGATTATATCGTACACGCCTTCGTATTTGCTCTACATGTTCAACACGCTGTTCTTTAGAATTATTGCTGCTGTTATGAATTGCAAGGGCTATCTGATCTAGATCCTGATTTGAAAATATCATTGAATGATACTGCCTGATTACCCTTAATAAATCACTCGTGTAAATTACATTTTGCGAAGTATTTACTTTGATTGTACTATGTGGAGAAAAAACTACGATAGAAATAAACTTATCTCTTGAAAGATTTAAAATTTCCTGCAAAGCTCTTATATGCGCCATATTCTGTTTTAAGGGATTTCGAAAGGAATATTTATGTCCATACATATTTTTTGTCCATTGCTCTCCATGTTCACTGCCCATAATCCATCCCGAATAGTTCTTTGTTTCAACGACAAAAATTCCATGAACAGAAACAACGACATGATCAATTTGTGTGGTTCCAAATCTACTTTGTACTAGAAGGTTATTTAAAACCTTATATTCATCTTCTGGCAATCTTCTTAAGATGTCAGTGACTCGTCGCTCTCCTTTTGCTCCCCGTATTTGAGGGTCGTATTTCCCAAGTTGATATGCAACATATGCAATGACTACCAAAATAGCGAAAACTACAATTCCCATGCCTATCTACCTTTCGAAATAAAGATTTAACATATACTTGCTAGAATTATTCTGGCAGTAAAATAATAAACTGGCTAATCTCATCAGCTGTTTCTTTATCCAGTTTCAAAAAATCTTCAGAATAAGAATTATATGATCCTGTTGGACTTGTTGCCATATTAATAAATGAAGTATATTTCTGATACAAAGCAGTTGCCGCATCATAACAGTCCTGATATTCTTCCGGCGGATTTTTCAGTTTTCTCATCAAAGAAGAAACCTTTTCCTGATTATCGTATAATGCGGAGATTTTCTTACTGATTTCCTCATCTTCATACAAATTATCTAAAGCCGCATCGAAATCTTTAGCTCCTGCAACGTATTTCTTAGTATCCTCCTGTGTGGTATCACCCCAAATTGCATCATTCCAAACAGCCACTACCAGATTACACTGCGCCTCAGCATCAGAAAGTCCTGTAGATACCTCTGTTGCATAATCGAATAAATTCGATATATATTCATCTTCCCGAGCTTCTTGCTCAAAAACATATCCATAATACGCTCCAAAAGTAATGATCAATATACAAACAAGCCCTGCAATAAGTCCAATTATAAATTTTCTCTTGGATTTTTTCTTTTGTGGTATAGCAGATTCCTTATTAGGGTAATCTCCCTGTTCTACAAGCCCGGATATCGAAGTGTCCTGCTCCATAGACATGCCACAATTCGGACAAAACCGTGTGTCTGACTCTGTTCCACATCGACTACACTTACCCATACCTTCTTCTCCTTGCATATACGCTTATCTACTATATCTTCTAATTTATTATACCAAATCCAAAAGAAAACGACTAGGAATATCACAGAATTCCTCATTGGCACGGAATTTTCATCTTAAAAACGTTTATTCTACCAATTTGCGATGAATCACCCCCCTAACCCAGGATTGAAAAAGGTCGATCATCCTTAATTCCCTGATTTCGCTGTGCAAGGATGAATGAGCGCCTAAATTTTCCCAAAAATTCATCGGCTTTCTCACACAGACTCATCGGCTTTCCCAGAAATTCATCCTTACGATCGATCACACTACGCCTATCGTACTTTCCTCTTTTTATGCAAAGATTTCTCCATATGAATTTTGCAAAGAACGCGTTTTGGTGCAAAAAAAAGAAGGCTCTCTATTCACTGCAAAGAGCCTCTATACGCAAAGGGGCTGTCGCCCTA
>CAKUJT010000358.1 GCA_934661765.1 uncultured Senegalimassilia sp.
TCCGACTTCGTGTTCAGCTCCGCGTACATGATGTTGTCGTAGATGTACTGCATGACGCGGATGACGGCCTTGAGGTTGTCCTGCATGTTGGGCACCTCGACGTAGCTGATGGCCCCGCCAGGGGAAAGGCGCTGGAAGGCGCTTTCGAACTTCAGCTTGTCGAACGCGTCGATCTTCTCGGTGACGTGCACGTGGTAGCTGTTCGTGATATAGCCCTTGTCCGTGATGCCCGGGATGATGCCGAAGCGGCGCTGCAGGGCCTTCGCGAACTTGTACGTAGTGGACTCGAGCGGCGTGCCGTACAGCGAGAAGTCGATGTTGGTGGCGGCCTTCCACTCGGCGCACTTGTCGTTCATGTGCTGCATGACCTCCATGGCGAACGGAGTGCCCTCGGCGTCGGTGTGGCTGTGGCCCGTCATGTACCTGACGCACTCGTACAGGCCGGCGTAACCGAGGCTGATGGTGGAGTAACCGCCGTAGAGCAGCTTGTCGATGGGCTCGCCCTTCTCAAGGCGCGCGAGCGCGCCGTATTGCCACAGGATAGGCGCCGCGTCGGACAGCGTGCCCTTCAGGCGGTTGTGGCGGCACATGAGAGCCTTGTAGCACAGCTCGAGACGCTCATCGAAGATCTGCCAGAACTTGTTCATATCGCCGTACGAGGAAAGCGCCACGTCAGGCAGGCTGATAGTGACGACGCCCTGATTGAAGCGACCGTAGTACTTCGGCTTGCCCGGCTGATAATTGCCGGCGTTGGCCACGTTGTCGTAGCCGTTGCCGGAACGGTCGGGCGTGAGGAAGCTGCGGCAGCCCATGCAGGTATAGCAGTCGCCGTTGCCCTCGGTCTCGCCCTTCGACAGCTTCAGCTCGCGCATCTTCTTCTCGGAGATGTAGTCGGGCACCATGCGCTTGGCCGTGCACTTCGCCGCCATCTTGGTGAGGTAGAAGTACGGGCTGTCCTCGGTGACGTTGTCCTCCTCGAGCACGTAGATGAGCTTGGGGAACGCCGGGGTGATCCACACGCCTTCCTCGTTTTTGACGCCCTCGTAGCGCTGGGCGAGCGTTTCCTCGATGATCATGGCAAGGTCGCGCTTCTCCGCTTCGCTGCGTGCCTCGTTGAGGTACATGAAGACGGTGACGAACGGCGCCTGGCCGTTGGTGGTCATGAGCGTGACCACCTGATACTGGATGGTTTGCACGCCGCGGCGGATCTCGTCGCGCAGACGGCCCTCGACGACCTCGGTGATGCGGTCGGCGTTGGCCTCAAGGCCCAACGCGTTGATCTCCTGCAGCACCTGGCGGCGGATCTTCTGGCGGCTGACCTCGACGAACGGCGCAAGGTGCGTCAGCGAGATGGACTGGCCGCCGTACTGGCAGCTGGCCACCTGGGCGATGATCTGCGTGGCGATGTTGCACGCGGTGGAGAAGCTGTGCGGACGCTCGATGAGCGTACCGGAGATGACGGTGCCGTTTTGCAGCATGTCCTCCAGATTGACCAGGTCGCAGTTGTGCATGTGCTGCGCGAAGTAGTCGGAGTCGTGGAAGTGGATGATGCCCTCGTTGTGAGCCTCCACCACGTCGGCCGGCAGGAGCAGGCGCATGGTGATGTCCTTGGAGACCTCGCCCGCCATGTAGTCGCGCTGCACGGAGTTGACCGTGGGGTTCTTGTTCGAGTTCTCCTGCTTGGCTTCCTCGTTGTTGCACTCGATGAGCGACAGGATTTTGTCGTCGGTGGTATTGGACTGGCGCTTGAGCGTTTGGTTGTAGCGATAGATGATGTACTTGCGCGCGACGGAGTAACGGCCCTGCGCCATGATCTGGTTCTCGACCATGTCCTGGACCTCTTCCACGGACACGGTATGGCCCGAGCGGCTGCAGAGCCACTCGACGCTGTGCGCCGCCAGCGCGATCTGGTCTTCGGTCAGGCGCTCCTCGGGAACGACGTCCCCGTTGGCACCCTTGATGGCGTTGACGATCTTGTTAATGTCGAACGTCGCCTCGGAGCCGCTGCGCTTGATGATCTTCATGCCGCTCACACCCTTCTTGCTTCTCGCGCAAGGTGCCTGGCGGGCGCCTTGCGGATTACCTTCATCCGAGCGCAAAAGGCCACACAGGGCATGACCTGCGCGTTCGGAAATTTCGTGAAAATTTGCGACCTCG
>CAKUJT010000359.1 GCA_934661765.1 uncultured Senegalimassilia sp.
GAAAGGCGCGATTAACTTATGAAAATAGCAGTAACCGGTAAAGGCGGAGTAGGAAAGACAACTTTTGCGGCAACACTTGCCAGATTATATGCAGATGAAGGGAAAAATGTTCTTGCAGCGGATGTTGATCCGGATGCAAATCTTGGACTGGCTCTTGGATTCGATGAGGAGACATTGGATTCCATCGTTCCTATTTCAAAAATGCGTAAGCTGGTAGAGGAGCGTACCGGAGCCAACAGCCAGAATCAGTTTTATACACTGAACCCGAAGGTGGATGATATCCCTGATACCTACGGTAAGGTTTGTAATGGTGTAAAGCTGCTTGTTCTCGGAACCGTGGAGACGGGCGGAGGCGGATGTGTCTGTCCGGAACATGTTATGTTAAAGAGAATTATCAGTAACCTTGTGGTACACAGGGATGATGTGGTAATCATGGACATGGAAGCCGGTCTGGAGCATCTGGGCCGGGGTACCACGGAGAGCATGGACGAATTCATTGTAGTGATCGAACCAGGTGCAAGAAGTGTACAGACCTACAAAAATGTAAAACGTCTTGCGAAAGATCTTGGAATCACCCAGGTTAAGGTGGTTGCAAACAAGGTCCGGAATGCTGAGGATGAAGAATTTGTCAGAGCAAAGATTCCGGCAGAAGATCTTCTTGGAATGATCCATTACAATCTGGAAGTTATGGACGCAGATCGTCAGGGCAAATCTCCCTATGATTTCAGTGATACCGTAACAGCCGAAATCAAAAAGATTAAAGAAAAGATAGACAATGTAAACAGTCTGTAAATAATAGGAGGTACTACAGTGACTTTATTTGATAGAGTATTCAGCGGAAATGACGCTGTTTATGGATTAACAGAGGGTGCTATTGATGCTGCTATTGCACAGCATGGCGAAGACAAAGCAGTAAGCTTCCCTGATACCGCTTACAGCCTTCCTTGCTACTATTCTGTAACAGGAACAAAGGTTACAACCTTAAAAGAGTTAAAAGAGGCTCTTGGCGTTGTAAAAACTCTTATGACAAGAGAAAAAAGACTGAATGATGCATTCATGTCCGGTATTGCTACCGCACTTTGCGCAGAGTTCATCGAAGTTCTGAAATATATCGACGGAGCAACACCATATGAGGAGCCATGCTATGGCCATCTTGCAGATGCTGTGATCCGTGAGCTTGGTGTACCGCTTGTAACAGGCGATATCCCTGGTGTAGCAGTTATCCTTGGAGCAGCTCCATCTGTAGAAGAGGCAGTTGCTCTTGTAAAGAGCTATCAGGCTCAGGGTATTCTCGTAACACTGGTTGGCGGAATCATTGACCAGGTTAAAGAGGCTGGAATGAACACAGGTGCTAACGTACGTGTTATTCCTCTTGGAAAAGATGTTACAGCAGTTATCCATGTTGTATCTGTTGCACTTCGTGCAGCTCTGATCTTCGGTAACGTAACACCAGGAGATGCAGGTACACTTATGAAATATACAATGGATCGTGTTCCGGCATTTGTTAACGCATTCGGACCACTTGATGATGTTGTAGTTGCCTGCGGAGCTGGTGCTATCGCACTTGGTTTCCCTGTAATCACAAACGAGACAGAGAACATCTTCCGTGTACCAAAGAGCCTTATCGTTCAGGAGGACGTAAGCAAATTCAATGCTACTTCCCTTGAGGCTCGTGACATTAAGATCAAGATCACAAACATTGATATCCCGGTTGCATTCGCATCTGCATTTGAGGGTGAGATCATCCGTCGTAAAGATATGCAGGTTGAGTTCGATGGTTCCCGTGTAGACTGTGCAGAGCTTGTACATACCTGTGATGCTTCTGAGATCGAGGATCACAAGATCACAGTTGTAGGACCGGAAGTTGATGAGATGGAAGAGGGAAGCAAGAATAGCATCGCGTATGTTGTTAAAGTTGCAGGTAAGAACATGCAGCCAGACTTCGAGCCTGTTATCGAGCGTAAATTCCACAACTACATCAACTGTATTGAAGGTGTATACCACACAGGTCAGAGAGATATGCAGCGTATCCGTATCAGCCATGCAGCATTTGATGCAGGCTTCCGTATCAAACATATCGGTGAGGTTCTTTACTCTCAGGTTAAGAATGAGTTTGATGCAGTTGTTGACAAGTGTGAGGTTGTGAT
>CAKUJT010000360.1 GCA_934661765.1 uncultured Senegalimassilia sp.
GCTCCCATAAATCCGATAAGCACAATGTTGTAATCAAAAAGCTTACGTGCCTGGATCCGTTTACTGTTTCTGGTGATTTCTTCAAAAACTGCAGACACTTCATTCTTGTGTCTTCTGCCTTCCATTCTCCGTTCCAGCCATTCTTTCTGTCTGGTTTCCTGTTCCGGCTGAAGGATCGGCAGATCATTGGCTTCTTTGTAAGCCATGATGTCCTCTACGATTCTATTTCTCATAAGCAGTGCATCCAGGATGATCTCATCGCACTGTCCAAGACTTTCTCTGAGTACTTCCAACTGATTCATAATGTTATATCCCCTTTATCCATTTCATGCGTTTTCCCGGTTACTTCTTATAGCCGGATGCGGCTGCACTTCTGCAACCAAGTGCTCTCATTATAGCAGTTATTTAACGCTTTAACAATATAAAGTGAATATTTTCTCAAATCTATTTTTTAACAAACATTACTGTTCACTCCGTTCACAGTAACTTGGTCAAAATCCATTCCAAATCACCTCCGGTGATGGGATTTTGCCCCGTATGTCTCGGGATTTTGCCATATTCATGGCAAAACACCTCGCGGAATATTACCTGTGAACAGTAACTAACAAACTCATGAGAACATCCTACAGAATCATTCCACATTTTTCAACGCTTCACTCATAGGCACTTTTCGGATCTTACGATACTCCAGAAGTGCGATCACTGCATAAGTAACAATACCGATCACGAACATCTGTACATAGATCACAGGGTCGATCCACAAAGTGATCCAGCCGGAAAGACTGGACAGCATCATTTCTCTGTAAATTACTTTCATGATCACTGTTTCCAGCGGCAGACTTGCCAGCAGGCAGATCACTACCACCAGTGAAGTAGACAGAATATACAGTCTGCTGATCTCACCATTGGTATAACCCAGTATCTTGGTCATAGAAATAGACTGGGCATTTTTTTCTATAATGATTTTTGACAGCAGATAGATCAGGATCATAAAGATCACCACAGCAAATCCATTGACCATTCCCATCATACTTCCCATAGACACATCCAGTTGTCTGGAAATCTTGGTAAGGGCATCCAGATTGATCACTGAACCAATATAACTGTCTTTGATGTCTGTGATCTCTGTATTACTGAAATAGCCACTGAAATAATCATCCCCAAGATCAAAGGTATCATTTAATTTGTCCTGATCCATAAATACACAGAGACCGCCTGTATAGTCATAGATTCCTGCTACCTGGAAGGTGTACTCATCGTCTTCATATTTTTCTTTCAGAGTGATACTGTCTCCCACACCGATTTTGTACTTGTCTGCATAGGCAGAGGAAATATACACTCCTTTTGAAAGATCTGCATCTACATATTTACTGTCCTCTTTGATTCCGTATAAGAGAATCTCTTCGCTTTTGACTTTGCCTGGAATGGTGTTCAGAGAATAGGCACTGAACTCCTCTGCGTCCTCATTGTCAGTTTCCGTATCGTTATTAAAAAGCAGCATATCCACAAAACTGTCCAGTTTGTTTCCGCCACCCATGACACTTACCGGCACAGACAGCATATACTGATATTTTGCCAGCATGTTATCTTGAATCTCCAGCTGATAATGATCCAGTGCTGAAGGCAGAAGAAGTCCAAAGAACAGAAGCAGATTGGCAAAAACGACACCTATGAATAACACGATGTAATTACTGAAATTCTGAAAGATCACCCTGAGACGGAATCTGGTAAATATCCGCATTCTTTGGCTTAAATATAAAGCTCTCCTCTGTTTTTTTCCGGACAGATCTCTTCTGAGGAATTTCAGTGGAGAAAGCTGCAGCTTATGATGAAGGATTCCAAAATTCACCACAAGCATGATCGCCACCGGAACCACTGTGGTTAGAAGAAATGCTTCTGCATTCCAGACAGTTTCATAGGTCGGGAGGCTGTAACTTCCATAATACATTCCTGCGCATACCCCTTTAAAAACAGTATAGCCCAGTATATTTCCCACTACTGCGCCCATCAGTGTTACAAGCACAGGAAGAGTCATATAATGTCGGATCAGTTCTCCTCTGGTATAGCCGGAAGCCCGCAGTGTTCCGATCACTGCTGCCTCTTTGGTGATGGTATTACTGGTAGTAATGCCAAAAACAAATGCCAT
>CAKUJT010000361.1 GCA_934661765.1 uncultured Senegalimassilia sp.
AGCCCTCATCAGCTTTCGTATGTCACACATTCGGGAGAAGGTGAAGGGCTTTTATTTTATGGAAATGTGATTCTTCCGTTCGTGGATCGGTTCCCGACCAACACAGAACTGTACCGGATCATGACAACACGTCTGTCTGAGGTATCAGAGGAACAGAAGAAGCAGTCAGCGTAGTTACACATGGAGATCGAGTTTCATATTTTAAAGTCATATTAAAATGAAAAATGTTGGAAAATCGAACAGAAGTGTTGACTTTTCTATCAAACAAAGCTATTCTAATACGGAAGGAGGTAAAAACAATGAAAAACATATCTGAAAAATTGAAGGATGCAAGACAGCGTTTAGGTTTTTCACAGGAATACGTGGCAAATTGTCTGGGAATTGGTCGCTCAGCCATTACTCAAATTGAGCTTGGAAACCGGAAGATCACATCGGATGAAATTCAAAAATTTTGCCAGCTTTATCATGTTTCAGCGGATTATCTTCTCAATCAGGAATCTCTTGAAACCAAACAGGTTGTATTTGCCCGTGGGTTTGAAGAGTTAAATGAGAATGATCAGCAGGAAATTCTGAATTTGATTGCCTTCAAGAAGTCTATGGCTGGTCTTTAAGGGGGAGTTTAATGCTGGATAAAGAAATACTGAATCAATATCGAAATGATGCCCAGGGACTGGCAAGGTACTTTTCAGAACAGTACTTTAAAGAGCATGAAAAGGTGTTTCCGATTAACCCTTTTCAGGTTTTAACAGACCTGGGTATTCATTTTGTATTTAGAAATTTTGATAAAATGGAAGGTCTGTTTATGCCATCCACAGCGGATATGCCGATAGATTTGGTGGCAATTAATGCAAAAAGACCGATTACCCGACAGAGATTTTCAGCAGCGCATGAGTTGTGCCATTTTCTTAAAGATGCAGATACACAGTCAACATTTATGTGTGCTATTTCATCAAATGAATACAAAGAGAAATATGCGGAGTCTTTTGCTGCGTCTTTTCTTATGTCAGAGGATGAATTACGCGTTCAGATAGATAGCCTCCATCCTGGTGATGGTGAATTGACCTTTGATGATGTTCTCAAGATAGCAGATTATTTTGGTACAAGTTTTAGAGCCTGTTATTATCGAATCCGAAATTTATTTCCATATTTGATAGCTTATTATTCAAGCAAGGAATTGGGTAAATATAAGCCAGAAAAACGGCAGAGGGAACTGGGCTTTTCATATACAAAACTATATGAAGGTGTGTTTGATGCCTGGGAAGATATTTCACCAACGAATAGTCTTGAGTTTGCAAGGCGACTGTTTAAGAGTAAGTATGTTTATAATGATGCCCGTCTTGAAGGCGTCAAAACTACTTATGATGCAGCATCTGAGATAATTGAGGATCTGCAAGAGAACCGCCAGATAAGTGAGTACTGCACAGAGTCTTATGATGGCTTTTGCAATGTGGCAGGACATTCTGTGATGTACGATTTTATCTTTGAAACGGCATGTGACGGAAAAATTGATATTTATCAGTTGTCAACCTTGAATAAAAAATTATTTTCCTGTTGTCCAAATCCGGAATATGGAGGATCAACAAGAAAAGACAATGTCCTTGTTTTAGGTGCGAAATTTGAGACAGTGGATTGGCGGGATGTTATGCCGGAACTGATAAAGTTCAATGATAAGGTGTCGTTGCTTGAAAGTAAATCGAATGAGCTGAGCAGAAGCCAAATCATTGAATTAATTGCAGATATTCACCATAGGATTACGGTTATTCATCCGTTTCCAGATGGAAATGGGCGAACAAGCAGAGGGTTTATGATTAAAATGCTGATCCGCTATGGTATGCCACCGTTCTATATTGATGTTGAGAGAAAAGAAGAATATTATAATGCATTAGAAATTGCCGACAAAGAGAATGATTTCAATGCGTTGTATGAATATATTTTCAAAGCATTGATTAGAGCCCATGTTGAACTGGAGACCCGTCCGAAAACCATATAAGGTATCCAGTGTAAAGGCAAGAAAAAATACTGCATTTGCGGTCAATTTGTTGTCGACAGTTGACCGCAAGCACGGTATAATAGACATAGATCTAATAAGAAAACCAAATAATCATTACTGTAAAATGTCAGGTAATGGTAGTCATCATTTAT
>CAKUJT010000362.1 GCA_934661765.1 uncultured Senegalimassilia sp.
GTGTTTATGCAGATGGATCTGATCCTGTGAAAATGCATAACTACTATACTTATCTTTACAATAAATGTGTATATGAGCTTTTGGAAAAGAAGCGTGGCAAAGGAGAGGCGGTGTTGTTTGCACGTTCTGCAACTGTAGGTGGACAGAAATTCCCGGTTCATTGGGGCGGTGACTGCTGGTCCGATTACGTTTCTATGGAAGAGAGTCTGCGTGGCGGTCTTTCCCTTACCATGTCCGGGTTTGGCTACTGGAGCCACGACATCGGCGGATTTGAGAGTACTTCCACACCGGATGTTTATAAGAGATGGGCTGCATTTGGTCTGATGTCCTCTCATTCCAGACTGCACGGAAGTAATTCTTACCGTGTTCCATGGGCGTATGATGAGGAAGCCGTTGATGTAGTACGTTATTTTACTTCTGTGAAAGCAGGACTGATGCCATATCTGTACCGCAACGCTATTGAGACCTCCAGGACTGGCGTGCCGGTTATGAGAAGCATGGTGTTGGAATTTACTAAGGACAGAACCTGCGCATATCTGGATAAGCAGTATATGTTTGGTGATTCCCTGATGGTTGCTCCGATTTTCAACGAGGACAGCAAAGCAATTTATTATTTGCCGGAAGGAAACTGGACTCATTATCTTACAGGTGAGAAAAAGGTGGGTGGCAAATGGTATGAAGAGGACTGTGGCTATTTAAGCATTCCGGTATTTGTAAAGGAAAACAGCCTGATCGCAGTTGGCGCAGATACTACTAGGCCAGATTATGATTACGCGCAGGATGTAACTGTGAAAGCATATTGTCTGAAAGAGAGCGAAGAAACCATCACAATTGTATATGGAATGGATAAGACCGCAGAGACAACGGTTTCTGTGAAAAAGGAAGCTGGAAAAATTTCTGTTCATGTGGAAGCACAGAAGCCTTGCAAGGTTGTTCTGGTTGCAGAAAACGTGGATGCTGTAGACGGTGCTGCGTGGAAAATGCAGGATGGAGACTGTGTGGTAAGCTTTGAAAATGGCGGGGATGCGGTTTGCGTTTGCAAATAAAGGTGAATATTATGGACAATAAACGAGAAATGGTAATAAAGGAATTAGTTTCCAGGCTGACCTTGGAGGAGAAAATCAGCATGATCCATGGAACTGGCCTGTTTCACAATGGAGGTGTAAAGCGTCTTGGAATCCCGGAACTGGTAATGTCTGACGGCCCAATGGGTGTGCGCAACGATTTCGAGGATGCCCACTGGATGGTGATTGGCAATTCCGATGATTATGTTTCTTATCTGCCAAGCAACAGTGCGCTGGCAGCAACCTGGAATCGCGAGCTTGCTTATGAGGCGGGCACAGTTCTGGGCGAGGAAGCCCGCGGCCGTGGAAAAGATGTGATTCTTGCGCCGGGCGTAAACATTAAGAGAAGTCCTCTTTGCGGAAGAAATTTTGAATATATGAGTGAAGATCCGTATCTTACCGGCGAGATGGCTGTGCCGTTGGTAAAGGGTGTGCAGAGCGCAGATACCGCAGCCTGCGTGAAACATTTTGCCCTGAACAACCAGGAGACAGAGCGTCTCTGGGTGGAGGTGAAGGTCAGTGAGAGAGCACTTCGTGAGATTTATCTTCCAGCTTTTGAAAAGGTGGTAAAAGAAGGTCATGTTTATTCTTTGATGGGCGCTTACAATCGTTACAATGGGGAGCACTGTTGCGAGAGCAAGACCTTGTTGAATCATATCCTTCGTGAGGAATGGAAGTTTGACGGCATGGTAGTTTCCGATTGGGGCGGTGTTCACCTGACCAAAGAGGCTGCCACAAGCGGTCTGGATCTGGAAATGTCTGTTACCGACAATTTCGATGAATACTGTATGGCAAAGCCACTGAAAAAGGCAGTGGAAAGCGGAGAGATTGCAGAAGAACTGATCGATGAGAAAGTGAAGAATATTCTGCGGTTAATGTACAGGCTGCATATGTTGGGAAAATATGAGAATGCAGAAGAGGCTGAGATTGAAAAGATGCTTTCTGGAACAGATGATAATCTGGCTGGAAATACTGGTGCGGCAGTCGGCAAAGTAACTCGCAAGCCAGGTGCCTATAATACTCCTGAGCACCGTCAGAAAATCCTTGATGCAGCTCGTGAATCTATTATTC
>CAKUJT010000363.1 GCA_934661765.1 uncultured Senegalimassilia sp.
AAAAATGACTGTATTTCCTGCCTCATATCTTTCCTTAATCCAATGACAGACAGCCCGAAAATATCGGGCTGTCTGCTTTTTAGATGGTATCAATCAGATCACTTCCACTAATGATCTGGCTCCAGCGATTTTCACGTTTGTCCGCATTTTTCTCAAAGTATGGAAGTCGCGTTTCTTCCAGTTCCTCCAGACATGGAATGCTTCCCTCCAGATACTTTTTCAATCTCCGACTGGTGCTGTTAAGTCTGGTGATTACTGCTCCAAGCTTCACATCCATCAGTTCATAGCCAAAGGGCTTTGCCTCTGACATCCACAGATCTTCCCTTAATATTTTCATCTCTTCCAGATTCTGAATGGTTTCCGGAATTTCTTTTTCACAGATTTCCTTTAAAGCCAGCAGCTGGTTCTTATCATAGGCTGCTTTCATGCGTACACCAAGATCTGCCTTATCTGACAGCACAGCTGCCAGCTTTTCATAATAGGTAAATAGCGCTGCATATTCTGGAGAGTTCTCCTGGCAGGCTGCCATCTGCTCCTTTAATTTCTCATAGTAGGCACCTGTGTCAACACCGCTCATCACCACCTCCTGGTCAAAAATCCCTGCCAGAGAATCCTGATACAGAAGATATTTGGATGGATTCTGCGCTTCCTGGTTTGCCTTTCCATTTAAAAACAACGAGTCGAAAGCATCCAAAGCCATGAAATCTTTCAGATTTCCACCCACACACTCTTTAAACTCTTCTTCCAATACTTTTTCATTGTATTCCAAATGGAAGCCAAGATGTGCAAACAGCGCCACGCCTGGCCATACCGCATCTACCGGAGTTTCTGCGCCATTATCCATCCATGCGGTACAAAGCACCTCTTTCATCAGATATTTTTTGCAGGTCTGAAGGGCAGCCTTTGTGCAGGCAAATGTCTTGGAATAATTTGGTGCGATTCCATTCCAGATCCAGGACCCTCCTGCAAAGATCACATCATCGGATAACTGCTTGTGAATATTCAGCATCTTTTCATAGGATTTCTCATCATCATGATAATAATCCCAGTATACCAGACCAAGCCCCTTTTCCGGCTTTTCCCAGGAAGAGCAATCTGCATCAGCAGGTACTTCGTAATATCCGCCGTTTGTATTGGCTGTGATGTACATGTCGCTCCAGATCATAGGCTCCAGACCAAGCTTCTTGCAGATGGCAAGCACACGTTTGCAATGCTCCCGTATAAGGACAGAACCCTTCTCATAACCGTTTTCTTTTAAGTATTTTCCAAGTCCCAGAAGAACAGCTTCATCCATGCCAAGATGTACCCGGCGTGTAGAAAACGCTTCCTTTACACTCTGAAGGAGTTCCTCAATAAATGTGTAGGTTTCTTCTTTTCCCACAATAAGAACATCCGTGGAATCCTTAATTTCATTTTTACCCGGCCACTTCAGAGCATTATGCAGATGCGCCAGTGTCTGAATGCAGGGAACCAGCTCGATTCCAAACATGGAAGCGTATGCATCCATCTCCTGGATTTCAGCTTTTGTATAGCGTCCGCGGTAGCTGCCGAAATAGGGTTCTCCCGGTACTTCGTAGGTATCTTCTGTATACAGCATCAGTACGTTCATTCCCATTTTGGCAAGTGTCCGAATGACAGATTTTACTTTTTCTACGGTAAACACAGCATTTCTGGAGCAGTCCAGCATAAATCCGTTCCGTTCAAAATATACCGTTTCCTGATTTTCATATGTATCTGTGTCTAAATGATGCAGCACCTGGTTCAGTCCCCTATAATAATGGGCTGATTCTTTACAGGTGATCTGAACCTGATTTCCCGCCCGTTTTGCAGTGAGCTGTGGATTCTCGTTAAATTCAACCCTTACTTCCAGGTTCTCCGGAATCTGCTTCATCTCTTCCAGTAATGCCTCTGTTCCCGTCTTTAGTTTTTCACATCCCATAACTGAAGGTGCAAACGAAATCTTCATAGCCTTTTTTCTCCTTTTGCCGTTACGTTCCTCTCCATTTCTTTTTGAATCCATGTCATAATTACATCTACAAGATATTCCTGCTGCACTTGGCTTAGTTCTTTTCCCGGTTGCATTTTATGCCACTTCCGGATGCACTCTCTGCAACATGTTGCCGTTGCATG
>CAKUJT010000364.1 GCA_934661765.1 uncultured Senegalimassilia sp.
CCTGATGGGCCGCTTCAGCCGCACGTTCAAGCCCGTCATCGACGACGCGAAGTGCCTGGAGACGTCGAAGGGCACGGTGTGCAGCCGCTGCGCGATGGTGTGCGAGGCCGACATCAACCTGCGCCATCCGGACTACGGCGAGCGGACGCTGGCGGACTGCACGCGCTGCAACGCCTGCGTGGACGCTTGCCCGGCAAGCGCCATCACCATGCCGGTGGTCGCCAAGCGCGGCAAGGCCGTGAAGCTGGCGCCGAACGAGAAGTAACCATTCCGAAAGGCAAGCGTCCCTTGTGCATCCTCTTCGCGCCAAGGGGCGTTCTGCCGTCATGCCGCGCGTTGGGCGCTCCCTCCCTCCAACATGCGGCGTCATCCGCCCCGGGCCTTTCCCATCGGCCCGGGGCGGTTTTTGCTTGGCCGTATGTTGAGAACCCCCCTCACTCGGCACGCGGCATCCGCCCCGGGCCTTCGCTGGCGCCGGGGCGGTTTTCTTTGTGGGAAAACCTGGAGGGTCGCTAGGATACCGATAGAATACGTCCCGTACCACGGGTGAGCGTGCTCAAGCCGTGCATTCGCGCTTCCGCGCCGCACGCGCCAGTTTTCCGGGGTTCCAGAAACACAATCGATATGCAAGGGTTTGCCTGATGTGGGCCTTTGGACTTTGCGCCTGTTTTCTCCGGCGCCGCTTTCCTCCTTTGCGTTCGATTGTCCGGTCAATGCGCGTGAAAGGATGCGGAATGCAAGGAAAATCATTGGTTGCGCTGCTGGTCGTTCTATACGCCAGTGCGTTTTTGGCGGGATTCAACGAGAATCTGGTGAATATGGCGCTCATGTCCATCATGGGCGAGTACGGCGTCGACTCGGTCGCGGCGCAATGGCTGGTCACGGGCTATATGATCGTGGCGACCATCGTGGTCATGTGCATGGCGTTCATGTACCGCCGCTTCAAGCTGCGCCCCCTCTACTTCGCCGCCGCGGCGTTCACGCTGGTCGGTTCGCTCATGGGGCTGTTCGCCACAAGCTTCGAGCTGCTCATGGCGGCGCGTCTGGTGCAGGCCGCGGGCTCGGGCATCTTCATCCCGCTCATGATGAACACGGTGCTGGTGATCGCGCCGAAGCACAAGCTGGGCACGTTCCTGTCCATCGGCGGCTGCATGATCACGTTCGGCCCCGCCTTGGCTCCGACGGTGTGCGGCGCGCTGGTAACCTCGTTCGGCTGGCATAGCGTGTTCGCGGTGCCCCTTGCCGCCATGGCCGTGCTTGCGTTGGTGGCGCTGTTCGCGGTCAAGAACATGGGCTTCTCCCCTGCTCACCTGGACATTCCGTCGACGGTGCTCTCGGCGGTGTTCCTTTGCGCGCTCAGCCTGGGCCTTGTAGAGCTGACCATCGATGTCCCGCTTGCGGTCGGGTCGCTTGCGGTGGCGGTGGCCACGGCGGTGCTGTTCGTGCTGCGCCAGTTGCGCTGCCAGCATCCGCTCATCGACCTGACGCCCATGAAGAGCCGTGCGTTCTGGCCGTCGGTGGTGCTGACCACCATCGCCATGATGGGCAGCTTCAGCATGAGCGTGCTGCTTCCGCTGTACCTGGAAGGCGGCACGGGCCTGACGGCGTTCGCGGCCGGCCTGCTCATGCTGGTCCCGGTGCTGGCGAACGCGGGCACCACGCTTTTGGGCGGCCGCATCATGGATGCGCGCGGCGAGTGGCCGCTGCTCCCGGCGGGTTTCGCGGCCATCGCCGCGGGCTTCGTCGTGATGGCGGCGCTGGCCCCCACGTTGTCGCTGCCGGCGGCGTTCGTCGCGGCGTTGCTGATCATGGGCGGCACGGGCTTCATCTTCTCGCCCTCGCAGACGGCGGGTCTACGCACCCTGCCTCAGGAGATGAACCCGTTCGGGGTGGCCATCTCCACCACGTTCGTGCAGATTGCGGCCTGTATCGGCCCCTCGCTGTACACGGGCATCATGTCCACCGCCCAGGCGGGAGCTCTGGCGGCGGGCGCCGATGCGGCGCTTGCGACCGCGCAAGGTTTTTCCGTCGCGATGGTGGTGGCTGCGTGCATTGCCGCGGCAGGTTGTGCACTCGCGCTGGTTTATTCGCGTGCCGCGGTGAAACGCGATGCGAAACGCGC
>CAKUJT010000365.1 GCA_934661765.1 uncultured Senegalimassilia sp.
CCATGAGAGAAGGAAGATTAGGTTACAACAGTTATAACAAAAGATATGGATTATTGTTATCAGACTTATGGATTGATCCAGGATTTCACTGCGGAGAATGTCTGGAAGTTCTAGTTGATGATCAGTGGGTAAAGACACGAATGGAAATGAATCTGGCGAGAGAATGGTATTTGGTTGGAACACCGTATTGCGGAGATCTGGAGTATGTACGGGCAAGGATACCGGAATAAAGCAGACAAGAAGAGTAATAGTCGGTTTGTTGTTAGTGAAAAAATAAGCCCGGATACGGGCAGAAAAAGAGGGCGGATACGCCCAAAATGAAAAGCGAAAGCCAAGTTGTGGTAGATGTAAGAAGCATCTCACAAAGCCCTCGGCGTTTGAGAGCGAAATACACCCATCGCACAAATTAAAGATTTGTACTCAGGATATTTCGCCCTGCTGGGAGCTGTTCCGCAGACAGGCGGATAGTTCGTAAACGGATGCCGATGCATCCACTCACAAATGATATGGCAGAATTTATTTTGCCGAAGACAAGGAGGGAGTGCCTATCGGAAGAAATTCATTTATTCAAATGACAAAACTAAGCAATGTAAAAGGCAGAATCACTTATATATCCAGTCACGCAAAACAGGAAAATCTTTATGCAGTTTATGAAACCACAGAACGGAAATTCTGGCGGGAACTTGCAAAATGTAATCAGGAAGAATTTGCAAAAAGTGGAACAGAAGGAAAATGTATTGAGGCAAGAGAACTGATCATTGCTTTGCCAGAGAGTTTTACAGAATATCAGCCGGATAGATTGCTACAGCTTTTTACAAATCATTTTAAACAGAATTATGGAACAGAGTGTATTACTGCTTTGCACCACAATAAAAGAAAGACCAATTATCACATTCATTTGATATTTGCAGAACGGAAACTACTGGATGAACCAATCATTAAGATTGCCAGCAGAAATATGTTTTATGATGAAAATGGAAAACATGTCCGAACCAAGAAAGAGATATTAGGAGAAGATGGCGAGATTCGAGAAGGCTGCAGTATTGTGAAGAAAGGAGAAGTCTATGAGAAGAAGCTGTTTACTGCGAAAGATGAACGCTTCAAGTGCAATTCATTTCTGGATGAGGTAAAGCATTCTTATACAGATTTAATCAATATTTATGTGCAGGACGAGAAACAGAAACTACAGGTATTTGAGCGTGGCAGTGTTTATCTTGCAACAAAGAAAATCGGAAAAAATAATCCGAAGGCACAGGAAATAGAAGCGGATAATCAAAAACGCCGAGAATGGAACAGAGCTGTTGATATGGCATTGATTAGTGGAGTGCCGGAACCGAAGATAATGGAAGTGAAGCGGAAAGAAATCACGGAGCCAATCAGGGAATCAAGTGCCCGGCGTAGAAACAGACCACGATTATTTTCCAGAGTTGTAACAGTGGCTGTTGAGGCATTGGAGTTTTTGATAGCAAGTGTGCTTTTTAAGAAACCCAGGGAAGTGCCAAAACAGACAGAGCAAACGGAAGCAGAACACCCAGAGCATGTTGCTGAAAATAGCACGACAGCAGTCAAGACAACAAAAGAAGAAAAGGCAGAACCGGAACAACCTAAAATGACGAGGCTTGCATCAAAGTATCCGAAACTATTTAAAGTGAATAAAGAACTGGAAGATCAAAACGGTGCAATTCAACAGAAACAAAAACAGCTTTCTGCAAAGAAGAAAGAACTGTCAGAAGTCACGGGATGGTTTAAAGGAAGAAAGAAAAAAGAATTGCAGAAAGAAATTGATGAACTGAAAAGCCAGATTAGAGATATGAAAGATTATCTTCCAAGGATTGTGCAGAAAATCGGATATAGAAGTGTACAGGAATTTTTAAAAGATTTTAAGGCTTCTCAAACTGAGTATAGTCAGTATCGAACTGCAATAGAAAAATGGAAGAAAGAAACGGGCAAAGAGCCAGTAGCACATGGTATTAGGGCGAAACTGGCAGAAAAGAAACAGGAAATACAGAATGAGCAGAAAAATAAGCAGCATACCCATAAACAGAATAAAGATTGGGGTGCAAGATAGGAGGACAATCATGGAAAAACACATTATGGGAGAAAATGGAATCAGTT
>CAKUJT010000366.1 GCA_934661765.1 uncultured Senegalimassilia sp.
TTATGTCTTCGTGCTTATTTGCCGAGTCTGGGTGTACCTCAGGGTAACATGCTCCGCCCACGCAGAAATCTCCTGTCGCCTTGATGAGCTCCACCAGCTCGGATGCATGCGAAAACTCAGTAAACACCTGTCCATCATAGTTCTTCGGTATATCTCCGCGAAGGGCAAGTATGTTCTCTATTCCTGCGCTCTTCATCTCCACAAGCGCGTTCTTTATTCCGTCTCTGCTGGCACACACACATGTGAGATGTGCTATAGTCGGAACATCGTACTTCTCCTGTATCTCCCGCGCAAGCTGTATGGTGTGGCCCTTTGTACTTCCGCCAGCGCCGTAAGTTACGCTCATATAGTCAGGCTTTAGCGCCGCTATGCCAAGTGCGGCAGCCTCAACATCCGCAAAGTCAGTATCTTTCTTTGGTGGGAACACCTCAAATGAGAGTGTCGCCTTATCCTGTGTGATCAAATCTCTTATCTTCATGTACTACCTCTGTATATTTGTCTATTCCTGTTTATTTCAATCTGGACTCATTTGTATTCGGACTCATCTGTATCCGGTCCCGGTAAATAATTTTGCTTTTTTGCTTACAGCTCTTCAAGCAGCGCCGGAATCTCCATAAGGGTTTTCACCTCATAGTCCGGATGTATATCCGCCGCCTGCTGACCATCAGGGTTGAACCATATCGTCCTTATCCCAGCATTTATTCCGCCCTGTATATCTGATGTCAGACTGTCTCCTATGATCACAGTCCCATCTGCCTTTATCTCTGGTCTCCTGCCAAAGCAGAAGTCAAAGAATTCTCTGGACGGTTTCTCCGCTCCGGCATCCTCAGATATGAATATATCCTCAAAATACTTTCCTATACCGCTGTCCAAAAGTCGTCCGCTCTGTACATTTGAGCCGCCATTTGACACAATGTACATTCTGTATCTTCCGTGCAAGGTTTCAAGCAGCTTTATCGTATCAGGAAACATAAATCCCTTCTGGCTGAGCTGCTCCTCATAGTAGGCTGTCGCCTCCGCAGCAGAGTAGTCAACTCCCAGCTCTGCAAAAAGTATCTCGTATCTGCTCTCCTTAACCTGCTGCCTTGTGAGCAGTCCCTGTTCAAGCAGCTTCCATCTCGATTTGTTGATCTCGCTATATCTGGATATGACCTTTTCTGTAGGCTCCACCCCTATATGCCTAAGCATATTGGAGAGCGCTCTGCTCTCACTGCGCTTGAAGTCCAGCAGTGTCTCATCCAGATCAAACAATATGTTATGTACCATATATCTTCCTTATATCTTCCTTATATCTTACTTTTCAAATTCATATGCTGACTTATCAATGTCTGTCGTTATGGTTCTGTATTTTATACATTACTCTTATGCGCAGCTGCTGGATTTCTCCAGTGCGCACATTCTTAAATATTATATTCCACTCACCAGATAATAGCAATAGAGCCGGTTACAAATCTTCTGCTGTGACCGCCCTCTCTTCGGCAATCCCGCACGATCCGCAACCGGCTCTGTTCTGTCTATTTTATTAAGTTTAGTGTATTTTCATTTACTTCATGCTCTTGCTGAGTCCGCTCATCGCAAACTCTGACAACTGTTTTCTGTAGAGAAGTGAACTGATCAAATACTCTATAACACCACCCAAAATGATGGCCGCATATCCAAGGACAGCAAGTTTTACAAGCCCAAGGCTTATAATCTCCGATATATGATGGTGACACAGCCAGGAACTGATTGTTGACATGCAGGTCATTATCACCAGCATAAACACGATAAGACTTGCCACAAAATATTTGTAACATACACCACAGAATATCATAGCTCCGAACAATATAAATATGATCATAAACAATGTATCCTGATAGTTTTCTGTATTCTCCGGGTACATTCTGATAAGTATATATTTCTCCGCAACAAGTATTGTGAGAAGTACAAGATACACAACTGTACTGACGATCACAGGCATTCCCACTTCCAGCTTTCTCTTCATCGCGCTTGACTGCACATAGTCCGATGCATTCATGTATATTATCATCTGGTAGGCAAACATTCCAGTCAGCATAAAATAGAAACCGCCCAGCATGTTCGTTCCATGTGATGACAGTTCGACCACAAA
>CAKUJT010000367.1 GCA_934661765.1 uncultured Senegalimassilia sp.
CCTCCTGATGTAAGGAAGGTTCTCGGCTCCTTAAATTTGAAATACTGGGCAGCCCACATCTGGTGCTGTCCAACATCAGTGGAAATAATCGCATCTCCACCTGTCAGTTCATAAAGCTTCTGGATCACATATGGTCCGGTAAGCTGGGAATGATCATAATTTAACGGATATTTTGCTTTCATATCCTGAATGTGCTGTACCCACTGCTCATGGCTCTTCTCCGGGATTTTCTCAAGGAGAAGCTTCAGCACTTCCTTCAGATCTCCGATCACAGAAGCATCAACTACAATATTTTTATTGATTTCAGCTGCATCCACATCAATCTGCAAGATTTTTGCTTTTGGTGCAAAGGTCTTGGTATCTCCTGTCACACGATCACTGAAACGTGCGCCAAGAGTGATCAGAAGATCGCATTCACACATTGCATAGTTGGAAGTCTTGGTTCCATGCATTCCCACGGGACCTGTATAAAGCTCATCCTCTCCGGAAAAAGCACCTTTTCCCATAAGGCTGTCACAGACCGGAGCCTGGATCCTGTGGGCAAGTGTGCGAATCTCTTCGGATGCATTTGCGATCACAGCGCCGCCTCCGACAAAAATAAATGGTTTCTTTGCTGCCGTGATCATCTGCACAGCTGCATCCACATCCTGCTGACGGATAGTGTCAACCTTTGGCTCCACAGCTGTGATCGTGTGACGGATATATTCGCATTTAGCCGCAGTCACATCTTTTGGTACATCTACAAGTACCGGTCCAGGACGGCTGCTTTTTGCAATGGTAAAGGCTTTGCGGATGGTGTCCGCAAGCTGTGTTACATCTTTGACAATGTAGCTGTGTTTCGTCACAGGCATTACAATACCTGCGATATCAACCTCCTGGAAAGAATCTTTTCCAAGGAGGGCAGTTCCAACGTTACAGGTAATTGCTACCACAGGAACTGAATCCATACACGCGGTGGCGATTCCTGTTACCAGATTGGTGGCACCTGGTCCGGAGGTTGCCAGACACACTCCGACTTTGCCGGTTGCACGTGCATAGCCGTCTGCTGCGTGGGAAGCTCCCTGCTCATGGGAAGTAAGTACATGTTTGATTTTATCACTGTATCGGTAAAGGGCGTCATAAACATTCAGGATGGCACCGCCTGGATAACCAAAAACAGTATCCACACTTTGCTCCAGTAAACATTCTATGATGATCTCCGCTCCTGTAAGCTGCAATTTTGTTTCCTCCTTATTTCGCTTTCGGTACCTCAAGGATCGCACCACGGTTTCCGGAGGTAACCATTGCTGCATATCTTGCAAGGTATCCGGTTGTAACCTTCGGCTCTCTTGGCTGCCATTTTGCTTTTCTTGCTGCAAGCTCTTCATCAGAAACCTTCAGTTCCAGTTTCAGTTCCGGAATGTTGATGCTGATGATATCACCTTCCTCAACAAGAGCGATAGGACCGCCAACTGCTGCCTCTGGTGAAACATGTCCGATGGAAGCACCTCTGGATGCTCCGCTGAAACGTCCGTCTGTAATAAGGGCTACAGAAGAACCAAGTCCCATACCTGCGATTGCAGAGGTAGGATTCAGCATCTCCCTCATTCCAGGACCGCCTTTTGGTCCTTCGTAACGGATTACAACAACGTCACCCTCCACGATCTTGCCGCCTTTGATTGCTGCGATTGCATCTTCCTCACAGTCAAATACTCTTGCAGGTCCTTCATGAACCATCATCTCTGCAACAACTGCAGAACGTTTTACAACACTTCCATCTGGTGCAAGATTGCCCCGAAGTACAGCAAGTCCGCCTGTAGTGCTGTATGGATTATCAATTGGGCGGATAACTTCCGGGTTCAGGTTTACACAGTCTTTGATGTTCTCACCAACTGTCTTGCCAGTTACAGTCATGCACTCTGTATGAAGAAGTCCCTTCTTGTTCAGCTCGTTCATAACTGCATATACGCCACCTGCTTCGTTCAGGTCTTCCATGTAAGTCGGGCCTGCCGGTGCAAGGTGACAGATGTTCGGAGTCTTTGCACTGATCTCATTTGCAAAGCTGATATCGAAATCCCAGCCAATCTCATGTGCGATTGCCGGAAGATGAAGCATACTGTTTGTGGA
>CAKUJT010000368.1 GCA_934661765.1 uncultured Senegalimassilia sp.
GTTAAACACTAAGGAGTATCCCATTTTTGTTTGAAAGATTAAATATTGTAAATATATGCAAAAAAGAAACAAGGTGATAACGTGACAAAAACGGAAAAATCGATAAAGCAGATGGAAACCTGGGACAGGAAAAACCTCCCGTCAGCAACGGGTGCGTAAGCACCCGCTATCCCAGTAGGACCTGTTCCTGCCGTCCCATCACCAAGGCTTCCGCACAGGTATGAGTGGTACAATGATGGTTATATCAGATGTGAAATGACTCCCACCTTTGTAGGTGGCGAGCAACAAATCAGTATCAGTGGTGGGAGTCAATCCCCATCTGATATAGCCTCCGGCAGGATTGCAGAGATGCACAGAAGAAATATGTCATGCATTGCATGACGCGCATCTCGCAGCAAGAATGCCGAGGCATTCTTGAATGTTTGTAAAAGAAGGAGAGATAAAGAAAAATGGTTTTTACGATATCTCTTTTAATTGACGTGGTAATATCACTTTTATGTATTGCCGGAGCAGTGGCTCTTTGTATATATGGAGGCGGAATGGGAGTAGCGATTATAATCATTATTCTTAGTCTGAAAGAATTCTGGTTTCCAATTCCTGAAAAATTAGGAGATAAAATATTTCATAAAAGCCGAAATATGCATCCGAATCGATTAAAAAGAAAAATATCAATAGATAACCTGAAATGGCAGCTGAAATTTTCAGATAATGCTCAAATGAGACAGGGACAGATAGCTTCTGTGGTATTGGGGATAGTAGCACTGGTGTATGGCATTTATTGTCTGCAATTTGGATGGACGAATCAAATTGGCAATTTACTCATAGGACGGATAAAGTTTGGAAATCATCCCAATATCTTGCATGTCATGTGGATGGATGTTCTTTTGGGAGCGTGCTGGTATGGAATTTCAATGATACCTTCATCAGTAGAATATTCAAAAAGGAAACAGAAAAAGATACAAAAGAATCTGTATAATTGGAAACCATGGAATTATTGTGGAATAAACCGATATCCTGCAGACCAGTATTTATTTTGTTGGGATGATTATGATGAATTCAGGGAGTGTTTATATAAAGGATCATATTACAGGGGCGGTTACAGACCTCTGGAAAGATATAATTGGAATGAAAAAGAGTTTGTAGATACCTATTTAAGAGAATATGATGACAAAATTGCTTTGGATATAATACAGTTGATCCGAATTCCAAGAATGCAGAAAAAACATATCAAACAATTAAATGAATATTTTGAAACTTTCATAAGGTTGTATTTTACAGAGGATGAATGGAAAACGCCTATTACACTTACGTTTATTTTATGTGTAGATGAAAAGACAGAAACTTATCGCAGGCTAATTGATACGCAGATTCAGCAGGTACCGGATCGTTTTATACAACCAGTAGGAATTGTCTTCAAAGATCGTGAAATACAGATGACTACATTCTGGAGATGTAAAGATTTTGAAGCAGGTATGCTTGAAGAGTGGCTGACAATGTTTTTATATAAGAAAAGATACGATGAATGAAACAAGGTGATAACGTGACAAAAACGGAAAAAGCAATAAGGCAGATGGAAACCTGGGCCAGGGATGACTCCCATGGTTATGATCAACGGTACAGATAGGGTCCGTATATAATTCGGCAGCCATGTACAGTCTCAAAAAGGGCAGGTTGCTGATATTCTTATATTCTACGCTATTTGAATCATATGGGATGGGATAGCGTGGCGGGCACTGGATAGTGTCTGGTAGCGCGCAGCACTGAGACAGGCGTGGTGAAGGACGGAAGAAGGATACTACCTGCCGTAAAATATCACCAAGGCTTCTACAAACATCTCTTGCGTCTGTGGAAAATTCATATTATTATTACTTCAGACGTAACTGTTCAGTACCCTCACAGTTACGAGTCAAAATGCATTCCAAATCACCTTCGGTGATGGCATTTTGCCTTGTATGTCTCGGGATTTTGGCAAAAAACATGCCAAAACACCTCGCGGGATACTACCTACTGAATAGTTACCTTCAGACATATTTATAGTTCTGATCTTTCATATGGAAAAATATCCAACAGAACAGAAAAGAGGCAGATGTGAGATTTCGACCAT
>CAKUJT010000369.1 GCA_934661765.1 uncultured Senegalimassilia sp.
TGTGTTTTGATATACTCCGTACAGTAGCTCTGATAATCATGAGGAATGAACTTCATTTGGGCATCACCTCGCTTTCCGACTTTTCGTCCTGTTCTGGCGTATTCTGCGGCAGCGTAACTTCCGGCATCTCCGGGATCTTCGCTCCGATCCCCTGTGGGATAGGCTCGCCCGGTTTCCAGTGAAGCAACGCATGGATAGCAGGCTGAATCTGTTCCGGTCGGTCTACGCAGAATACCGGAAAGCCCAGTGCCTCCAGCTGCAGTCTGCGTTTTCTCTGGAGGATGCGCATCTGCTTGCCGGGAGCTTTCATTTCCACAAACGCACACTTGCCGCCGAGCAGCAGAACCAAGCGATCTGGCACACCGTTCATACTCTGGCTGGTAAATTTAAGGGCCTGCCCACCGGCGGCCCTGACTGCTTCTACAAACTGCTTTTCGACTTCATTCTCTCTCATCCGGCTTCGCCTCCTCTGCCCGCCATACACCGATGCGTGGGCGTTTCTTTTCACTGTGCTCCTCTTTCGGGCGTTTCCCTGGGCGGTGCTTCTTCCTACGCTCTTCCCGAACCACATTGCCGATGGCTTCATTGGCTGTCGGGTCCGGGTGGCTGTGGCTGACTTTCCTGTTCGGAGAGTTTTCCTCTGTGTGTTCTGTAATCCAGTGAATGACATCTTCCATACCGTCACCTCACTGATTGATCTGCTTCCACTGCTGCGGCTCCATCGTGGCAACCTGCCAGCCGATGCCTTCCAGTGTAGTGGCGCGGTCATAGGAAACAACGTCCTGCGATGTGCGGGTCACCGCATTGGACAGGCCGTACAACGATAGGTCACCGCCCTCGATGAGGTACTTGAGGATGCCTTCCTGTTCCTCGGCATTGATGCCATAACTTTGGGCAGTCAGCTGCACCACATCCTGCACCTTGCCGGTGATCGGCACTGCCATAGATTCCTGCAAACGACCGACCACCTGAGAAAAGCGAGCCTCATCGATGGCAGCCATCGTGGTATCACGCAGCTTCAAAAGAAATGCCTTGTCCTCTGCTTCCATCGTCTCATCCGAATACAGTGCAAAGCTGTCCTCCACTGCTTTCGCTTGCCTGCCCACATGGTGGCGGCGTTCACCCATGTCATTGACCACCATGCCGTTGGTGCAGACCAGGCGGTATACCAGCGGCTGAATGGACACAGCTCCCAGACCGACCTCGGAGTTGGAGATCATCACACCAGCCTGGACGATATCACCCTTGCGGACTTCCATCTCCAGACGGTGGTTGACCACCTTAAGGTACAGACGGTTCTCCGTCACCTCACAGGACATGACCTCGTACTGGTCGTTACCTGCAAACAGCGGCAGGACAGCTGTGGCAATCTCCATGTTGTCGATACGGCGATAGCGTTCTGACAGCAGTGCGCGGGCCACCTGTCCGGCACCGTAATCCATCGAGCGGACCATGTAAGAGCTAGGCTTGTCCGCAAACCAGCTGTTCACGTTCTCGGCCAGAAGTTCCGGCTTCTGTGCCTGCATGAGATCATAGTATTTGGCCGGGATACCCAGCGCCGATGCCACCTGACGATGGAACAGCGAGGTCGTACCGAACACCTCCTGCTGATTCGTAGTGAGATGGTTGATCTCAAAGGTGTGTCCATCTTCCCGGAGACGCATTCCCTGCGCCGGACTGATGAAATCCTGCTTTGCCTGGTTCTGCCGGTTCAGTTCGACCAGGACTTCCTGCAAATTTCTTCCTGTTTTCATAGCTTTTATCCTTTCATTTTTGCGGCGCATATTTATACGCCTGTTTATGCGTCTGCGTCCTTATGGCAAGGGCACCGTGCTTATCGTTTTAAGTGCTTACAGTTCCCGGTTGATCATCTGCTGGATGATTCGGACGGCTCCCTGCATACGGCGGCGGTTCAGCCGGGTGTCCTGCAGGAGTGTATCCAGAGCATCCACCTCATCCCGGATGTTGCAGAGGACCGACCGCTGATGGTCGGCAAGGCGTTCATTGTCCTGCTCCATGCGGTCATACTCCTTTTCATAGTCATCAATGTCCTCCACATTGGTATCGATATAGCTTTCGATCTCCC
>CAKUJT010000370.1 GCA_934661765.1 uncultured Senegalimassilia sp.
GAAAGTGAGGTTTTTAGAATGAAAAAACGAATTACGGCACTGTTCCTGCTGGTTTGTATGCTCCTGACGCTGCTGCCAGTGGGCGCTCTGGCGGATGAGGACGAAGGAAGCCAGGCACCGACTCCCGCAGTGGAGCCTGCCCCGCCTCAGAATGAGGGCGGCGGCGAAGACGGCGGCAGCACCGGCGGAAACGGCAGCAGTGGCAGCACCCATACCCACACCTGGGGTGCCTGGACGGATGCCGGCGACACCCATACCCGCAAATGCACCGATACCGCCTGCAACGCCACGGAGAGCGCGGCTCACGACTATGCGTATACGTCCAATGGCGATGGTACCCACACCGGCAAGTGCAAGGTCTGCGATAAGACCCTGGAGCCGGAGGCCTGCTCCGGCGGCACGGCTACCTGCAAGGAAGAAGCCAAGTGCGCCAAGTGCGGCGGAAGCTACGGCGAACGTTCCACGGAGCACACGAAGCTTGTCTATAAGTCCAACGGCGATGGCACCCACAATGTAGTGTGCGAAGTTTGCAATCAGGTACAGATCGAGAACGAAAAGTGCTCCGGCGGCGTGGCTACCTGTAAGGAGCCTGCCAAGTGTGAAAAGTGCGGCGAAAGCTATGGCGATGTCAATCCCCATAATCACAAGGAGGCGGCTGCGCCCCGGCATGTGGGCGATGCGGACAACAAGGAGCACGAGTATTACTGCGAGCTTTGTGACGCCTCCCTGAGGAAGGAAAAATGCTCCAAGACCCCGGCTACCTGCGTGACTCCGGAAACCTGCACCAAGTGCGGCCAGAGCTACGGCGATGTTTCCGCAAAGCACAAGTGGGTCTGGAAGTCCAATGGCGATGGCACCCACACCCTGTTTTGCAAGTATTGCGATGAGCAGAAAGATAATGTGGCAAAGCCCTGCACCAAGGCCAGCAAGCCTCGGCATATCAAGGGCACCGAGACCCATGAGGATTACTGTAAGGACTGCGGAGCCTCCATGGGCAGTGCGGAGGACTGCACCAAGAAGTACCAGCCCACGAAGAACGGTACCCATAAGGTGCTGTGCACCGAATGCGGCGCGACCCTGGAGGAGAATGTGCCCTGCACCTCCGACCCCAGCACCGACCGCTGCGGTCAGAAGGCCTACTGCCAGTACTGCTATCAGGACTTCGGCGATAAGCTGCCCCACGATTTCAGCAGCGGCGGCGGCTGCGCCCGGTTCCCTGAGGGCCGGTGCTCCTGCACCAAGGCAAGCCACCGGAAGCTGTGGAATACGACGAACGCCTCTCAGTCCACGGTATATTGCGACAAGTGCCATACCGACGTGGAAAAAGAGAAGATCCGTGCCGATTTCACGGTAAGCAACTACAAGCTGGGCAAACCTGTCAGCGGCCTGAAGGTGAGCACCGGCAGTGCCCATGTCAAGGTCAAGAATAAGACCGTATCCCCTGATTCCGGAAATTTCGACGCAAACCAGGTCTATTCTGTGACGGTTGAGTTTACGACCGACCCGGGCTACGAGGTGACTTACGCCACCATCGGCGGCTCCGCCGCGACCCTCACCGATTCCCATAACGCCGCTGTGGCTAATCTGCCTAAGTTTGGCACGGAATTCACGGTGACCTACAACAATATGGGCCACGGCAAGCCGAAGAAGACCTCCGAGAAGGTAACCTACCCCGGCACAGTCAAGCCTGAGACCCTCAGCGAGAAGGGCTATGTTTTCGGCGGCTGGTACATGGATGAGGGATGCACCAAGGCTTTCAAGGCCAGTGTCCCCGTTGCGTCCAATATGACCCTGTACGCCAAGTGGTCGGAGGCCCGCACCCTGACGTTTAAGGCAAATTCCGGTAAAATCAGTCCCAGCAGCAAGAATTTCGCCAAGGATGAGGTCGTCAATCTGAAGGACTACACCCCCACCCGCAGCGGCTATTGGTTCTGCGGCTGGTTCAAGGACAGCAAGCTGACCGGTCGGAAGCTGGAGACCATCAAGATGGATGCCAACAAGACCGTCTACGCCAAGTGGAAGAAGGAGGACACCACCAACCCCAAGACCGGCGATACCATCGGTCTGGCCGTGGGTGTTCTGGC
>CAKUJT010000371.1 GCA_934661765.1 uncultured Senegalimassilia sp.
GCCTTTATGACATTGTGGCCGGTACATTTCTGGTGGTCGGCTTGGGCGAGGAGGACTTTGCCTCTCTGACTCCGGAGCTGATCCAGAAGTACACGGAGCAGTTCCGAACGCCGGAGCTGTTCGTACCCAGGGACGGCAAGCTGGTGGTGCTGCCCGTCCCGGAGCAATCCCAGGAGAAAGCCTATCTCCCGGACAAATTTGAAACCGGAGGCCATGTGCAGACTCCTAGGGGTAACTTCACCGTAACCTCTTTGAGCCAGAAACAGATGGAGACCCTGGGCTACGGTGTCCACCACCATTCCGATGACCAGCGTTTCCTTATCATGGGCAACGGCACCCGTGCCTTTGCGGTAGCGGCTGATCCACGGAATTTGGAACGCTCCTCCGTTCGGGGAAGATTGGAGGCGGCCCGGCAGGATTGCGCCAAACAGCCGAAGGTGGACACTCCCAGCCGGGACGCACCGGAACGGGAGGAACGATGAGCCGAAGTAAGAAATGGAGGTTGGAGTGGGCGTTCTTCCTTGGGGGGAATGGGAGACGGCAGTATCATCCACTCTGCCACCGCTGCGCGTATGGCTGTAAACAGAGCTTCCGGGTGAAACAACTGTCCTGCCCGCATTACAGTTCCAGGCGGGCCAAAAAATGTATGGATATGGGTGGAAAAGGCGCAGAATAATTCTCTGTATCTATATTTTCAATAAGGCCCTTTATAATTTCCCATGTGTGTGATTGCCTGCCGACTCACGGAGAAAAAGGCTCAGTTTTGTACACTTTTTGTCATGCACAAAATGAGTGTATAAGCTTTTCACTTCGTCTGATTAGTTATGCTTTTGCTTTGCAGACTTGATTGAATAGAAAAAAGGCGCCCACAAGGGGCACCCAGGAATAGAAATTCAACTATCGTCGCTAATGATCTTTTTAACATTAGCAGCAATTTCTGCAATGGTCATCGTCGCAGTATTCAATGCGCTTCTACTAGCAAATAGGGGGCTGAAGGCTATGACCTCATTCTTGGATAGGTGATGCCACACAGGAAGCAAAACCTTCTTGCCTGTGGTGCTCTCTATCTGAAATAAGGCATCCAATTCTGCCTTCGTCCAGTACTTGTCTTCTTTAACATAATCGGGCGAGAGGATGATGATGCCGTATTGAGCCTTTTCCAGACCTTCGTCAATTTTAGCCCGGAAGCGGTCGCCCCAGTTGATATTGTCCTTGTCATACCACACTCTGATGCCCTCGGCCTTAAGACGACTAACAAGTTCCTCCACTAAGGGCTGTTTATCCTCTGATGCGTGACTTATAAAAACGTCATACTCTTTGGTACGTAGGGTATCGGGACAACAACGGTCTCCATCACTATTGTCCTGTAAACTCTCCATAATTGTGGCTAGAACGCCCTTCAAATAAGCCAGATCAACATCCGCAGGGACTTCGAAGGAGATGTTGCCAGTGGATGCCTCAATCTTGAATTTGACACTAGGATTAACGGGGGTGTCCATGCCAGACATATGTTGTTCCGGCTCGTTAAAATGACTTTTCATATAAGATTCCTCCTGTTAGTGTATTTGATCCGCATAATGTGTGGCAACAGTATTTAGTTTCGTATAACTTGCATACCGTGGAGGGAAGTAACACCAATACCCTAAAGGCATACAAAAAGTGGCAACAGCACACAATGCCATTGCCACAACTTATGATGAATCTAAAAATAGCGAAAAATCCCTACATTCGATTCAGAGGGGGCAATGTGCAACAAACGTTCATCCAAGCCAAGATTCGATCCAACTTCAAAACAGTCTTGTTCACGATGTCACCCTCTTTCATGATTTTGGAAGATTAAGGGGTATTCCAACTCGCCCCAATCTCCTTGCCGTGTCCTCACATATTATACTCTCACAACCCGATATTGGCAAGATATGATATTGCCAGAAATATCAAGAAAAAGTTTATAAAATTCACAGAAACGTAGAGATTTGAAAAAAGCAAAGGAGAAAGCGAAAAAATACTTGAAATTTTCAATTAGTGGGACTATACTGTGTGAGTGTATATAAATTGTGAAAGAGGGCCACATGTCCATAATAC
>CAKUJT010000372.1 GCA_934661765.1 uncultured Senegalimassilia sp.
AGCTGAGGATCAACACTGTAAACACTTATCTGAAGAAAAAGTTCGGAATGAAGATGGTCAAACTGTCTATCGACGGTGGGTTCACATGCCCGAACCGTGACGGCACAAAAGGTGTCGGCGGCTGTCTTTTCTGTTCAGCGAGCGGCTCAGGTGACACTGCCGCCGGCTCAGGTGATATCATATCCGATCTCAACAGCCAGATAACACTCCTTTCGGATAAATGGCCCGGCGCAGGTTACATAGCGTATTTCCAGAGCCATACGAATACATATGCACCCGTTGCCGAACTTCGCGAAAAGTTCTGTGCGGCTTTGAAGCATCCGTCTGTAAAAGGTATAGCCATAGCTACACGTCCGGACTGTCTGCCGGATGACGTGATCGATCTGCTCGCAGATCTCAACGAAAAAACATTCATGTGGGTAGAACTCGGACTTCAGACCATACATGCAGAAACTGCCTCAAAGATGAATCTCTGCTACACGCTTGACGATTACGACAATGCCGTAAAGAAGCTGATCAGGCGCGACATCCCCGTCGTGACTCATCTGATCCTGGGCCTCCCCGGAGAGACTCGTGAAATGATGCTCGACTCCGTGAAACACGTATGCAGCCGGGACATATTCGGGATAAAACTCCATATGTTCAATCTGGTAAAAGGTTCTCCCATGGAAAAACTCTATCCTGACTACGTGTCCTTTGACAGCATCGAAGGATATACCGATCTGGTCATATCGGCTCTTGAACTGATCCCTCCTCATGTCACAGTACACAGGATCTCAGGCGACGCACCGCGTTCAACGCTCATCTCTCCTGCCTGGAGTTACAAAAAACGCACGATCCTGAACGGCATCCACAGCACCATGCGCAAAAGAAATACCTGGCAGGGCAGGAAGGCATCCACACTCCTGTAACAGCGATATAAATGCGGACATTTTAAAACGGATCCTGAAAACGGATCCGTTTTTTCGTTGTCACATTCACTCCTTAGGGCCTATACGGCCCTCATTGTAGTGCTTTCTGCACAGAGAAACATACATATCATTGCCTCCGACCATGATCTGCTCTCCGCTTTTCACGAATTTGCCGTCGATGACTCTAGCCACCATCGTAGCCTTCCTGCCGCACCAGCAGATAGTCTTGATTTCCTCGATCTTATCTGCATATATCAACATATAATACGATCCTTCAAACAATTCATTTTTAAAATCATTCTTAAGCCCGTATGCGAGTACCGGTATATTGAAGCTGTCGACTATCTCCACAAGCTCTTCGACATGATGCTGTTTAAGGAACTGACACTCATCCACGACCACACAGTCGATCGTCTCTATGTCGTTTTCTCTCATGAATATCTCCAGGATATTAGTATCTTCATTGACTATAGTAGCTTCACGGCTGAGTCCGACTCTCGACGTTATCTTCCCTTTTCCATACCGGTCATCTATACCCGGCACCAGAGCCAGCACTTTTTTACCGCGTTCCTCATAATTATAAGCCACTTTTATGACTTCTATGGATTTCCCGGCATTCATCGTGCTGTATCTGTAATATAACTGTGCCATTTTCCGTCTTTCCTCCTCGCATTGCGTTCAGGTGAAAAAGTTTGCTGATCTTTAAAAAACAAATATCATATATTAAAAAAATAATCCCTCGGACATAGTCAGCAAGAGATTATCTTTATTAATAAGTGGTGCCCAGACTCGGAATCGAACCAAGGACACGGGGATTTTCAGTCCCCTGCTCTACCAACTGAGCTATCTGGGCAAACTACTTATATACAATTGTGGTGGGCCATCAGGGACTTGAACCCCGGACCTGCCGGTTATGAGCCGGATGCTCTGACCAACTGAGCTAATGGCCCAATAATCGAAACGTTTCCGTTCCCTGAAATGGTCGGGGTGGCAGGATTTGAACCCGCGGCCCACTGGTCCCAAACCAGTTGCGCTACCAAACTGCGCTACACCCCGATTATGTTTAGTTATTGGCAGGGGCAGTAGGATTCGAACCCACGGCACGTGGTTTTGGAGACCACTGCTCTACCAACTGAGCTATACCCC
>CAKUJT010000373.1 GCA_934661765.1 uncultured Senegalimassilia sp.
GGATTATAGTATTCATCTACATTATCCGGATTGATACAATGTGCAGGTGTTTTTGTATATTTCTCATAATCATCCGCACTCTTGCCATCTACAAGTATTTCTTTTGCAATGTCTACTGCTGTTTCTGCAACTACCTTTGGATTGTTTTCTCCTGTAGCTTTATAAGCAGTTCCGTCTTTAATAAGTTCATATGCTTCCTTCTGACCATCAGCAGCTGCCGCCAGAACTACCTGATCCGAAAGACCTGCATTCTGAACTGCTGTCATAGCACCCATAACCATGGCATCATTTTCACCAAAAAGGAAATTGATATTTGGATTTGCTACGATTAAGTCTTCTGCTGCTGAAAGACCACCATTTGCATTCCAATCGCCCCAACCTACACCAAGAATTTCAAAATTTGCGTCTTCATTTTTAGCAGATCCATTATTGATCAGTTCTTCTTCCATTGTCTTTGCAGCTTCCCATGCCTCATCTTCTGTACATCCAGATCTGCTTTCAATTACACCACAAATAACTCCCGTTCTTCTTTCCTGTCCTGCGTAAACGCCTTTCTGTCCTGCGATAAGTACAGAAGAAATCGTTTCATCTGCATCAAACGAATTTTTGCCTACCCACAAACCAACTTCTCGGCCATTCTGAAGATTATCTGAGAAAACTGTTGTTACATTATGAGCTGATTCTCCGCAACTGTTATCACAACAAATCACAGGAATTCCTGCATCAGCTGCTTTATCAATAGCTGCAACAGCGCCTTCTGGATCATATGGATCCATAAAAATAAGATCATAATTCTGAGTTATAAATGTATCCATATTTTCAGCTTCTTTTAAAGTATCTGAATCCGCATTTAAAGTTGTTACTTCCCAACCATTTTCCTCACAAAATTCTGTAATGTGTGTTGATAAAGCAGTAAAATACGCTCCATCCAGAGTTTTCATGGAAATGCCAACTTTTACGGTATCGTCAGCTTCCGCATATACCATTGAACTTCCCATAGCTACAACCATACAACCTGCCAATAATGCGCTAAAAAGTTTTTTTCTCATCCCATTCTCTCCTTTTCTTTAGTTGTGAACTCAATGGCCATATCGTTCATTTGCACTTTTTTTACAAGTTTTCCTTGAAGTAGTTGTATAATATCATTAAAATTTTCGTTTCGTCAATATATTCTTAGTCATTATGTACAATAGTATAGAAATTAGTACGTTTTCATAGTCAACATGCACAAACCGGCGCACATAAAAAAGCTATAAGATCTCATTTAAAAACCTTATAGCTTCAAATTCTTTGTCGTCTAAGACATTGTAATTCATTTTTCCAGACTATATATTCCCAACTTCAAAATTCCCTTCACAACTCCGTCATTTTCATTGGTATCGGTCACAAAACAAGCAGCTTTTTTACAGTTTTCCGTGCCATTCGCCATTGCAATTCCATATTTCACTGCTATCAGCATACTAATATCATTGTCCGCATCCCCAAAGGCCATTGCCTCCTCTGGTGAGATTCCAAGTTCATTAAGAAGCCACAGAAGAGTCTTTCCTTTTCCGGCATCCTTATGACCGATTTCCATCAGGTTCGGTACTGATGAAGTCACATAGATATCCGGTATTTCTTTGTCCAATAATCCGTACAAGCGTTTTTTATCCTCTATACTGCATACAAAAGAAATACTGTCAAGTTCATGTGCATGGTTTTCTGCAAATTCACAGATATTCTTTACCGGTTTTCTTGTTGCCTTAATATATTTTGCCCCATATTATTTTCACACGTCTCTGCGTTTTGTTTATGTATCACATTATATTACTGTTTTTTTATTATTTATAGCGCATTTTAACCATATAATAGTAATTTTGTTCGCGTGTATCTTGTCATTTTTTCTATTTTCGCATAAAAAAAAGAACCTTTTTAGTTCTTTTTTGTATTTGTTTTCTCATTGACTTTCTATATTCTCTTGGTGTAACACCCATCGCTTTTTTGAAGACCTTTGTAAAATAGTTATAGTCAGGAATTCCTACCTCCGTTGCAATATCCGATACCCTGTCTTC
>CAKUJT010000374.1 GCA_934661765.1 uncultured Senegalimassilia sp.
CCTCAAATTTTTTGGGAACATATTAATGAGCTGGAATCAGATGAACAAATTCTGGATGGTGCCACAGAAATTGATGGAACTCTTTCAAAATATATCTCTTTCTGGCTGACAGAAGATAAAATATTTGTTAGTCTCTTATTTATCGAAGACAATAATGGAGATACACATATATACACTGAAGACGACTCATGCATTAATTGCAATGGTTCTATTTTTTTCAAAACATGCATCGACTATATCAAATTATATGAAGGTATGTACTTAAAATCTCAAGTATATGATAATTTTAATGTTGCCTATCTTATATCAGAAGCACCTTCTTGACTTTTCCAAATGTCTGGTTGAGAATCCTGATGTTTTATTTTTTACAGCAAACATATCATATATTTAAAATGCCGCAGCCAATATTTTCAAAGGCTGCGGCATTCTTGACTTAATTTTCCTTTCAAACAAGTTGATTCTCTATTGACTTCAGCAAATATGTTGATGCCATAAATTGAAACAATAATTCAGCACTTACTATTTATGTAAAAAATCATTTAAAATTATCCAATTATAAAACTTGCCATTCAAAAATCATATGAATTTAATTTTACAAAGCATGCACAAAATGCGATTTTTATTATATTTCGTCTGTTTTTCTATAAAATTGTGCATAAAAGCAGCAGGCACATCCCTGTTTAGAGACATGCCTGCCATGTTTACGTCTTGTTAATTATCTATTATGCAAAACCAGTTTCACATCAAATGTGAACTTTTCTTCATTTAACTGATATTTCTCGGAAAGTACCGGTCCACAGCTGTTAGAACCGATACCGTTCTGGGAATAATCAATACAAAGTACAGTGCTTCCACATTTTTCCAGTTCATAGCTGTGCTTTTTATTTGTCAGTTCCTCCTGAGTGTATTCAGAAGCATTAAATGCAATCGTTTTTTCCCCAGCAGCTGACAACGTCAGTTTATCATTGCTCACGCACACATAATCGCAGTCTGCATGGCTTCCGTTTTCCTGAGGACGAAGATAATCTTCATGCAGATCTTCGACCTTGGAGGTATAAACTCCATGACTTCCAGAACGGCATTTATCAACATAGCTTTCATCCGGTCCGATGCCATAGTATGTCACATCCTTAAAGTTATCTTTTAAGAACAGGCGCAGCCCAAACCTTGGAAGCATGGGGAATTCCATATCTTTTACCGTATTCATTTTTACAGAAACAGCGCCATCTGAAGTTACTTCCCATACAGCATGGATATCCAGAACTTTCTGCACAGTAGCTGCAACAACTGCCATATGGGTGAAGATAGTTACTTTTGATTCTTCTGCCTGGTAAGAGGTCTCATAAGCTCTTACATAGCTCTGATCATAATGGGCATCCATCCACTCCAGCTTAATCTTACGGTCATTATCTGTTGGTGCTCTCCATATATTAAGTTCCATCGGTCGATCCAGGATGTTCTCTCCTGCTGCAGACATGCTTTCAAACAAGCCGGTCAGTTTATTGAAAACATAGTGGAAGGCGTTATTCTCCATCTCAAGATAACGGTCAGACTCTGTTACTTTGATGAATCCTCCAACTAACCCTGTTTCCATGAGCATAACAGCATTCTGGTTTCTTCCATCCTCATTCTGCAACAGAATTTCATCAAAGCCCAGCAGACTGTCTGTCTCCTGTAAGCCATTTCCAGACTTCAGCAAATACTTCACCTTCAAGAAGCATTTTCCTCTTTCCGGGATATTGGCCGGAATAATAACAGTTCCCTCCTGCTGCGGTGCAATGCTCTCTGCCAGGCGAATGCATCCGGAATTTACTATCTTTCCATCTGCAGTTGCCTCATAGGCAAGATACAGGTAATCTTTCAGATCCATATAGTTCATGTAATTATGGAGAACTGTCTTACCAGTAATCTGGTCATAGGAAACCACTCTCGCAGGACGGTATACATTTTTATATTCCTTCAGTCCGGTATGTGGTGTTCTGTCAGGATAAACCAGTCCATCCATACAGAAGTTTCCATCGTGAATTTCTTCGCCATGGTCTCC
>CAKUJT010000375.1 GCA_934661765.1 uncultured Senegalimassilia sp.
GTGGTGCTCTCCGGCCTGTCGGTGGGAGCGGGCGTCCCCGCATCGTGGAGCTACATCTCCGAAACGTCCACGTCCACTAAGCGCGCCGCTAACATCGGCATCAGCCAGTTCGCATGGAGCTGCGGGCCGGCCATCATCTTCCTGCTGTCTTTGGCCCTGTCGTTCGTGCTCCCCGGTTTCGCGGCCGATGGCAAGACGCTGCTGCCCGCCGGAACCTACGGTCCTTTCGACGGCCTGTTGTCCACGCGCATCCTGTTCCTCGTGCTGCTCGTGGTGGCGCTTGTCGCATGGAACCTGCAGCGCCAGCTGCAGGAGTCCAAGGATTGGGCGGAGAAGCAGAACGAGACGACCGGGCACGAGTCGTTCGGCCGCATGATGGCCAATGCGCTGAAGAACCCCGTCAACGTCAAGACCATCGTGTTTTTGGTGGCCGTGTACCTGACGTGGAACTTGGCGGCGGGCACCAACGGCCAGTTCATGCCGTATCTGTACGCCGCAGCCGGCAACATCGATTCGGTGGGGCAGAGCCTGCTCGGTGTGGTTCAATGGGTGCTCGTGGCCGTCTGCTCGCTGGCGGTGTTCTCCAAGCTGGGTGATAAGGTGCCGCATCGCATCCTGTTCGGCGCCTCGGCGCTGCTGGCGCTGGCCTCATGGGTCTGCATCGCCATCTTCGGCGCGGCGCTCAACAACGGCACCACCGATTCCATGGGCTGGTGCCTGTGGGCATACGTCATCCTGTGGGGCGTTTCGGCGGGCTTCTCGGCGCAGTGCTTCTACGCGCTGTGGGGCACCGAGCTGTTCCCGACGCGCTACCGCGGCGGCGCGCAGGGCATCATGTTCTTCCTGGTGCGCGCGGCCCTTGGCATCTGGTCGCTCGTAGGCGTCGGCGCCATCATGGGCGATATCTCCACCAACCCGGCAGGCTTCTTCCCGGCGGCGCTCATCATGTGCGGCGTGCTGGTGGTCTCGCTCGTGGTCGGCGTGGTGTGGTGCCCTGACACGCAGGGCAAGACGCTCGATCAGATCACCGAGGAGCGCTACGGCAAGCTGCAGTAACGTTTCCCTTGCATGCCCGGGCGCGCCGCCCGGGCATGCGCGTTTCGCGGCGCATATGCGTCGGTAGGGAAGGACCTGTCCTGCGCAATCGTGCCGTAGGCGCCATCGTTTTAGGGCGCATATGCGCCCGTAGGGCAGGGGTCTGCAGCCTCTCGTCCGTCCCGGCGCTGCCGCAAGATCGGGCATGCGCGTTTCGCGGCGCGTACGCGCTGTGCGTACAAGGGGCAAGGGGTGGGAAATCCCCGGGTCCGTGCGCAACTGCATGCCCATATCCGCAACGATAATGAAAGGAAAAGGCGATGACCGTACGTAAAACCGCCGAAGGCCGCACTATCAGCGGCTTCAAGATGAAGCTGTATCCGGGGTTCGCCGAGGAGTACGAGCGCCGCCACAACGAGCTGTGGCCCGAGATGGCCGATATGCTCCACGAGTACGGCGGGCACAACTACAGCATCTTCATCGACGAGGAGACCAACATCCTGTTCGGCTACATCGAGCTCGACGATCCCGAGCGTTACGCGGAATCGGCGGAAACCGAGATCTGCCGGAAGTGGTGGGACTTCATGGCCAGCGTCATGGAGACCAACGCCGACAACTCGCCGGTAAGCGTCGACCTGCCGTGCGCGTTCCATCTGGACTAGTACTCGCTTCGGCGTTGCGTGGCGTAGCAGGTGCGAGCCTGGTTGCCTACGCAAGCGCGCCTGTAGCGTCGCCGAATATGACGATATAGGCCTTCGTGAGCATCAAGCTGTCCGCCGGCATCGCCGGATCGGCTGAATAGGAACCCGGATCCCTCTATACATTAGTATGAGCGCCCGCAACCTGGCTTGTGTGCAGGTTGTGGGCGCGATTCGTTTGGGCAGGTTTTCCTTGAAACAACTCGCGCAGGCTCGTATAATGTCCAGTTGCGTCTGGTGACTTATGGATACACCCGGGCGCGTGGATTGACGGAGTCGGTGCGTTCGGCCTCAAACGAG
>CAKUJT010000376.1 GCA_934661765.1 uncultured Senegalimassilia sp.
GTGTTACCTCCGATCCGTTATGATTTTTTGGCTTCGGGGGATTCCACACGCTCACAGTAAACCACATACCGCTGCCTACCCCCGGAAGCGTAGGGGTGGCAGGTTAGCAGGGTCAGCAGCTCCCGTCCCGGCTGAATCAGGATTTCCGTTACATCGTGGGGGGCGATGATCTTGATTTCACAGACCCGATAGGTTAGCCGCTCCCATAGATTTGTGATATACACGGCATCCCCAACTTTCAGCTTGTCGATGTAGCGAAAGTAGCTGGCACCGTTGTAGCCCCGGTGTCCGGCAATGATGCAGTTGGTATTTTCCCCGCCGATGGGCAGGCTGGTTTGGCTGAGGTGAGCGGCTCCATTCGCCATGTGCTGCTCCGTTGCCCCAAGATAGATGGGCATTTCTAGCTCCATGGCAGGAATGGAGATTACCCCGAACACTTCATCCCCAAGACCATAGTCTGAAAGCCGAAAGCTGGGTTTCTGATAGTCATACTCACAGGACAGTCCTGCCTGCCCCTGGGTGTAGATGGTTTCGTTGTAGCGAACCATGTCCGCCCACAGCTCTGGGTAATCTCTGGTTTCCTCCTGCTCCGTTAGGGAATCAATGGTGACAATCACTTCGGGGATGGTCGGTTCGGTTGCATCCCGATTCAGAAAGCCCTGTGCGTTCAGGGAGATTTTTTGGTCTACCGCGGCACCCCAAAGGCTGGGGTACAGGAGAAAGGCAAGACCAGCAGCGAACACCAGCAGCATCAGGGCAATGAGAAAGGCCCGGAGTTTACTGCTTCGCATGGCTATTCCCTCCGCTACTGCCAGCAATGCTCTGGTAAATCTGTGCGCCAATGGCGATGACCAGGATCAGAACCAGAGCTGCGGCAATGCCCAGAATAACGCCCTGCAAATACTTTTCCTCCCATGTCGATGCTGCTGCTTCCTCACTGGCAGTTTCTTCCATAATCTGCTCCGCTTCCTCGTAGGGAATCCGGGAACCACGCACCAGCAGCCGGTGGGTGTTTACCCCATAGGGGGTACAGGTGACGAGAGTACACAAATCCTCACCGGGGGCGATCCCCAGCAGGCTGGTGTCGTAGGGCAGCACGGTGTTGATCTCCACCACCTGATACGCCAGGGTTTCATCCAGAACATGAAGATAGAACACATCACCGGCGGTGAGCTGCTCCAAATCGGTGAACATCTTCTGGCTTGCCATGCCGCTGTGCCCAGAGAGAATGCTGTGGGTGCTTTCGCCGCCCACCGGGAGGGAGCTGCCCAGCAGATGCCCGATTCCCCGTTCCAGAGAATCATTTTCCGTTCCGTGGTATATGGGCAGATTTACGCGGATTTTGGGAATCTCCACATAGCCCATGATGCCATTCCCAGCGAGATTGAGCTGGCTGTCATAGTCGGCAGATGCTGCCAGTAAGCCCTCCTGGCTGTAAGCTTCCGCTGCGCCGGGAATTAGGGAACGATTGTAAATATCCGCCTGTTCTTTCGCTTCCCGCAGTGCGGAATCGTCAATCTGCTCCATAACCTCCTGATAGGTGGTTTGAATCTGGGATGCGTACTTTTGATTTACATAATTACTGATTACAGGATACAAGGTCAGCCCCAGCGCCAGCAGGAACGCCATGACCGCTAGGGCGATTGTGATACGCTTTTGCTTCGTATGGAACCCTCCTTTGAAAATGGGCCTGTTGCAAAATACGTCCATGAAAAAACCACATCGACCATCCCGAAAGGGCTTGGCTGATGTGGTTTTTTGCGTTAGAATTAAACTACCATGAAAAACTCTGGAACGCAAGCTCAGTATACCGCAGTTGAGCAAAATAATCAACTGGTTCTTATACTGAACAGTGAAATTAAATTACCGGAGGATGCACCCGTCCGAGTGACCAGCGCCCAGCTTGAGGAACTGGACTACAGGAAACTGTACGCAGCGTATTCTTCCAGAGGAAGGAAATCGGTCACCGACCCGCGAGTGATATTCAAGGTAATGGCTTACGGATACCAATGCGGCATTTTTTCCAGCCGAAA
>CAKUJT010000377.1 GCA_934661765.1 uncultured Senegalimassilia sp.
CGTGGAAAAATAGTGAATGGGCATGTAACTTATCGTGTAAATCGAAGCGACCATAATAATGAACTGGGAGCATATGTAACAGATATTTATGTATATGACAAGTGTGGGAATGTACAAGCAGGAAGAACGGGTTATTCCTTTGAGGAAACTCCTCCAGTAATAAAGGATGTAAAGGTCAGTAAGGATAATACTGGTTTTAAAGTAACCTGTAAGGTGTCGGATGAAACGGGTGTTGATAAAGTTTCATTGTTTACCTGGACAGCAAAGAATGGACAGGATGATATTTCCAAGAAAGATATAAAGGTAGATTCCGGTGAGGGAGAAGAAAAAGAGATAACTTATCATGTAAATCAAAGCGACCATAATAATGAAGATGGCTATTATATTACACACATTTATGCTTACGATAAGTTAGGAAATTGTGCGACAGATAATGCAGGTATATTAATTGGTGAAAAGAACGAGGCAGTTGCGATAAGGTCATTTAATGGTCATAAATATTACCTGATTGATAATAGTGCTTTGATAGGCTGGAATGATGCAAAACAGTATTGCAAAAATGTTTTCGGCGGTTATCTTGTCTCCATTACATCAAAAGAAGAGAATGAATTTGTTACTGGATTATTAAAAGAGTTTAATTATAGTACTGCTTTTATAGGGGGAAGTGATAGAGAAAAAGAAGGAGAGTGGAAATGGGAATCCGGTGAATCTTGGAGTTATAGTAACTGGGGAGCAAATCAGCCTGATGACTATAAAGCCTATGAAGGTGGGCAGGATTATTTGAGAATTGGACAGGATGGAGCCTGGGACGACTTCAATAGTATGGCTGATATTTTAGGAACGGAAGTAAAATCTTTTATCTGTGAAACCGATATTAATGAATTTTCAATTAATTATCATTTAAATGGAGGAAAAAATACTTCCGATAATCCAACGACATATATAGCAGATAATAATATTGTATTTGGAAATACCGCCGTTTCAGGCAGTACTTTAATTAAAAATCCTACAAAGGAACACTATATATTTAAAGGCTGGTACACAGCAGAAAATGGCGGAGAAAAATATGAATCCAATAAAAAGTATAGCGGAAATTTAGAGTTATATGCACGTTGGGAGGCACAAAAAGAACAGGTTACTTTTAATGGAAACGGGGGAACCATTTCAGGAAGTAGTACAAAAGAAGTTGTTTATGGTACTGCGTATGGAACACTTCCAACAGCCACAAGAACAGGACATACTTTTTTAGGGTGGTATACAGCATCAGAAAATGGAAAGAAAGTAGATAGCACAACCATTTGTCAGGATACCGGTATGTTATATGCTCACTGGAAAAAGAGTGTTTATACGGTGAATCTTGATGCAAATGGAGGTAAGACAAATGCGGTTAGTAAGACAGTAACGTATGATGAGGCATATGGAACATTTCCTGATGTAGAACGACCTGGCTATACATTTAAAGGCTGGTATACAGAAAAGAGTGGTGGAAATAAAGTAGATGCCAAAAGCATAGTAAATATCGCAAAAAACCATACTCTGTATGCACAATGGGTTCCATTATCATATGAACTTGAGTTTGATGCAAATGGTGGAACAATAGAGGGAAATACAAAACAGGAAGGTCTTTATAATACAGTCTATGGAAAATTGCCAGAAGCTAAAAAAGATGGTTATACATTCTTAGGATGGTTTACTGCTAAAACAGGAGGCAGTCAGATTACGGCAAGTACTTTATGTACAGGAAATTTAACAGTATATGCACACTGGGAAAAAGATGCTTCTCATGAACACAGCTACACCGAAACCATCACGAAAAAAGCAACCTGTACAACCAACGGAACAAAGACATTCAAATGTGCCTGTGGAGATGCTTATGAGGAAACGATAAAAGCAACAGGACATCTTCATAAGGAGACAAGAAATAAAAAAGAGGCAACCGAAACTACGGAAGGATACACAGGAGATATTTATTGCAAAGATTGTAATACCTTGCTTGAAAAAGGAAAGACTATTCCGAAGTTAGAGGAAAC
>CAKUJT010000378.1 GCA_934661765.1 uncultured Senegalimassilia sp.
AACCAGGCAAGGTTTGGTTTTGACCTGCGTTTTCCAAAGATGCCTTCTTATCTCAGAAGGGCAGCTATCCAGCATGCCCTGGGAAGTGTATCTTCATATAAGACAAGGATGGAACTGTGGAAAAAAACGGATCAGAAAGGCGGCAGGCCGAAGCTGGTGTGTGATAATCATGCCATGCCGGTATTCTACCGTGATGTGATGTACCGCGAAGATACAGAAGAAAAAGATGGAGCGTACCTGAAACTTTATGACGGCCATGACTGGAAATGGTTCAGGGTCAGTCTCAGCCATACAGATATGGAATATCTCAGAAAGAACTGGGCAGGAAAAAAAGCTGCAGCCCCCGTATTGGAAAAAAGGCATCGTAAATATTTTCTGCGTTTTTCTTATACGGAAGAGGTGCTGCTTACAAAGACACCTGCAAAAGAACAGGTCATCTGCAGTGTGGATCTAGGACTCAATACGGATGCAGTCTGTACCATTATGCGGTCAGATGGAACTGTCCTGGGAAGAAAGTTTATCGATTTTCCCAGTGAAAAAGACCGGATGTACCGTGTGCTGGGACGGATAAGCAGGTTCCAGCGGGAGCATGGCTCTGCACAGGTGAAAAGCAGGTGGGCTTATACGAAGCGTCTTAACACAGAACTTGGAAGAAAAATCGCAGGGGCAGTTACAGGATATGCGGAAGAAAACCATGCGGATGTGATCGTTTTTGAGTATCTGGAAACAAAAGGAAAGATATCCGGAAGAAAGAAACAGAAGCTTCATCTGTGGAGAAAAAGGGATATCCAGAAAAGATGTGAACATCAGGCTCACAGGAGAGGAATGCGGATATCCAGGATCTGTGCATGGAATACCAGCAGGCTTGCCTGTGATGGGTCAGGAACAGTTGTCCGGGATCCGGGCAATCACAGTCTCTGTACATTCCAGAATGGAAAAAGATATAACTGTGATCTTTCGGCGTCCTATAATATTGGAGCAAGATATTTTATACGGGAACTCTTAAAACCCCTTCCGGTAACGGAAAGGTCTTTGCTGGAGGCAAAAGTCCCTTCGGTAAAGCGTAGGATCTCATGTGTATATGCGGACTTAAGAGAATTATTTTCAGAAATGGAACTCTTAAAAACTGCATAAACACAGGCAGATATACAGCGGACTACCTGTGGTGTGGGAACCTGCCATATCTGGCATGGAAAAAGCGCATGACTGCGCATATCCTAAGTTACAGGCGTATCCGCCGATATTTAGCCTTGTCGCTTAAAGCGACTGAGGAGCACGTGACTTTAGTCATGTGAGATCCACAATTGGAGAAACAACAATTCAGAATTTATGGGAAGGTTACTGGAACTATATAGATATTGGCAACAGTGGCGCAACTGCCGAATCTTCCAATCCGTCTGTCTGCACAGTAAGTAATGGAAAGATTACAGTCGCAAGAAAATGACCGTCAGAGTGAAGAAAATCATCGGAGCATCTGGTTACCAGATTCTGTATGCAGCAAATTCCAAATTTACTGGCGCAAAAACAATGACAACCTCAAAAGCGTCCCTGACCATTAGTGGACTTAAGAAAAACAAGACCTATTATGTAAAAACAAGAGCCTATAAAAAAGATTCCAAAGGCAAGAAAGTATATGGTTTATACAGCGCAGTCAGGAAAATCAAAATTAAAAAATAAGGAATCTTATGGAAAGTCTTGCATTTTTCAAAAAAACTGATAAAATGAGGAAAAGATAGATGAATGAATATGCAGAAAGCATGAATAATTATGTTCCCACCTTGTGAAGATGGCTGCTGTGGAAGAAATAAGCAGAAACAGCTTACCATGTGGATGAGGATATAAGAATCCGTTTCTGTATATGAGATTAAGAGGAGGAAAAGAATATGAAAAAATTAGTAGCTCTTGCACTTGGCACAGTAATGGCAGTTTCCATGACTGCTGGCGTTTCTGCTGCAACTGTTGAGTCAAAGGATGATCTTAAGAATGCAACAATCGGTGTACAGCTTGGTACAACCGGTGATATTGA
>CAKUJT010000379.1 GCA_934661765.1 uncultured Senegalimassilia sp.
CGCGTCGAGCAGGACCGCGCCGATGCGCCGGGGCAGCCGCAGACGGTGTCGTATCGTTTTGATGCGGCCGATGCCGACGAGATGGGCCGCGCCCTTGCGCGGGCGTATCATGGGCACGGTCAGCTGTAGGATTTGAAGGGACGTTTGCGTGAACATCCAGATTTTCGGCACGAAGAAAAGCTTCGACACGAAGAAGGCCCAGCGCTACTTCAAGGAGCGTCGCATCAGCTTCCAGTTCATCGACTTGAAGGAAAAGGGCATGAGCAAAGGCGAGCTGCAGTCGGTGGCCAACGCCGTCGGCGGCCTTGACAAGCTGATCAACCCCGATGCCAAGGACGCCGATACCGTGGCTTTGCTGCAGTATCTGGCGGCGGACCAGAAGTTCGAGAAGGTGCTCGACAACCAGCAGGTGCTGTGCGAGCCGGTGGTCCGCAACGGCAAGAAGGCCACGGTAGGCTATCAGCCTGACGTGTGGAAGGGTTGGGAGTAAATAGATTCGTCGGTGTCTGAGCGCATGTTGGGGCGCTGCTGTGGCAAGCACGTTGATCGTCGCTTGCGCGCGCCGCTGTCGGAGATGTGCTGGTCGTCGGCATGAGGATCTCTGGCTGCCATTGTGAAAAAGCCTTCTATTTCCTGAGTTCGGGAAATAGAAGGCTTTCTTGTGCATGCGGGTTTCAGGATGAGGCGCGACTCGGAGACGAGGGGGAAGCCTGTCGGATTGTCGCGCTGGTTTGCGGTTAACGTCTTGCGTGCTTTCCGCGTGAGGCTTTGCCGTAGTCGGCGAACGCTATCGCGTGGTATATGGCCACCAGGGCTGCGCCGAGCAGGATGCCGCCGAGGATGTCGGTGGCCCAGTGCACGCCGGCCATTGCGCGCGCGGCGACGATGCCTACCATGCCCACGGTGCAGATGGCAAGGGCTGCGGTGCGCAAACCCCCTTGGCGGATGCGTTGCACGGCCTGGATCATGGCCGTGCCGCACATGGTGACGGCTAGCAGCGTATGCGACGAGGGGAACGACGGCTCGCAAACGCCGTCCTCCAGGATGGGACGGTTGTTGGGCGAGATGCAGTTGAACAACACGTACAGCACCAGCATGGCGCCGTAAATCCCCAACAGCAGCCAAAGGTCGCGGTCGACCCCGCTGCGGCTGCGGGAACGGATCAGCTGCTTGCAGCCGACTATGGCGAGCATGAGCGCGCCAATGGCCGGCACGATGAGCAGCGCGTTGGACAGCTTCTCCATGAGGTCGCTTTGCCCGAGGATGGCGCGCGCGTCAAGGTTGAAGGTGGCAAGGCCCACCAAGCTGCCGTCGCCGGCAATGGGCTGGCGGTCTACAAATATCAGCGAAACCGTGAGCGCGGCGAACAGCGCAAGGAACACGCCTGCGGCTATGGCGGAGGCGTGCGCGGCGGTGCGATTGTGCATGAAAACTCCCATCTGGCCTTCGAATGTAAAGAGAAGGTAAGGAGATGGTAAAGCCCAGCGCATCCGGCATGGGGACGACCGCTCGATTTCGAGGAATTCTGCAGAAAGGGAAATGCTGGAGCGAACTTCTGGGCGGTTGTGCAGCTTAGAGGCGTCGTTTGGGGAAACGCGACCAGGGCTTTTGTCGGGCGCTTGTGGGAAATGGGCGTGAAAACCGTCCAGAAGTTCGGCACCCATGGCAAATTCGGGTCCGAAAAGCTGCAAAACCGTCCAGAAGACAGAGGGTGCGTCAAATGGTTGCCCGGCTAGACGAGGTTGCTGGTGAACAGGCAGGCGAGGCTGCCTTGGGCGGCGTTTTGCTTGAAGCGTTGCACCAGCTCAAGGCGCGATTGCGTGGATGTCGCCAGCGGTTGGGGAAGGGCGTCCGGGGCAAACCAGCCCACTTCCAGGCTTTCGTCGTCGGCGACGCGGGGCTGTATGTTGCCGTCTTCGCGGGGACGGCAGAGGAACAGCAGGTCCATGTATTGGCATTGGTCGCCGTTGGCGTAGGTGACCATATACGGGGACGACTTCACGCTGACCA
>CAKUJT010000380.1 GCA_934661765.1 uncultured Senegalimassilia sp.
CCTCCTTACATGGAGATGAGGCCAAAGGCATTGGCTACGGAGCTGATGAGGATGATGGCGGCGAAGAAGGGGCACAGGAAGCGGATCATGGCGTTGAAGATCTTTTTCCGTTTGAAGGTGCCCTGACCCTCCAGCATTTCCGCCTCAATGCGATCCACGCCGATGACTCTGGATACCACAATGCAGGTGACAATGGCGGCAATGGGCATCATCACGGAGTTGGTGAGGAAATCGAAGAAGTCCAGAAACTGCATCCCCAGGATGGTCACGTTGGCCAGGGGGCCGTAGCCCAGGCAGGACAGGGTGCCGAGGGCCAGCATAGAAAGGCCCATCATGCTGGTGGCCTTTTTCCGGCTCCAGCCCAGCTCGTCCTGGAGGGTGGACACGGCGCTTTCCGTCAGGGCGATGGAGCTGGTCAGGGCGGCAAAGAGCACCAGCAGGAAGAAGAGGATCCCGATGGCGGTGCCCAGGCCCATGGAGTCGAAGACCTTGGGGATGGTGATGAACATCAGGGAGGGACCGGCTTTCAGGGCCTCCGGGTCCCCGCCGGAGAAGGCGAACACGGCGGGGATGATCATTAGCCCTGCCATGATGGCAATGGCGGTGTCGAAAATCTCCACATTCTGGGTGGACTCCTCAATGCTCACGCTCTTTTTCATATAGGAGCCGAAGGTAATGAGGATGCCCATGGCGATGGACAGAGAGTAGAACATCTGCCCCATGGCGGTGACCACCGTCATCCAGGAGAAATTCTGGAGGTTGGGCACCAGGAAGTATTTGACCCCCTCCAGCGCCCCGGGCCGGGTGACGGAATAGGCGGCAATGATCACGGAGAGCACCACGAGGATGGGCATCATGACCTTGGATACCCGCTCAATGCCGTTTTCCACACCGGCGAAGATGATAGCCAGGGTCATGGAGATGAAGACGATGAAGCACAGCTCTACAGACAGGCCGCTGGAAATAAAGCTGCCAAAATAGCCGTCGGCGGCCAGCAGGCTCCCCTGACCCAGCAGGTAGCCCAGGAGATACTTGATGACCCAGCCGCCAATGACGGAGTAGTAGGGCACAATCAGGATGGGGATGACGGCGTTGATCCAGCCGCCGAATTTCAGCCCCTTGCCGGAGCCGAAGGAGGCAAAAGCGCCAACGGGGCTCTTGCCCGTCATGCGGCCGATGGCGGTCTCCGCTACGATCATGGTGTAGCCAAAGGTCAGGGCCAGGATGATGTAGACCAGCAGAAAAATACCGCCGCCATATTTGGCGGCCAGATAGGGGAACCGCCAGATATTGCCCAGGCCTACAGAGGCACCGGCGGCGGACAGGACGAACCCGATTTTCCCGGAAAAAGCGCTGCGTTTCTGTTTCTCGTTCATGTTTTTCTCCTCTCTCGCGCGGGATGACACGCAATGCCCCTAGTCTACCACGGCGGTTGGAAAAAGGCAAGCAAAAAAAGCCTTCCGGGAGGGAAGGCTTGGATCACCGGAAGCTGGCCTGCTCCTCTTTTCCCAGAGCGGCCTTCATCTTGGCTTTGTTGTCGTACATATTGGCGTCGGCTGCCTTTAAGAGGCTGGCCATGGTGCTGTTGGGCACCTGGGCAGAGTGGGCAAAACCGGCGGCGTAGCTCAAGGGGATCACCGACATAAGCTGGGTGCCGGAGCGGTTGTGATCTACGGTCATCTTTGCCAGCTTTTCCAGGAAGGCGTCTACTTCTCCCGGGGTCACCCCATTCATGATGACTACGAATTCGTCGCCGCCGTAGCGGCCTGCGAACTCCGTAGGGGGCACGGCCTTGCGCAGCAGCTGGGCAAAGTCCCGGATCATATTGTCGCCTGCCTGGTGGCCCATGGCATCGTTGACTTTTTTCAGGTTGTTCAGGTCAAACATAATGCAGGCGGTGGATAGGTCCAGCTCTCCCGGGGCGTTCAGCAGCTCCTCGCACTTGCTCTTGTTGGGAAGGCCGGTGTGCTTGTCCAGGAAGGCGGTGTGGCTGAGCTCGGAGTTGGCG
>CAKUJT010000381.1 GCA_934661765.1 uncultured Senegalimassilia sp.
AGTATCATTATTTGAGACTTTGCAAACCATATCTTTCATAACCACTACTCCGGTTTCATTTCATTTAAATACTTATTTGCTATATCATATCTTTCATAACCATTACTACCTTAATCGCAACATCTAACTCCTGTTCAAATCCATAAGATCTCTCCTTAACGTAAAAAAGCTAAGCACAAGTCCCAGCTTGGTCCCCAATGTCAAAAAGACTTCGGGCAACTCTGTTACACATAACATATTAAAAAAACAAAAAAATTGCAATACTTTGGTAAGGACATTAATGTCCTTACCAGAATTCATAAAATTTCTATTTCGTATAAGGCAAAATTAGTGTTTAAGATTTCGTTTGAGACGATATTCTGTACAGTTCTTTTATATGAAGAATACATAAACAGGATACACTTGAAGAGGGCGAGATTGAAATTTTCTTCCTTGATGGTGAAGCTTATGTAAAAAAAATACCATCAGATTCCGGTATACAGCTTATCTCATTAAACAGCAAATATTCGCCTATCAACGTTTCCTCTGAATCCACTCTGAAAACATTCGGTAAAGTCGTGGGCTGAACATACAAAAAGGCTGATGCAGTAGTGATTTTTCTTGCCACTTATGCACCAGCCTATTCTTATTAATCATCATAATGATTCCAGTCTCCCAGGAAATTCCTGTCACTGTGTCCAGTCTTGCGACCTCTGTCATCATAATGATTCATTCCGCCAAAGAACCCCGGTCTTGTTTCTCCAACCTTGTGACCTCTACTGTCATAATGATTCATCCCACCAAAAAATCCTGGTCTTGTTTCTCCAATCTTATGACCTTTTGCATCATAATCATTGTATCCACCAAAGAACCCTGGCCTGCTCTCTCCGATCTTATGTCCTTTGCTGTCGTAATGATTTATACTTCCAAATAATCCCGGTCTGCTATATCCATCTTTCTTACTCATTGTACCTTCCTCCTGATAAATGCATTCTCAATCATTTTGCTTTGGCACCCCTGGTACCTTTAACTGATAATCATATTATCGCAAAATAGAAGTACAAAAATCCGCACAACCATCGGAATTCGTCAGTCCATATAGTTCTGAATCACATTTTGCAGGTACTCTTTATACTGCTGCCGTACATCTTCCGGTCCGACAATCCGCATCCCAGATCCGATACCGGTAATCCAGCCAAAAAACTGTGAACTTACCGCCACTGGCACTCTGGCTCTGAAACAATCCTCTCCATGAGGACACATCCATACATCATGACCAAAACGGTCGATCACGACACCTGCCAGTTCATTTCTGCATTCCAGAGTAACTTCCGCATCTACACCACCATACATACCAAACGTTTTCTTGGCAAATGCAGCCAGATCAAAATTTTTAAAGGCCTCTTCTCCCTTACGATCAGCCTCCAGAATCTCCGTATCCCGCATTTTATCTACACGATAATGCTTGATGATTCCGGCCACTGCATCATAGGCTACCAGATAATAATTTTCATCATCCCATGTCAACGCCCACGGACTGACAACATAGAAAGCGCCATTCTTTTTAAATTTCAGTTCTTTCTTAACTGTCCATTCCGCATAATGGAATTTGATCTGTTTATTCTCATAAATAGCCGTGTGAATATAATCCACGTTATAATACACCGTTTCATTCTCTGTCTTCGGACGGTTTACAATGAAGACATATCTGGAAAGCATTTCGGCATCTGTCTTACAGCAGAGCTTCTCCAATTTCTGTATCAATTCCTTGGATTTCTTTTCTGTAATAAATTTAGAAGACTGAACCGCATCCACCAAAAGCTTCAACTCCGGCAGTTCAAAATCCCTGGCACCAATATAATAGCCTGGGCACTTGCCTTTCTTCTGCTGGATATCCAGTCCGAATTTATCAAGGATCTCCATCTCTGTATAAATTGTTCTTCGATCCGTACTGATCCCATATTCCTGATCCAGAATCGTGCACAACTCCGATGCATTTAACATATGTTCATCATCGGTACG
>CAKUJT010000382.1 GCA_934661765.1 uncultured Senegalimassilia sp.
AATTCTGGTGCTGTATTCCAGATAGAGAGCCATCCGGGGAGGAGCAACAATATAATCAATCTCCAGTGCAGGATTGACATTTAACTCTATACTGTCATCAGAAGAACCAATAAATGTTCTGTTCGGTGCTTTCCACCTGCGGGCGCTATTGGCTTCTTTTACTTTTTGAACAACCTCAAATAAACGAGCCCTTCCGGGTATCCCATAATACTTTAAAGCTGGAGATACCGCAAGACAGATTGTTTTTTCTGTTCTGCTTTTATCCGCAACCACAAGATTGGTCGTCAACGGATCGCGATTTCGTTCTTTACATTCCACAGACGCATAGAATGACTTAAGATCAATTGCAATATAGGTTCTTTCCTTTTCCATCATTCTCCGATGTTCACTTTCTTGGCTAGCTTGAAATAATCAATATATTCATACTAATTTACAGATTCTTTTATATCTATTGTATCAGATATTATAGAATTGATACAACATTTATTGGATTTCCCTATATTATTTACACATTTCTTCAATCCAATCTCTTTTTTGAAGGACCTCTAACCACTCTGTAGGGATAGCATGATAGCCATAGTACAAACCAGCCAGTCCACCGGCGATTGCTGCTACCGTATCCGTATCATCACCCAGATTCACTGCTTTTAACAGGCAATCTTTAAACGAATCCGTAGCAACCAGACACCATAACGCTGCTTCTAGAGCCTCAACCACATAGCCGCTTCCTCGAATTGCATCTTCTTCTATAAGAGCAAATTTTTTCACAGAAAATAATCTGCCATAGTGCGCGATCTCAGTAAGATTTCTTAAATCTTTGCCATAAAATCTAAATCCATCATCCAGACCTCGCTGAATACAATCTGTCAGGCTAAGCTTTTCTGGATTATGAACAATCGCTTTCGTCACAAAGTAATATAATCCGCTAGCAATATGGCTTCTTAAATGATTATGTGTCAAGGCCGTTACTTCGTGAATATTGTGAATTGCCTCATCATCTGAAGTGCAAATGATATTCTGTCGGTTCAAATAATATAAACAGACAGGAAGGATTCGCATCAGCGCACCATTTCCATTCGCATATTCCCCAGTTTTTCCACAAGTCTTAGGGTCCTTATGATTTCTATAATCATATATCGCCCAACTGCAAGTATTTCCCTCGTCAAATGCTTCTCCGAAAGGTGTGTATGCTCCATTGAACTCCCAATCCATGAAACGCACCATGATATCATCTAAGTCGATCCCTTTTTTCTCATTGATGCTTGCCAGCTCACAAAGGGCCATACTGCTGTCATCAGTCCAGGTCCCCACCGGCATATTATAGGTGCCATATCCCTCCATACCAGTAACCAGACCTCTATTCTTTATTTGTTCTCTACTCAAAAACTGTACTGGACAACCAAGTGCATCTCCAACAACAAGTCCCATCATGCCATCTAACATTATATTTCTATCTGTCATACATATCTTCCTTCCCAATATATCTTATCGTCTTCCTCTATGACGTTTGCTATAATCTGCACGAATCTCTTCTGCCCAGTCGCCGCATTCGTCAAATGCCATAGCTGCGGTAGGTGCTGCACAAGTACGAACTCTGGATACAGCTTTTGAAAGTACTTCATAATTAAGCTGAGTGCCTTCACTATCACACTCATAATTTACGGCCCTGTTTGCCTGCACCCCAAATCTTCCAGCAACCTCAATTGCATCAATATTTGCACCAAGGAATAAGAACTCCCATCCATATTTATCTCTCTGACGTTCCACCATCTTTTTAACTTTATCATAAGTATATCTGTGGCTTGAATTTTCCATACCATCTGTTGTGATAATAAAGATTGTCTTCTCCGGACGATCTTCTTCTCTGGCATATTTATGTACATTTCCAATATGATGGATTGCTCCGCCGAGTGCGTCTAAAAGAGCTGTTCCTTCTTCCTTTTTCTGTTTTGCAATCAGTGAATTGAATCCTCCGATGGTATCTGCTTCTAATCCGC
>CAKUJT010000383.1 GCA_934661765.1 uncultured Senegalimassilia sp.
AAGCTGTCCGGCACGACGATGGCGCACGGGCCGCTGGGGTCATAGAGAAACAACCTGTCGAGGTCGCCGTGATAGCGCCCGCGGGCCTGCGTGACATGCGTTTCTCCGGTGTTGTGTGCGATGAAAAAGTCCATATGAGAACGAATATTGATGGAGGTTTCGGCGGTTGCATTGAAAAGAAAAACGTCGTATTCTTCAGGGATTTCTTCGTGTTCAATGACGTGCTTCCATGCGGCGAGCTGCTCGGCGTTCAAGGGGATTTCGTAGTTCTTGCTCCAGAGTATCAGCGGATGAAAGCCTCGGTCTTGGAGCATTTTCCCGTATTCTATCAATGTATGGACGTGCTGCGCGTACAGCCCGCCGCGCTGGCCCGGGTGAATGACGTTCAGCACGTCTTCTATGCGGGCGTAGGAAATCGTTTCCCGTTCTTCGTAATGGCGGAGGTCGGTTCGGTCGATGGGGACGTTTCGCTTTATGCACTCCATTTCGTCGAGCGGTTGCGGCGTGGCTGTGATGGCGACGAAAAGAATCTTTCCACGATAGACGTTTTTGCAGATGGCGAAAAGGGCGGCTTTGTGAGCGTCGATTTCGTTCGGTTTGATATTCCCGATTTTTGAAAAGAAAACCAGACCTTGCGGCTCGTCGCAAATAATGATTTCAAACCGCTTGATAAAGTCGGGAGAATCTGAACAGAGTATGCCGAAAAGCGCGTAGGTCATCACGGGGGTTTTTTCTTGCCGGAGCTCATACACGAGCTTTTTTTCCCACGGCTCGCCGTCCAGCGGGCCGTCGATAAAGACACACGGCTTCATCAAACCGGGTTCGCGCGCCAGTCTTTCCTTGCCGATTCGGGTATCAATCAGATACAGCACCTTACTGGGGCTGGAGGCGAGCTCGGCGATTTTGTTGATGGCGCAGGTGGTCTTGCCGCAGCCGCAGGGCGCGTTGATGATGTTCAGTTCGCCCGTTCGGAGCTGCGATACGTCCAGAACGTCGCTCAGATATTTGGTTCCCTTCATCTTCTTCCTCCCTCCTCAGCCCACCTCGGGCAGCGTCTCGTCACCGGGGCAGAGGGCCTCCGGCGCAACCGCGCGGACGGCGGCAATCAGATGGCCGTCCCTGTCCAGACGCGGCGGTTTGCGATAGTCGGGAAAGCTCTCGTTGAACCACCGAAACACGATGCTGGCGGAATTGCGGCGGCACTTGGCGAACGCCCGCACGAGGCGGTAGCGCTCCATGAGCGCGTCGCCGTCGGGCAGCAGGCGAATGTAGGCCTCCATTTTTTCGTAGGACACGAATTTGGGAATGTTCTGCGTCCGGGGCGTGACGCGCGGGAGGCGGTGTTCCCGGACGACGACCTCAAAGCCGGGCAGGGCCGCGCGCAGCCGGGCGAGCTGGTTGAACGCGTCGGAGAAGGGCACGCGGGCGGCGCAGGAAAAGGCTTCGGTCAGAATGATGGTCTTCGCGGCGTAATCTACCATGGGCATGACGTTCATCAGCACTCCTCCTCTCGCTCCGCCTCGGCGGCCGGGGCGGCGGCCCGGGCCCAGTCGGGATAGTGGGCCATGAACCACCGGCGCATGTACATGTACGGGTTCGGACAGGCCTTGGAGATGCTCTCCTGCCGCGCGTACTCGGCGTATCCCGGGGAACCCTCGCCGCAGGTGACGAGGACGTATTCCTTCATCGCGGCGGCGCTCAGGCCGCGGGTGGAGGGGCGGTTCTGCGCCTTGCGGATGGTGCGCAGGGCGAAGTCAAAGTCCGCGTAGTCCCGATGGAGCGCGGCCATCTGGCGATATTCCGTGCTTCCGGGAACGCTGGCGCGCTGGGCGAAGGGCTTGGTCAGGACGATGGTCTTGGCGGCGTAGTCAATGGAGAAGGGCTTCATGGGGGACTTGCGCTTGTTCGTGTTCATCATGGATTTCCTTTCTGGTTTGGAGCAGTTTCCTTCTGCAAATGGGCAAAAATGGGCGCACGAAAGACAGGCTA
>CAKUJT010000384.1 GCA_934661765.1 uncultured Senegalimassilia sp.
CAGAATAATCTGGCTTCCAATGTTGAGGCAGTTAAAATCTCGGCAGAACCCGGAACAGCCATGCTCAGTGTACTTCCGATCCATCATGCATTCTGTCTTGTCATGGACTGGCTGAAAGGTTTTTCTCAGGGAGCGACCCTCTGTATCAATGATTCCCTGCTTCATATGATCAGAAATATGAGCATTTTTAAACCGGATATCATGCTTATGGTTCCAATGATGATTGAGACGATTTATAAGAGACTGGCGGCTGCTGATCCGTCGATTCCGAAAGCAGTTCTTGCAGAAAAAGTATTTGGTGGAAAACTGCACACGATTTTTACCGGTGGGGCACATCTGGATCCTTACTATATTGACTGTTTTGCAGAGTACGGTATACAGATACTGGAAGGATACGGTATGTCGGAATGCTCTCCGGTCATCAGTAATAATACACCGGAAAACAATAAGCCGGGTTCTATCGGAAGACCACTTGAGAATGTGGAAATCAGATTTGAGGATGGGGAGATTCTGGTAAAAGGTACAAGTGTCATGAAGGGATATTATCAGATGCCTCGTGAGACAGAGGAAACGTTGAAAGATGGATGGCTGCATACAGGTGATAAGGGATATATTGATACAGATGGTTATCTTTTCATCAATGGCCGTGTAAAAAATCTGATCATTCTTTCCAATGGAGAAAATGTATCTCCTGAGGAAATCGAGAACAAACTTGCATTGAATCCGCTTGTGGGTGAAGTGATTGTAACAGGCGAGGACAATGGTCTTACAGCCCGAATTTATCCGGAACAGGCAGTTGTGGAGGCAAAGGCACTGGATACTGAGATGATCAGATCACAGCTTCAGGCATTTCTGGATGAATACAACAAAAACCAGCCGACTTACCGTCGCATTACAGGCCTGGTGATCCGGAAAAATCCGTTTATCCGCAATACGACAAAGAAGATCAGGAGACAGGATGTCCTGATCGACGAGCCGCAGGCATAATAAAAACCCGTCTGAGTGAGAGTACTCAGACGGGTTTTTGAGCATATATGCAAGGCAGTCAGGACAAAAGAGGCAGCATGCCTGCCAGGAAAATCTGGGTCAGAATTTCTGCAATAACTTCCGGTGCAAGATCAAAATTATCCCGGGTCCATTTGTGAAGCACACCGATCGTACTGCCGATCGCGCAGGTGATCACGTAAGATATTTCCTCTTTTGTGTGTCTGTCGGGGCTGGCACTGGAGGTGGTAGCGGTGACATAGTGATGAAGCATGGTCAGCATTTTTTCAAACAGATCATTCCCGTGAGGTGTACTCAGAAGACCGGCAAGGAAGGGATTTTCCATTGTATAGCGGCAGATCGTCAGAAAATAGGACTGACAGATATCGCGGTCATTTTCAGGATGAAATTTTTCCATTATGGAAAAAACATCATGGATCGTCTTTTCTTCAACAGCAGATACAAGAGAGGGGATATCCTGATAATGATTATAAAAAGTACTTCTCGCGATACCAGCAGTTTTGGTGATATCGGATACTGTGATCCGGTCAGGATTTTTTTGCTTTATGAGTTTAAAAAAAGCTCCCAGGATGGCCTCATCTGCCACAGAATATCTTTCATCAGGAATTGGATTTTGCATAGTCGATTCCCTCCAATATCTCATAAATATAGTATAGTATAACACAGATACGACACAGCTTGCTATTATGATAAAAAAATAACAATAATGCTAAAAAAATAACAGATTTTTTCAGCGCACAGAACCGCTTTTTTATAAAAAAAGAGCTTATTTTTGACGAAAACATACAATAAAAACTGGATAAAATAAACGAATTGTGCTACATTTATATAGGATAGTAATTGTAGAACCAGTTTATCGGATTTTTATTGTTTTTTTCTTAACAGTGCAGAGGGGAAGGAAGGATAGAAGCTGATAAGCATATAAGTTCAAATATTTCATAAGGAAGGTGAGCAATTGGAGAACTATACTAAGTATCAGC
>CAKUJT010000385.1 GCA_934661765.1 uncultured Senegalimassilia sp.
CATCAAAAGTGATCCCCGGCCGGGTATCCGGCATCGTACATTTTTTGCAGTAACGCATAAGTTTCTCCTTTTTATTGAATTCTGACAGATAGGTTTTTACATGCAGGTATCAGTTCAGTTAGTTTTCATGCTCCGCTTTCGTGATCTCAGCGGCAGCACACAGATCGTCCGACGAATCAAACGCATAAACCGCATAGCGGCCATCGTTGTATACCTCTGTACCGTGGCCGTTTTTGATCAGGCCACACTCTTCGGCCGGGCCGTCTGTCGCCGTATCCACCAGCACAAACGGATGTTCCGGATAGCGGGTCAGGTGATAATCCGGTTGCAGCCAACCTTCAATGTTGACATTGTTCAGGTCACCGGGCATCCAGACGTCGAGCTTGCCGCTGGTCATCTCAACCATGCAGTTGCCGTTCCAGAACGTTGCATAGCCCTCTTTATAGCCGTTATCCACCAGCCAGTCAGCCACCTTATCCAGTCCGACATGAGCCAATGCAGGGTGTTCGCTCTCTTGGCGGACATTGTTGAGCGAGCAAAGCGTTATGGCCCCCGCCAGCACTAAGGTCAGCACAGCCCTTGCGCCGGGCAGATGCAGATCTTCGGTCTTGATCTCGATCATCATTACCGCCACTGCTACCGGCATGCAGGTCAACCAGAAATACTGGCAGTAGTTGCCAAAATATGTGTATGCAATGCCGCATACAGCCAGCATGGTAAGCATCAATACGGTTATCAGCCGTTGTGCGGCGTTCAGCTTTGTAAAGCGCCATACCAGCCGTACAATGCAAAAGAACAACCATGCACCGACAAGCAGTCCAACGCCCGAAGCAATTCCGCTGAAATGGAACACCCCTACGCCATCCTGATAGCCGAACAGGTGAAAGAAGTCCATCAGTACGCGGTCCAGTGTCCAATCTACACCAAAACGATTCCACGTCACCCCCGAGAAAGACTTGAAGGAGTACATCTTAGCCAGGACTTTGCTATTAATAATATAGCCAACAAAGCTGGCCATCGTTGTGGCTAAAGCACCTGCCATCAGCCGGCTCTCCTGGCTGCACACCTGTAAAGCACCGCGCCATGTTTTTTCTTCGCTAGCATTTAGCGCAAAAATCAGCACTGCCATGGCTGCCAGCACAAACGGTACCTGGAAAACCATAAGCGTTTTTACGCCGTTCATGCCGGACAGCATTGCCACAATGCACGCAGCAATATTCATCCAGACGCATTTTTTTCTGCTTGCCGCCAGGCTGAACAGCACCAGCGTAAGCGAAACCACATACAGGAACGTATAAACGAGATAGTGCCCGCCATAGATCGCATAAATCAGGTAAATACGGCCATAGGGCCAGATAAGCGCCCCGGCCATCCACACACCTATGCGACCCAGCCCTATACTGCGGGCCAGTAAAAGCATCAGTCCTGCAAACGCGGCCAGCATGATCGCCATGCCCGCCGTACGGGCCATGTGCCAATCATTGGGGAAAAGCAGCAGTGTAAAGCGGTAGACCCACTGCACACTGACTACGCGAAGTTCTGTTGAGTAGTACCAGATCTTGCTGATGATCCGGCCTTCCTGGTTCAAAAAATTCGACAGCATCATTTCCGATGCCATGTCGGAATCCACCATCCACCGCCCTGGCACCAGTTGAAACCACAGATCCAATCCATACCCCGCCGCCAGCCACAGCCACGGCAGCAGCGCCCATACTTTTTTCAGTATGCCACCGTTTGTTTGTTTTTCCATGAAGTTCTCCCATTGTTTTCTTTCTTGCTTTAACTATACCCCATTTCCGGTTAAAGCGCAAGTTGTACACCGTAAAAAGAGCCTGCACCCTTTTATCGGGTTTTCCGCTTTTTCCTTTTTGCGAGATAGAATATCACCCCCACCAGCGTCACCAGGCTTACCGCATCCGCCGCAAGCCAGCGCTTGGGTTCGCGGTAGGTTACGCGGATGGTGCCGGTATAGTTGGCGGGGA
>CAKUJT010000386.1 GCA_934661765.1 uncultured Senegalimassilia sp.
TACGCAAAAAACGCAGGGCATTCGCACTTAAAAAAGAAAAAATAGTACAACATATTGCGATATAAAGCTAAAAATAGAGGACAAAAAAGCTGTTAAGACTAGATATGTATATGATAGCTGAGGCATCACAATATGTTGCAGTCGCCTCCTTCGTGGAGGCGTGGATTGAAATTGTATTCATATCTTATTCACCTGCTATTTCTTTGTCGCCTCCTTCGTGGAGGCGTGGATTGAAATATGTCAATATACCACTGCAATACTTCTCGTTCTGGTCGCCTCCTTCGTGGAGGCGTGGATTGAAATTTTGGTTTAGTTGTTGCTGCTTCATCCAGATATATCGTCGCCTCCTTCGTGGAGGCGTGGATTGAAATAGAATCAAGTGTGTGAAACTATTGATAGTGCTGCGTCGCCTCCTTCGTGGAGGCGTGGATTGAAATCTTTTTGCTTCTTCTTCCTCACTGATGGATTTTTGTCGCCTCCTTCGTGGAGGCGTGGATTGAAATAGATATGTCTCGATTGCCCTGTGCATTTTATGCGTCGCCTCCTTTGTGGAGGCGTGGATTGAAATTTCCTTTGCATAGTATCTCCCCGAATTCCAAGCGTCGCCTCCTTTGTGGAGGCGTGGATTGAAATAATATAATCTCGTTATATTTTGAGTGTGTGTTATGTCGCCTCCTTTGTGGAGGCGTGGATTGAAATCGATTTAGCCACGACTAAATCTTACAGCGAAGAGTCGCCTCCTTTGTGGAGGCGTGGATTGAAATATATGTAGTCATAAATATACGCCTCCTTTCTGGGTCGCCTCCTTCACGGAGGCGTGGATTGAAATTCTAGCTTCTGTAATTGCTCATTGTCTAAAACCGTCGTCTCCTTCACGGAGGCGAGGATTGAAATTGTAAAGGCGAAAGACTCAGGATTTACAGGTAAGTCGCCTCCTTCGCGGAGGCGAGGATTGAAATTACATGGTTGACACAGGAAAGATACAGCATCGTGTCACCTCCTTCACGGAGGTGTGGATTGAAATATATTTGTTACGAAGTTTTACAAGATGTCCTTCGGTCGCCTCCTTCGAGGAGGCGTGGATTGAAATAGGTAATCCACACTGCAGTTCTCGTTGTTGTTACGTCATCTCTTCGCAGAGATGACAATTACAATTCCTTACAAAATAGCAAATATATTGATGAAAAATTCTACAAACATTTTATGATGGCAGTGCTATTTGACTGCTTTGCCTTTGTATATTAATTTTAAGCATGTCGTTCTTATAATAAGCATCTTTTTTAATTTTTCTTTCTCAAAAAGAGTATAAAAATAACACGTCCGATATATCGAGTGTGCTAAAAATTTATTATTTTTCTTTCTTCTGTTGTCTTTCTACCTTATCTTTAATTAACTGATACCATCCATTATTTTCATTATCAAAATGCGGACAATTATAATCTTTTGCATTCAAATACTTCTTTGGTATTTTCCCGTATGCTTTGCACACCGTCAAATCATCATTTTCATCGAAATCAGACTTTTTACAAGCATCACACAGCGGTATCGGGCTAACAACCCTTGCCATACTTGGAAAATCTTCAAAACTTGGCCCCACTTCACCCTCACAACGATTTCCGTATTCATCATAATAATAACATTTTTCTGTCATAAGATTGCCTCCGCTTTCATATAATACCTACGATTTTCCTTTTTGATATTTTTTATTATATAGCGTAAGCCTCTTTTAAACAATACTTCCTGTTGATTTTACAGATGACAATTTATCAAGCAGTTTCCCATCTGCATATTAAAAACATATATTCTGTATTCTAATTTCGTCTATCTGTCTGTCCACCCAACGAATTAAACGACAAACACCCCATCAAATCGTCTCTTTTGTATAAAAAAGTTTAAATTATCGCGAATGTTGCAAAAAAATACAGTCCATGATAAATTTTTGCAAAAAAATGACGGAAAAATATAGCATTTTTTATTTATT
>CAKUJT010000387.1 GCA_934661765.1 uncultured Senegalimassilia sp.
GTTCCAAGTGTAGGAGCACCGTTCAGCATGAACTTCATGTTACCTGTACCGGAAGCCTCTTTACTTGCAGTAGAAATCTGCTCGGAAACATCTGCTGCTGCAAAGATCATCTCAGCATTGGATACTCTGTAGTTCTCGATAAATACAACTTTGATCTTGCCGTTAATAGATGGATCATTGTTTACAACATCAGCTACGCAGTTGATCAGTTTGATGATCTTTTTCGCACGCTCATATGCTGCGGATGCTTTTGCACCAAAGATGAAGGTTCTTGGATAGAATTCCATCTCCGGATGTAATTTGATCTGGTTGTACAGATAGATTACATGAAGGATATTGAGAAGCTGTCTCTTATACTCATGAAGTCTCTTAACCTGTACATCGAAAATGGAGTGAGGATCAACTTCAACACCATTGTGCTCCAGGATATATTTTGCAAGACGCTGTTTGTTCTGGAATTTAATGTTCATAAACTCCTGAAGAGCCTTCTCATCGTCAGCGTATACCTTCAGCTTGCTGATCTGGGAAAGATCTGTGATCCAGTCTGGTCCAATATGGTCTGTGATCCATGCAGCAAGATTCTGGTTTCCGTGAAGAAGGAAACGTCTCTGAGTGATACCGTTGGTTTTGTTATTAAATTTCTCTGGCATCATCTCATAGAAATCTTTTAACTCCTGATTCTTCAGGATTTCTGTATGAAGTCTTGCAACACCATTTACAGAGAAGCCTGCAACGATTGCAAGGTGAGCCATCTTAACCTGTCCGTCATAGATGATTGCCATCTTTTTGATCTTCTCATAGTTTCCAGGATATTTATTCTGTACTTCGATGATGAAACGACGGTTGATCTCTTCGATGATCTGATATACACGTGGAAGAAGTCTGGAGAACAGCTCGATCGGCCATTTCTCAAGAGCCTCAGCCATAATGGTATGGTTGGTGTAAGCAACACATTTGGTAGTTACAGCCCATGCATCATCCCAGCCAAGACCTTCCTGATCCATAAGAAGACGCATAAGCTCAGCAACAGCCATAGTCGGATGAGTATCATTCATCTGGAATACGACTTTCTCGTGGAGCTTCTTAATATCATCATGTGTTTTCTTATATTTCTCAATTGCAGCCTGAATACTTGCAGATACGAAGAAGTACTGCTGTTTCAGACGAAGCTCTTTACCGGACATTTTATTGTCGTTCGGATAAAGAACATTTACGATATCCTTCGCAAGGTTCTCCTGCTCAACAGCTTTCTTGTAATCACCTTTGTCAAAGGAATCAAATCCAAACTCTTCAATAGCAGCTGCATCCCAGATACGAAGTGTATTTACTACATTGTTCTCGTATCCAACGATTGGCATGTCGTATGGGATTGCCTTTACTGCCTGATATCCTTCATGGATGAATTTGTTCTGGCCGGTTGCCTGGTCATATTCAACTCTTACATATCCACCGAAATGTACCTCTTTTGCATACTCCGGACGGCGAAGCTCAAATGGATAGCCATCCTCAAGCCATGCATCCGGTACTTCAACCTGGTATCCGTTTCTGATTTCCTGTTTGAACATACCATAACGGTAACGGATTCCGCAGCCATATGCACTGTATCCAAGTGTTGCAAGGGAATCAAGGAAGCATGCTGCAAGTCTTCCAAGACCACCGTTTCCAAGTGCCGGATCCGGCTCCTGATCCTCAAGTGCATTGATGTCGATTCCAAGTTCTTCAAGAGCTTCTTTCACTTCACCGTATGCGCCAAGATTTAAAAGGTTGTTTCCAAGGGCACGTCCCATAAGAAACTCCATGGACATATAATATACGATTTTCGGATCCTGCTCTTCATAAGCATTCTGAGTCTCAAGCCAGTTATCGATGATCACATCCTTCACGGTGTAGCTTACTGCCTGGAAAAGCTGCTCCTGAGTTGCCTCTTCAAGCTTTCTGCGATAAAGAAACTTAACGTTGTCT
>CAKUJT010000388.1 GCA_934661765.1 uncultured Senegalimassilia sp.
GACTGGAGCATATGTATCCTCTTGAAAAAAACAGGGCAGTAGAACTGTATCGTGAAGGTGCAGAAGTTTTTATCTTAAACGGAAATCCAGACAATCCAGAGCAGGCAGGACAGATTCTTGCAGAAACAGAAAATGCGATCCTAGGACATGACGGTATCTTTGGTATCACAGAAACGGAATGGGAAGTACATAAAGAAAGAGAAGCGGTAACCGTCAGACAGGAAAAACTGGAGCAGGACAGTGCGGAAAAAATTGATGAAACATTACTTCTTCATGGGGAAAGTGGACGGTTTGCAATCTATCAGATGGACACAGGTGGAGAGCATACTTACCAGTTCATGGGTTTTGAATCTGCTCAGGAGTTAGGATATAGCATTGAGGGAAAAGATTACAAAATGGTATATGTAGCTCCGTGGCTACCCACAATCACACTAAATGATATTTTTGAAAGATTTAATATCAACCGTCCGGATGATTTTCACGGTCACTCCTTATCGGTAAGTGATGTCATTGTCATAAACCGTACAACAGAAACCAAAGCCTTTTATGTGGATTCTTTCGGTTTTGAGGAACTTCCAGACTTTGTACAGCAGAGAATGGAGATACTGGAAAATAATCACACAAAAGCATATCCGCCAGTTTACATAGGAACACTTGCTCAGGCAATGGAAGAACGTGATGTGGATGCCTATCTGGATTCCCGAAAGTTCAACATTGACTGTAAGAAAGCCATTGAAGAAGCAATCGCATTAAATTTTGACGGACTGCATTTAAAGGAAGATGCCGCAAGACAAGTGCTGGAACAGTTTGGAGAAGAGCGTATGACGTTTGTTATGGCAAATACGCTCCGGGAACTTTCTTATGATGGAAGATTTTCAAGACAGAACAAAGACTGGGCAGAGCATATTGAAATCCCGGAAAATATCAATCAGGGAAAGAATCTAAATCAGGATTATGTGATAGAAAGCCACCCGGCGGTGTTGGACGGATTTATTGATATGGTAAGAGTAGAGATCCGGATGCAGAAGATTGAACAGGCATTAGATGAAACGGAAGTTACCATTACAGCAGATACCAGAGGATTTGAAGCAGATGGACATGAGGGAACCTGGCATACGGTAGATGAAAAAGAGTATGCAGAGGAGAAGTTTTTCTTCATGGAGCATGATGAGTACGGTTCAGATGTGGCAGGGATTATCGTATCGGAACATGGTCAGCTTGTAGCAGAAGATCTCTGGAATGGGTATGATGCAGGAGCGTTGGAAGCTATTTCAGAATATCTGCAGGAGAAAGGGATTTCTGGAGAGGGATTTATGCCCAAAATGGAACCGGATGAACTTGCATACAAGATTGATGATAAATATTTTGCAATCCAGAAAACAGAAGAAGGTTATGATTATACCTTTTATGCTTTGGATTACGATGAGCTTGATGGTGGTGCTTATGACAATCTCGATATTTCTATGCGACAGGCAATAGAAGACATTCTGGAGAATGAAGATATGTCCCTGGAAAATGTAGTTCCCGTCGATTATGAAGATTTAATGGCAGAAGTGGAAGAAGCAGATGAACGACAGATGCAAAGTATGCAGTTGCAGAAGGAGAGTCAAGAAAAGCAGAATCAGATAAAAGCTACAATCACTTTTTATGTAGCAGAGTGCATGGAATTTCCCAATATGGGAGAATATCATAATAATCTTACTCTGGAAGAAGCAATTAAAATTTATGAAAGTATTCCAGCAGAACGGTTGCATGGAATAAAAGGGATTGGTTTTGATCTGCAGGACGGTGATGAGGACTATTCTGGGGAATATGAATTGATGAGTGGGGATAGAGTAGATCGGGAACTGATAGATATGATTCCTCATTATAAGGAAAGCCCATTGGTACAGAAAGCAATTAACGATATGGAAAAGTATCTGAATGAGAAACATGGAAAAGTGCAGGAAGCAGAACA
>CAKUJT010000389.1 GCA_934661765.1 uncultured Senegalimassilia sp.
CATAAGCGGTTCCCGCTAGCCCGGACAGATGGTTTCCCATCTGCCGGACTTGCGGTGTTACCGCACAAGAATATTCACGCTGGCGCTCAGACAAAGGACTTTTCTTCTCATAACGCGGATTTTTGATGCCTAAGAATATCTAAGTGTCCTGCAAATGCACTCAAAATAAACTATTTTTTCGCACTGGTTACTGGTAGTGATAGTGGGCGGAATTCAGCATGAAAGGGTGCTGAAAGAGATTATAAATTAATATGTGTAAATTTAGTGGTTTTAATGATTTTAATGATTTAATGGTGAGGTGGTGAAAGGGTATGGAGTTTCAGCATGAACTGATCATTCCGAATGAAGGACTGCCGTTTAAGGTGTTTCTTTTTGAGGGTGGAAATGGAAATTATGTGAGGGAGAAGCATTGGCATACTTCGATTGAGATTTTTGCAGTTATGGAAGGGCATCTGGAGTTTTTTATGAATAAGGAGGAGTATCCGCTGAAGGCTGGGGAGCAACTTATTATTAATTCTAATGAGATTCATTCGATTCATGCGGCAGAGCGAAACAAGACTGTGGTGTTGCAGATTCCTCTGAAGCAGTTTGAGAATTATTTTACGGCGCAGCGTTTTATTCGGTTTCGCAGTCAGGATGCGGAGGCGGATGGAAAGCTGGCTTCGCTGATTAAGAAGTTGTATAAGGTGTATACAGCGAGGGATACGGGATATGAATTCAGGACGATGTCTTTGTTTTATGAGATTATGTATATGCTGGTCAAGAATTATCGATTAACGGAGGCGCATGAGAAGGAGATACGGCATAGCCGTAAGTTGGACACTTTGTCAAAAATCACCACTTATATGCGTGAACATTATAAAGAAGATCTGAAACTTTCGGATCTGGCGGCTACATTTGGTTATTCTGATGCGTATTTGTCGCGAATGTTTCAAAAATATGCAAAAATTAACTATAAAACGTATTTGCAGGACATTCGTATGGCATATGCGTACAGAGATTTGATGAATACGGACCGTACGATTAGTCAGATTGCACTGGATAACGGATTTTGCAGCAGCCGCGGTTTTTCGGGGGAATTTCAGAAGAGATACGGGATTCTGCCGAGTGAGATGCGTAAACAGGAAAATCAAAAAGATCAAAAAAACGCTATAGAATAGTCAAGAAAAATGGCGAAAAGGGATAGCCTGTCTGCTATACTCAAGTCACAGTAAAGATAACGTGAAAGTTCTTAGTGAGCCAATAAGATTATTTCGAGAATCAACTTGTCGGTTCACCAGAGAAAAAAGGAGGTCTACAGGTGAAGATTCAGAATGTAGCAGACGCTTCTTTCCGTAAATATGGAAAGGTGCTTGAGGGGTATGATTTCAGTGCTCTTCTTAAAGAAATGAAACACACACCGGTTCCGGATGATGTCGTTTATGTTCCTTCTGTAGAAGAACTGGAAGCATTAGACGTAGCAAAGGAATTGCAGAATAAAGGGTTCGGCGGAATTCCGATTGAGATTGGATATTGCAACGGACATAACAAGAAATTGAATGCAGTAGAGTATCATCGCAGTTCAGAGATTAATGTAGCTGTAACTGATCTGGTTCTGCTGATCGGAAGCCAGCAGGATATTACTGATGAGCTTACATATGATACTTCTAAGATCGAAGCATTTCTTGTACCGGCAGGAACAGGTATTGAGGTATATGCAACAACACTTCATTATGCACCATGCAATGTACAGGATGGCGGATTCCAGTGTGTAGTTGTACTTCCGGCAGGAACCAATACAGATCTTACATTTGAAACTGCAAAGACAGGCGAGGACAGCTTACTGACAGCTAAGAATAAATGGCTCATCGCACATGAAGATGCAGCGATTGAAGGTGCAGTAAACGGACTTCGCGGAGAGAATATCACAATTGACTGATTTCAATAATCTGGTCAGAACTCTGTGGACAGAGT
>CAKUJT010000390.1 GCA_934661765.1 uncultured Senegalimassilia sp.
GAGAACTTCACCGATTCCGAGACAAAAGAAGTCACAATCAAAAACACAGGTACAGGTACACTGAACTTTATCAGCACCAGTCCTGAGCATTTTATGATTGAAGATATTATGGAACCTCTTGCAGCAGGAGAATCTGTTACGGTACAGATTCAGCCAAGAGCCGGTATTCCGGCAGGTGAGTATGACGACACCATTACCTATGAGACAGAGGAAGGTGCGACTGCTTCCTTTGAAGCTTCAGTAGTGGTAACTGCAGCTCAGACAGATGGGGACGCTTCTGATCCTCAGATACCGGCAGCTGATGATGGTACTTCCCAGGGTGGAAATGAGGATCCGGCAGCTACACCGATAAATATTGGAATCTATGATGATGCCCAGAATCTGGTTACAGCAGTAGATTTTGGTATGATTACAGAGGGACAGCAGGGAAAAGATTTTAATATAAAGAATACCGGAAGTCAGGATGTTCAATTCAAACTGAATACGGATGATTTTAATGATATGTTGGATGTAACTCCAACTGCGTACGTTATTGCAGGAAGTAATCCATCAATGTCAACTGTAACTGGAATGAAAATCACACCAAAGAAATTCACTCCAGGCACCCATGAGACCACCATTAAGCTTATAAACGCAGCTGATGATACTGTATTGGCATCCATCCCGGTAAGCTATTCTGTAGCGAATCCGGTTCTTACCGCAGATAATGCTGCTCCGGATTTTGGCTCTATGGAAGAAGGATATGCTGCCGCTCCAGAAGCAAAGACCATCACACTTACCAATAACGGCAATGTGACACTCAGTAACCTGGCAGTACAGACAGATGGAAGCAGCTTCACAGCTGGTGCCCTTTCCGGTACTACAGTGGAACCTGGCCAGTCTGTCACCTTTACCGTAGCTCCTGCAGCAGGATTAAGTGCAAATACTTACAGCCAGATCTTTACGGTTACCAGTGATCAGGCACCACAGGTTCAGATCACCGCATCCTTTACAGTGACCAAGCCGGCAGAGAATCCGGTGCTGACAGCAGACAGAACCAGCATTGATTTTGGAACAGCAGAAGCGGGATATGCCCAGGCTCCAGGTGCTGTTACTGTTACACTTACCAATGGAGGTAATGTTACACTTTCCGGTATGGGACTTCAGACAAGTGGAAATGGCTTTACAGTTAGTCAGTTGTCTGCAGTAGCAGCAGATCCAGGCCAGCAGGTTACTTTCACAGTAGCGCCTGTGGCAGGTCTGGCAGCAGGCCCTTACAGCCAGCAGATCACGGTTACAAGTGATAAAGCTCCGGCTGTTACTATTAAAGTGGATTTCACAGTTACCAACGCAGTTGTCAAAGTGACAGGAGTTGGAAAAGTTGCAGATATCAGTGTTGCCAATGGAGTTGCAAAGTCTGCAGAAGGACTGAAGCTTCCCTCTACAGTGAAGATCAGCACAAACAAGGGCGATATGAACGCATCTGTCAAATGGGATGTGAAAGGTTGTGCATATAATCCAAACAGCACAGAAAACCAGAAATTCTCTGTAAAGGGTAATGTGACACTTCCTGATGGTGTAACCAATCCGGATAACCTGAATCTGGTAGTTTCTGTAAATGTTACAACAAGCCGTGGACCAATCGTATCCAGTGCTTCAGATAATACGATCACAGGAATCAGCTCCGATGGTGCATATACCACAGAGACCAAGATCACCTTTACTGCAGTAGGTGCAGGAATGGATATTACAAACCCGATTAAGGGTGACGTGAGATATCAGCCATTGTACTGGGAGGTACTTGAGTCAAGAAGCTTTGATTCTGCCCCATATTCCGCTACTTTCCGTATGGGCAAGAACGGCAGTTATACATTGACAGTGACTTATAACCAGCAGAAATTCGACGGAAGCAACTGGGTGAATACAGGCACACAGGATACAAAGCAGGTTAGCTTCAATGTCAGCAC
>CAKUJT010000391.1 GCA_934661765.1 uncultured Senegalimassilia sp.
TAGCGGAGTCGCCAGCGATGGTGATGTTGAATCCAGCCACTGTTCCCCTATGCTGTCGGATTGCGTACCTGCCTATGTTAGATGATGTTCCCCTCCATGCTAAGGCAATTAGCCGCAAATAGGCATTTTGGTAATATACTTGCAACCTATTAATTGGATAACGATGAAGCCGCGGATAGGCGGCAAAAGGCGCGGCTGCGCAGGTGGGTTTCCGGGTGCGGGGCCTATTGCGCGGCAGCGGGGCGTCGGCCGTCGGCGCCGCCGAAGCGCGCGGCGTTGCTGCAGCGTTGTTGCGCCTGCGGCGTCGTTGCGGCGATCGCGCGGCATCGAAGCGCCTGCGGCGTCGTTTCGCCGATCGCAAGATAACGGGAGCGAGGGTCTCGGTTGGTTAAGAACGTCATATTCCTGGCGGTGTTCCTGTTCGGCTACACCGTGCAGGCCATCACCGGTTTCGCCGGCAACATCTTCTGCATGCCGGTGGGCACGCTCACGTTGGGGCTGCAAAGCTCGGTGTCCATCTTGAACGCCACGGGCTTTCTGGCCTGCACGGTGCTGGCGGTGCTCAACTTCCGCAGCATCCATTGGCGCGAGCTCGGCAAGATCGTGGGCGTCATGCTGCCGTTCGTGGCTCTGGGCGCCTGGCTTGACTCCGTGGTGCCGTTGCATGCGTTGTTGAAGATATACGGCTTGGTCATCCTTGCCGTCGGCATCAAGAACCTCGTGCAGCGCAAGCAGTCGTTCCTGCCGGAGTGGGCGCTGTGGGGCGTGCTGGTGGCGGCGGGCCTGATCCAGGGCATGTTCGTTTCGGGCGGCGCGCTGCTGGTCATCTATGCGGTGCAGAAGCTCACGGACAAGGAGCAGTTTCGCGCAACGCTGGCGGCGGTATGGTCCATCCTTAACCTGCTGTACGCCGGAGTGCAGCTGTACCAGGGCCACTTCACCCATGAGGTTTGGATCATGGTGCTGTGCTGCATCCCGCTCATCGTGCTGGCCACGGTGGTGGGTGGCAAGCTTGCCAAGCACATCAGCCAGGAGCGCTTCCTGAAGCTGACGTACGTGCTGCTGCTGGTCATCGGCGCCGTTTTGCTGATCACGTCGTAAGGGGCTTCCGGCGCTTCGGCGGTTTTGGGCGCCGGCTCGATTGGGCTTGAGGCCTCGTGCGGGGGCTTGCCGCCTTGGGCGGCATCCGGTGCCGGGGTGCACAGGCGCGGCGGATGGGGCAGAGCGTATGCAGGGAAAGCCGATTTGGGATTTTGACCTGCGTCTAGAAACAGAAAAGCGGGGGCCGATGGCCCCCGCTTTCGCGTGTTTGCTCGTTTCGCCGTTCGCTTTGCGCGGTTAGTCCTGCTTGACCACCAGCACGTCGCAGCGGACGTTGCGGATGAGGTACGTGGAAACGCTGCCCACGAACACGTACTTGATGTTGCTCAGGCCGCGCTCGCCGCAGATGACCAGGTCGGGCTCGTTGGGCTCGATGAGTTGCTTCTGCAGCGTGTCGGTGATGCGGCCGGCACGGACGATCAGCTGCACGGAGGGGATGTCGGCGTTGTTGCGGGCCTTCTCCAGCAGGTCGGCAAGGTCGGTCTCGATGCGGATCTTGCCCTCGTTGCACAGAAGCTCGAAATCGACGCCCGATGCCTCGTAGGGCACGGAGTCGATGACGTGGCCGAACGTGAGCTCGGCATGCTCTTCCTCCGCCAGGGCGATGGCGCGCTCCATGACCGCTCGCTGGGTGGATGCGCCGTCGAGTGCTGCGAAGATGCGCTTGTAACCGAAAGCCATGATAACCCCTTTCGTTGTGCGCGGCGCTTGGGCGCCTGCGCGGATGTTTTCAGGTCGGCTCGAGCGTGTGCCACGAGATCACGCGCCCGTGTTCTGGGGTTATTGTACCGCAATGTGCGCCCGCCGGCGGTGACGGTTTGCTTTCGG
>CAKUJT010000392.1 GCA_934661765.1 uncultured Senegalimassilia sp.
ATTATAATACCTATGAAAACCACCAGATCACTGCGGTCGACATGCACCGTGAGAACCTGGACGGAACCACACTGGCACGGTATCCGCTGATCCAGAAGGGCGAGATTCGGTGGCAGAATTAGACGGTGAAAAATCTCTTGGATTATCGCAGCAGTTGCCAAGGTCTTGTGCAGGCACGGACTTTGACAACTGCCCGCGTAAATTAAAAAAGACAGAAATCTGTTTCAGACATGTACCAATGGTACGAAATGATTCAGGTTTCTGTCTTTTTGCATGTATTGCATCGAATGATTCCAGTACAGAATCTGTGGTGATTACTGTGCTTTTTTCATGCGATAACTTCCATTGCTGTTGCGGAATGCGTCGATGATGCGGCGTACGCTGCAGAGTAAGGTAAGTCCATATCCGATGAACAGCTCGCTGTAATAGCTTCCGGTAAGTTCTGAAAGATCCAGAATCTCATCCAGATACTGATAACATTCAGAGAAGGTATAATCTTCGTCTTTCAGTGCATCGTAAACATCCCACGTCCAGGAAAGCCGGTTGGCAAAGAAAATCATCACCAACATGATCACGGTGGAAATGATCACACCTTTTCGATCCAGATGACCGCCCAGCAGTTCATACCCGCGCAGCGCACAGATCGCAGTGACTGCGCCCGCGATACCGGCGATGTATCCGAGCCGATAGATCAGTACCCAGAGCGCACATCCGATCAGAGAACCGACGAAAGCTCCGACCAGTCCGGCAACCAGATTGCTCTTTTTCGAACGGGTTTCCTGCTGGTTCTGCTGAAGATTCTGCTCAATCTGCTGTGCACAGGAAGTACACAGATAATGGTAGGAACCATTTACCTCATAATTTGACAGATATTCCTGTGTGCTGCCGCAGGATTCGCAGCATGGCAGATAATTACCATCACGGAGGTACTGAGCCAGTGGCTCCACAACACTGTTGATCATATCCGGAACTTTATTTCCGTTTACTGCCGGCATTTTTACAGTCAGCAAAACAGAAGTAGAAGAACAGGAATAGTCTACCAGATGGTTGATGTTCTGCTTCTGGTATTCCAGATACTGTGCCAGTTGCGCATTGTCCGGATCCTGCGTGGAGACGGCATTGATACGAATGTGGTAAATTGTCGATTCCGTTGTGATGACAACCGGATATCCCTGATAATTGCCATCTGCGTAGGTGCCGTGATCTGTCAGACTTCCCCCAAGAAGCTGTACACGTATTTTTTCCTTAAACATATTGAAATCCTCCCTCAAAATTTATATGTTCTTCCCATATCATAGCAAATTCTGACATGTTTTGCCATAAAATTCAGGATATTGTAAGAAATAGAAGAAAGATATTATATAGACAGAAAAACATATCATAACACATGAAAATGTAATGATTATTTCACGCTTGTATTGGCAAGAGGTCTGTGCTAAAATACTTCAAAAATGAACATTCTAATAATGAAAGAGAGGTGGAAAATTGTGGTGAGCATAGAATATGTACATAAATTACTGGAAGTCTATAACCAACTGTGCCGTCCCCTGTGTCAGCAGACCGGTATTCCGCAGACTTCGCTGGATATTCTGATGTTTCTGAAAAATAACCCGCAGTATAAAAATGCCGCAGGTATCGTAAAGATTCGTGGGATTAAGGCGAATCTGGTATCAATTCATGTGGAGCGGCTGGTACAGGAAGGATATCTGGAGCGCCGGGAGGTGCCGGGGGATCGGAGAAAGACGGAACTGATCTGTACGGAGAAAACAGAGAATGTCTGGAAACAGGGATGTGAGATTCAGAAAACATTTGTTGAAACGTTATTTTCCGGGGTATCTGCAGAATCAAGAAAGGTTTTTGAACAGGTGATGGAACAGACAGAGGAAAACATGAATACATATCAAAAGGAGAACAAAAAGAAATGAGTAT
>CAKUJT010000393.1 GCA_934661765.1 uncultured Senegalimassilia sp.
TTACCCGATTGATTATGTTGGAAAAATAAATATTACCGATGCAACAATTACCTTTGATTATGCACAGATCAATTCATTTGAAACAGATAATAAACTGCTGAATAATTCTAATAAACAGCACTATATGATGCAGACAGGACTTTTCAGGAATCTGACCAGCCAGAAAGATTATGCAGCTCAGATTACCGTGACAAATTCTAAATTGTCCGGAAGTATCGGACAGACAGCAGATAGTGTCAGCGGTGCACTGGTAGTTGGCACAATGCAGGGACAGGTTACAGAGAATAAACTTTATCCTGCAACTGTCAGAATTGAAGGATTGACATTAGATGGCATCTATGTAGATGGCGTGGAGAATGATGATTACGCACCTCTGCTTGTAAATGCAGCAGACCGTAATACTACCTTGAATATCAAAAATGTCACCACATCGAATGCATACCAGAATAATAACAGGACTTTTACTGCTACAAGCCTGTTTGGCAATATTGGAAATGAGAAGGCTATCAACATGAGTGTCTCCTTCCAGAATATGAAACTGGATGCACGTACAGAAAACGGAAAGTCGGAGGCAGTGCTTTACAATACGAAGCAGTCGATTTTTACAAAGGCAACGTTCTTACATTCCTTCCAGTATGATCCGAAGGATACGGCCTCTTCCGGTTCCTATACCTTTACAAAAGACGATACGGTGAAACCGAGTGAAAACAGCTGGAGCGGAAATGTTACCTATGGTCTGGAGATTTCCAATACAGAAAGTGGACGAAATCCGGGACAGCAGTATTATTACCTTGGAGGACTCAGCAATTCTGAGTTTGTTCAGGATGCAATCTTAAATACAACTTCTAAGGACTCAACAGACAGCACCTGTTTTGCAGACAGCAGATATCTGCGATATGTTGCTGTGAAAGAAGGCAATGACAGCAAAGAGTATTACCATGAGATTGATATCAACCTGCAGAGTGCAGATATTTTAGAAGGCTGTGGAACCTATGATGATCCGTTCCAGATCACTTCCGGGGCGCAGCTGGAAACAGTGGCTGCATTCATTGCTACTGGTATCAGTAACGGATGGAAGGTAAATCTTCCAAAAGATGTTGTGGAAAATCAGGGCTCACTGTCATCACATGATACCACAGGAAAAAGCCATTACCAGTACAAATCTGACAGTGCAAGCTGGAAGGCTGAGGAGGACTCTGTTGGACTGAGTTCAAACAAGGTTCGTGCCTATATGAGAAATGCATATTATCAGATCGAAAATGATATTGAACTGTCATCATCCTTTTATGGGTTGGGTGGTTCACAGCCTGATAAAAATACATTCAGTGGTGTGATCATCGGTAAAAAGGGAACAGATAATTCCTGCCCGACAGTTTACATCACTGCACAGGGAACAACGAAGACCTTTGGCGGACTGATTGCGTTCAGCCAGGGCAGTGTGGTAAAGAATCTGAATCTGGAATTTGGTGGAAAGGTTGCGCCTGATGGACAGACCGATGCCAGTGAAGGTAATGAAGGGGCAGAGGTTAATCCGCAGGCAGAAGATGAAATTAGCAGCTGCGACCCTATGAAACTTACCATTGAATCATGGGCACCAAGTCAGGAACGTGCACAGCAGTCATTTTTCGGTGGTGTCATAGGATATGTGGTTGGTGGTGACAATATCATCGATAACGTAACCCTGAAGAATTTGACAACGGACAAAATAACTGTAACAGGAGACAATGGTAATCTTGTTGACATCGGTGGTTATGTCGGCCTGATTGGTGGAAACCTAGAATCCGGTGGCGGTGTAATATTCCGAAATATCAGTAGCAACGGACTGCATGAATATAAGGATGAGAACAGTAAGTTTTATTACAGGAATCCATTTGTCGGTCGTGTGTTAGATGGTTATGCATGCTCAGAAGGCTGCAAATTAGAGAAT
>CAKUJT010000394.1 GCA_934661765.1 uncultured Senegalimassilia sp.
GGGCATGCGAGGCTGCAAATCGAAGGAGCGAACATGGCACGTCCCATGACCATGGCCGAGAAGATCTTGGCCGCCCATGCGGGGCTTGACGAGGTCGAGCCGGGGCAACTGATCGAGTGCAATCTCGACCTGGTGCTTTCCAACGACATCACGTCGCCTATCGCCATCAAGAATTTCAAGCAGATCGGCGTGGAGAAGGTTTTCGACCCCACCAAGATCGCCCTGGTTCCCGACCATTACGTCCCGAACAAGGACATCAAAAGCGCCGAGCAGGCCAAGCAGGTGCGCGATTTCGCCCGTGAGCAGGGCATCACGCATTACTACGAGGTCGGCTGCATGGGCGTCGAGCACGCGCTGCTGCCCGAGCAGGGCGTCGTGGGCGCGGGCGATCTGATCATCGGCGCCGATTCCCATACCTGCACCTATGGCGCCCTCGGCGCGTTCTCAACGGGCGTGGGCTCCACCGACGCCGCTGTGGGCTATGCCACGGGCAAGGCGTGGTTCAAGGTGCCCGAAAGCCTGCTGTTCAAGATCGACGGCCAGCTTGCCCCCGGCGTCACCGGCAAGGACGTCATCCTGTACATCATCGGCATGATCGGCGTTGACGGCGCGCTGTACAAGGCCATGGAGTTCACGGGCAGCGCTATCCGCACCATGTCCATGGACCAGCGCCTCTCCATCTCCAACATGGCCATCGAAGCAGGTGGCAAAGCGGGCCTTATCGAGGTCGACGACATCACGCGCGCCTACATGGACGGCCGCACCGAGCGCCCCTATACCGAATATCATTCCGACCCCGATGCCGTGTACGCTCACGTGTACGAGATCGACGCCGCCGACATCCCGGCGACCGTGGCGTGGCCGCATCTGCCGTCCAACACGCGCCCGGCGGCCGAATCCCGTGACGTGAAGATCGACCAGGCCGTCATCGGCAGCTGCACCAACGGCCGCTTGGAGGACATGCGCCAGGCCGCCGATGTGCTGCGCGGCCGTAAGGTGCACCCCGACGTGCGCTGCATCGTCATCCCGGCAACGCAGGCCGTGTACAAGCAGTGCATCGCCGAGGGCCTGATGGACGTGTTCCTTGACGCCAACTGCGCCGTTTCCACGCCCACGTGCGGCCCGTGCCTGGGCGGCTACATGGGCATCCTGGCCGCCGGCGAGCGCTGCGTGTCCACTTCGAACCGCAACTTCGTCGGCCGTATGGGCGACCCCACGTCCGAGGTGTATCTGGCAAGCCCCGCCGTTGCCGCGGCCAGCGCCGTGCTCGGCCACATCGGCCTGCCCGAGGATATTGCGGAATAACGGATAACGGAAGGAACCGATCATGCATTTCAAGGGTACCGCGCATCGTTACGGCCGCGACATCGACACCGACGTCATCATCCCGGCCCGTTACCTCAACTCCTCCGATCCCGAGTGGCTGGCAGCGCACTGCCTGGAGGATCTGGACAAGGACTTCGTGAAGAAGGTGCAGAAGGGTGACGTCATCGTGGCCGACGAGAACTTCGGCTGCGGATCTTCGCGCGAGCATGCGCCCATCGCCATCAAGGCTGCAGGCGTGGACGTGGTCATCGCCAAGTCCTTCGCGCGCATCTTTTATCGCAACTCCATCAACACCGGCCTGGCCATCATGGAGTGCCCCGAGGCCGTCGACGCCATCAAGCAGGGCGATGTGGTGGACATCGATGCCGACGCGGGCGTCATCACCAACGTCACCACCGGTGAAACGTTCAAGGCTCAGCCGTTCCCGCCGTTCATCCGCGAGATCATCGAAGAGGGCGGCCTGATTAACCGTACCCGCAAGGTGCTCGGCATAGAGTAGCGTTAAGCGACGCCGACTCGTGAACAGGGGACGGAGGTGTGTTCACGGTTGGCTTTCACGGTGCAGAAGGATGTTCGTGAACACACCCCCGTCCCC
>CAKUJT010000395.1 GCA_934661765.1 uncultured Senegalimassilia sp.
AGAGGGACGGTAGAAGAAAAGACTTTGAATTTAAAAATCGCGCAGTATTTAAAAGAGGCATTAGAAAAGTATAAAGGGGTTACCGTATCTTTAACAAGAGATGGTGACTATGATGTGAGTCTTACTGACCGCACGCAATATAGCGTAGATAAGAATGCAGATCTTATGGTGAGTATTCATAATAATGCAACAGGAGACTGTGCAGCTTATGATAGCGGCTGTACAGTTCTTGCGGCAAAAGATGGATATAAACAGGAACTTGCAGATGAGGAACAAAAACTTGCCTGCAATATTTTAAATGAACTATCAGCACTTGGAATAGAGAATCAGGGAATTTTACTCCGGGATTCCGAGGCCAATGAAAAATATGAGAATGGAGAACTGGCAGATTATTATGCAATCATCCGCGGAGGTGTATTAAAAGATATTCCTACCGTTTTAGTGGAGCACGCTTTTGTAGATGATGATTCAGATTTTGAAAACTATTTAAGCAGTGATGCAAAGTTAAAAGCACTGGCAGAAGCAGACGCAAAAGGGATTGCAAGATATTATCAGCTGACCACAGAAGATGGGAAGAAAGCAGAAAGTCCATTAGAAAATTATAAAGAAAAGATTGTTCATATTATAGATGGCAACTGTAAACATAATAAAATCAGTTACAAAACATATTATTCATCTTCAAAAAAAGAAACCGAAGAGAAATCCTCTAATACGGATACTACAACTACAAAAGCCGAAAAACAGGAGCAGACTACAGAAAAGTCTGCTCCAGAGGCAAAAACGGATGTTATCTCTGCATCAGAAAGTCAGGAAAAAAGTTCAGAAGAATTCTCAAATACAGCCGAAAACACTTCCTCTAAATCTGTAACAAAACCTAAAAAAAGAGAAAGTGTTCAGACAGATTCTATAATACTTTTTGTTCTAATAGCAGCGCTTCTAATAGCACTGATTTTACTAGGAACTTTACTAAAAAAGAGAAAGAAGTAGTACAGCAATGGGAAAATTAAAAAAAGAATACCAATGCGTTCTTAATCTTGCACATAAGGACACAAATATGGTCTATTTATTTATAATTTCGTAAACGCAATAGCCTGCTCATGCCGTACCACACTTTTATAAGCATCCTTTCTCATCGAAGTTAGGAAAAGATATAAAATCTCTATCACAGTCGTTGCAGATACCCGTGAAAAACAATAGCCATCAAGAAATAACTTTTCACGGGTTGCCGTTGTAATGTGATAATCACTAAGCTGTGCAGCACTCGATTTCTCACTATTTGTTATAGAAATGGTAGTAGCACCGGCACTTCTGGCGGCCTCTAATGCACGAAGAACGGCGGTGGATTCACCAGAGTTTGAAATAGCAATAACAACATCATCTGCCGTCATATTATAAGTATAACCAATCTGTGTCTCCCAGATTGTGCCGGACACAGCAGGAATTCCAATCTGATTTAACTTAAAAGCCCCGTCAATCGCAACGGGAATAGTATTACCAACTGCAAAAAATTGTACCGTCTTTGCAGTATTTAACTTGTCTAAAATTTCATGAAGTTGTTTGGTATCCATCATAGAAACTGTTTGTGTGATTTCCGTCACTTTATTGGCTAAAATATTTTTCAAAGACTGACCGATATCATTGACAGAAATATGGTTGGATACTTCTTCTTCCTCTTTTCCCCTTTCGGAAATCTCTTTTGCAAGAGTAATTTTAAGGTGATGAAAACCTTTCATATCTATTTTTTTACAAAAGCGGGAAACCGAAGCATCACTGACACCACATGCCTGTGCTAATTCTCCAACGGTCATGTCAACGACCTTAGCAGTATGTTGTATGATGTAAGTACCTATTTTTCTTTCTGATTCAAAAAAAGTGTCTAAAGAGGCACAGATTGTATCTAAAACTGATTTTT
>CAKUJT010000396.1 GCA_934661765.1 uncultured Senegalimassilia sp.
CATTGGCTCGATACGATCTAATGAAATCCTGTCATACAGAACCTCTGCCTGATCATCAAATAACACTGTAGAAATAAGAGCTGTTCCTTCTTCCTTTTTCTGTTTTGCAATCAGTGAATTGAATCCTCCGATGGTATCTGCTTCTAATCCGCTCATACTCCCACTTCTGTCTAAAATAAATACTAGCTCTGTTAATCCTTTTCCCATCATGTATTTCCTCCATTTTCTTGATTTCTTGTTTCTAAGGTCATCATACACCATGAGTTCAAAAAAAGAGTCGCCCGCCGGACGACCCTAAATTTTTATGAAATCAAACACGAAAGTCCATGCTCTTCAAGTTGAATATCCAGCTCAATCATGTCATAAATCTGATTTTCAATGAAATATGAGAATATAATATCTGTCTTATCGCATGGCGATAATGCATAGCCTGCTCTTGCCAGCAGATCTCTTGTCTGATCTAGATTCAGCTTAGCTCCTACACAAAGACACATAGCTGTGATCTTCTTTGGATGTGCATCCGGATTATTCTTAATCTTTGAGAATACCTTTTTATCGACAATTGCACGCTTATACACATCCGGATAATTCATTCCACGAGAATCAATCAGATAGATTAAATATTCAGAAAACGTATCTGAAATATGCTTCATGCGTTCTTCCAGAGCACTCTCATGAGCCTCGTAGAAATTTTCACGTTTTGCCTCTTCATGTCTACGATTAGCATATCCATCTACAGATCTGCTCGAACTTCTAATGGAGAAATCATAGTATTCTTCTAAATTCTTCTCTTCAACATAGTTCTGATCAATATATGATTCCAGATCTGGATACAAATTGCTTCCAAGGGTCGTTGCCTTACTATCAAATACCACAAGATACACAAGCATCGAATGATGCATCAGAAAAGTGTTGATCTCATCCACTGCAATTCGAAATCCTTCTTCTTTCGGATATCCAAATCCGCCTGTAGCGATCAAAGGAAATGCAATAGACTGAACCTTGTTCTCCAACGCAAGCTGCAAACTCTTTCGATAACAGGAACGAAGCTTTACTTCTTCATCACTCTTGCCATCAATAAACAGCGGGCTTACTGCATGAATGATATATCTGCAATTTAAGCCAAATCCAGGAGTGATAAAAGCATCTCCTTCCGGGACAAAGCCTATTTTTTCTGTTCTATATTTTAACAATTCATCATGACCGGCAGCCTGATAGATCGCATAATCACAGCCTGAACCAACCGTTGCATGATCATTTGCTGTATTAACAATTGCATCTGCACACATCTTCGTAATATCGTTACGAACTATTTTAAGTGGCATGCTCCATCACCCCATTCTGATTTTTCTCCAGTGACATGCTCCACCACTTAAATCCCAGATTTTGAAGTGGGAGCTTCTTGCCTCTTCACGGATGTTGATTGCTGTAGTTCGATCTCTGTTTATCTCATTTCCACACGTACAGCGGTAAACTCCTTCGGATAATTTCAGTTCTTTTTTTGAATATTTAACTATATTTATCTTATATTTATCTTATCGACTGATTCAATTATAGCATGGATTTTGCCAGCAAACAAGCGTTCTTTTTTGTTTTTTGCAATTCATCTCCCACCTGTAGAGGAAGGAGAATTCTTGCTATATATTATGTCAAATGTTCTTCCGAAGGGCATAATAATGCCCTCTTGAAATGCTCTTGAAAATGGTGCTGCGTTTTTCAGCTGATCAAATCGTACCCACGTCCCCTTAATCCTAACACAGGGTGATACATAGCCAAAGAGGGTATATATATTCAGCTTTTCATAGCAGCTGACAGGCTTCTGTTCCTCCATGGCAATAATTTGTCCATCTATTCTGTTAACACCGAATTTTCTTCCAAAATGAAAAAGAGTCAGCCATTC
>CAKUJT010000397.1 GCA_934661765.1 uncultured Senegalimassilia sp.
CTTCCCTGCCTCGTCAAATATTTCTTTTCCTTCAATTTGGTTATATAATACTTCACACTAGCAAGATTCCAATCTAATGCATTAGCCATTTCTTTCTGAGTAATGGAAGGTTGCATACGTACAAGATTCAGAATTTCAATTTCTTTCTCACTCAGTACATTTTCCTCTTCCGCTCGGTCTAATCTCTCAAAATCTTGGTTAGCTTGGTTAGCTTGGTCAGTTATTGGATTAACTCGAAACAGCTCTACCCGAAACATATTATCGAATTCCTGGAATCTCGGTTTCGGAAGTCCATACTCTTCTGCTGTATTCAGGATTCTTTTAATTCCACTTCCCCATGCTTCTACGAGTCCCATCTGACTGAATATATTGGCAATTCCTTTGTTTCGGATCTTAGAATGACCATTCATGACTTCCTCATAAGTCAATCCGTTATATAAGCCACCCGGAGAAGTCACCTCCAGTCTGTCATCATAAACTGCGACCTGAATACAGGATTCGTCCAACAGGTTACGGTGACAATGAGCGTTAATGATCATTTCCCTGATTGCTTCCGGTGGTAGCTCATACTTCTCTTTTCGCACCAATCCACCAATCGTTGCTCCAAGCCGAATATTTCTCAATACAAAATCTACTGCTTCTTCGATTTGTGTATAGATTGGTCCTGTAAATTCTCTCTTATCCAGAAACACTGCACGATCTGTTCCCTTGAATACCGCACATTGTGTTTTGGAGAATGAAAAATAATCTGATGTGTTTTATCATCTACTCCAACAATCAGCTTGCCGCCCTGTGTGTTAGCAAAAGCTACGATCGTCTTCATATACTTTTCACTTTTATCAGGTAAGAATACCTTGTACTCAATATTTTTCGATTCCCCGGAAAACATAGTATCTTCTACCATTCTTTCACTCCTAATCTATGCTCATACCACTGGTGCGAATAATTCTATCTCCAGAGTAAACATCTCTGGATCAATAATACTATTATACGTTCTATCCTTCTTTTCTAGCAAGTAAGAAATAAGCAATATGAGAATAACATAACACAAAAGGATGTGCTGCGGTAACTTTTCCATTACCTTGACACATCCTTTCGTATTATTTATTATTTTTTGCTATTCTTCTTAATGACAGCTGTGGCTTCCACATCCGTGCTCGCCACATGTATGTCCTTCCCCGTGGTTGTGCTCGTGATGAGAACATTTCACATCCGGATTATACTCAAGTGTTTCATTGATAAAAGCTTCTACTGCTTCATCCGCATCTCCGGAAACTCCTCCGAAAAGCTTAATGCCTGCTGCCGCTAACGCTGTCTGTGCACCGCCTCCGATTCCGCCACAGATCAGAACATCTGCATTTAATGCATTAAGAACTCCCGCCAATGCACCGTGTCCGCTTCCATTCGTATCTACTACTTCTGAATGTACTACTTTTCCTTCCTCTACATCGTAAATCTTAAATGTCTCTGTGTGTCCAAAGTGCTGGAAAATCTGTCCATTTTCATATGTTACTGCTATTCTCATTATATTCTTTCCTTTTTCCACTGCGTATTTTTGATAAATTTCCTGTTTGTAACATCCTCCAAAGCTGCAGTCGCTGCTCTGACCGTCGCAGATCTTAAAATCCCCGCCCTCGATTCTAAGCGGATGTCCATCAATGAGTGCATCTGCTATTTTCTTCCTGGCAATCTCGTAAATCCGTTGAACTGTTGTTCTTGCAATCTGCATAGATGCTGCACACTGCTCCTGACTATAACCTTTCTTGTCCAAAAGACGAATTGTCTCGTACTCATCTACCGTCAGAACAATGGGTGTTTTTTTCTCAGTATCGTCTGCCGGAAGAAATTCTAAAACATTGGGGAAATGGCAAACTTTTCTGCATTTTACTGGTCTCGGCAT
>CAKUJT010000398.1 GCA_934661765.1 uncultured Senegalimassilia sp.
TCAGCAATGCTGTCCAGAACATAATAATCATCAATCAGAGTCTCTTCCAGATCTTTTTTTGCAATTTTTTCTTTATCGGTAACTTTAATCGTAATTTTATAATCACTGTCCAAATCAAACATATAATCTACAATATCATCCGTCATCCATTCTGCATACTCATCTGGCACTGCTTTTTTCATCAGATCAATATCCTGCTTATTGAATGCTTTTTCCATGTATTTGACAGGTTTTAAATATGCCGGTGACAGAACGGCTTTGATTCCGAAAATTACAAGCAAAATTACAAGAATCGCTGCCGGGATTGCAAGCAGCCATAAATTTTTATTTTTCTTCACTGGTGCAGCAGATCCTGCCATCTGCTGATACTGCATATCCTGGGCAGTAAATCCCTGCTGCTGTGAAGACACTCCTTGTCTCTCTTCATTAGTTCCTGCTGTTGCCACACTCTGTGCGCTCTGTACCTGCTTTACCGGGTTTCCACACACAGAACAGAACCTTGCTCCTTCTTTCAGCTCATTGCCACATTTTGAACAAAATTTTGCCATAGCTGTTCCTCCTTACTCTCTTCCTTATCTTCTTTTTTCAAGAATGCCTCCGACAGTCTCTTTCAACCGAATTTCAGCTTCTTTAGAACTCCTCTAAACTCTTGCTCCACATGATGTACAGAATAACGCATCTTCTTCCAATGGTGCTCCACATTTTGCACAGCATGCCGGATTTTTTTCTGTTACCGGATCTTGCGTATCGTCTACTTCAGTCACTGTTTCCTCTGAGACTTCAGTCACTGTTTCCTCTGAGTCAACTTTCTTTGAGTCAACTTCCTTTGAGTCAACTTTCTCGGATTCAGATTCCTCTGGTATAGCCTCTGCTACTGTCGTTTCAACTACCTTGTCTGCTTCCGGCACTGTATAAGTCATTGGCTGTGCCGGCTGTGTATTTAATCGATTTCCACACTCCGTACAGAATAAGGCTTCCGCGTCATTCAAAGCTCCACATTTGTCACAACATTTTCCAGGTGCTGTCTGTGCCGGTGCAACCGGAGTCTGATTCAATGGAGCTCCACAACTGATGCAGAATTTTGCACCTGCGTTATTACCAAATCCACACTGCGGACATTTGTTTGTAGCCGCCAGATTATCCAACTCCTGCTGATATCCCGCATTTTCTGATTTCAGACGATTAATCTCTGCAAATAACTCCTGATATTCTGTTCCTTCTTCCTGTCCGTGTGCTTCATAATATTTCAGGCCAACCTGGTAAAGCAATTTATCTACCATCTTATCATTGTTCTTGATCAAGTTTCCCAATCTGACATTCTCCGTTGCATTCTTCGCCTTCTGAGAAACTTCCTGTCCTGCTGTTGTAAGTGAATCTTTCATTCTGTCAAAAAAAGCCATAATTATTTCCTCCTTAGTATCAATATTGTTCTTTTCTACTGCCTCTTTCTATGTCTAACAGGCATTTTTATCTGTGATAACTTTGTTGTTTCTACTATACCACATTTTCACATACGCAAAAAGAGACAGGATGGATTTCTTTCCACTCTGTCTCTTTTTCAAGAATGCCTCGGCATTCTTGCTGCGAGGTGCGCGTCATGCTATTGCATGACATACTTCTACTGCGCACCTCTGCAATCCTGCCGGAGGCTATATCAGCTGGGAGATTGACTCCCAGCTGATATAGCTTTTTTATAATCTCTTATAATACTTTTGATAAAAATTCTTTTAATCGTGCATCTTTCGGATTTTCAAAGAACTCTTTCGGAGCCGCTTCTTCTTTGATAACTCCCTCGTCGATAAATACAACTCTGGAAGCCACCTCTTTTGCAAATCCCATCTCATGTGTTACAACTACCATGGTCATTCCTTCGCTTGCAAGCTGCTTCATCAGTTCCAG
>CAKUJT010000399.1 GCA_934661765.1 uncultured Senegalimassilia sp.
GTCCAGAAGATACATCTGCCTGCTGCTGTCCAACTCTGAAAGTACGTCATCAAGCAATAATACAGGTGTATCTTTTATTTTCTTTTTGACAAGATATATTTCTGAAAGTTTCAAAGAAAGTGCTGCAGTTCTCTGCTGTCCCTGCGAACCATATTTTCTTATATCGATTCCGTTCACCATGAAACACAGATCATCTCTGTGGGGACCGGCTGATGTCAGTTTCATTTTTGAATCTTTTTCTCTGTTGCGCTGCAGCGTTTCTCCAAATACTTCTGCTTCTACACTGGGTTCATAAATTACCTCAAGATGTTCTTCTCCACCTGTAAGATTTTTATGAATGTCCTGGATCACTTCATTAAGGTCTTTTACATAATCCTTTCTTTTGCGGATTACTTTTGCACCATACTGCACCATCTGCATGTCCCATATATCCAATGTTTCCTGAAGTCCCGGATTCATATAAATATCTTTCAACAGACGGTTTCTCTGATTTACGATATGGTTATATCCAGCAAGATCTGTAAGGTAAATCTGATCCAGTTGACATAATTCGAGATCCATAAATCTTCTTCTCTCACCGGGACCATTTTTAATAATATTCAGATCCTCCGGTGAAAAAAACACAAGATTCACAATACCAAACAATTCCCGCGCCTTACGGATAGGCAGTCCGTTTATTGCAACACCTTTTGCCTTATTTTTACGGAGATGCATGTCAATTTTGTAAGTAAGTTCATCTTTTATTACATTCATGCGTATATGAGATTCCTCTTCTCCAAACCTGATGATCTCCCTGTCTTTGCTGCCTTTATGTGATTTGGTAGTACCGCATATATAAACAGATTCGAGAATGTTTGTTTTTCCCTGGGCATTATCCCCATAGAAAATGTTTGTTCCTTTATCCAATTTCAATTCCAGATTTTCGTAATTTCTGAAATTTTTAAGCTGTACAGATTCAATATACATAACTATCGGATAACTCTGATTTCCTGATCTTCAAATGAGATCACATCACCAACATAAACTTTTCTTCCACGACGAGTGTCAACTTCTCCGTTTACTTTAACGAGTCCATCCTGAATTGCATATTTTGCTTCAACCCCGTCTTCAACAACTCCGGCAAGTTTCAAAGCCTGTCCGAGTTTTATAAATTCATCTCTTATCGTAATTTCCAAAATATCCACTCCTTATCTTGACTTTATCTTGCCTGGTTCTGACTGATATTTACAGGTAAAATCAGGTAAGTATAGGACTCTTCATCATCTCTTATGAAGCACGGAGCTTTCGGATTCATCAGATACATATGAATAGTCTCATCATCAATAACTTTCAAAGCATCGATCAGGAACTTGGGATTAAACCCAATAACAATATCTTTACCATCTTTTTCAATATCAATATCTTCATTCATGGAACCCATTGCAGAATCAATCTTCAATTCCATTTTGTGATCAGTGATCTCAATAACAATTGGTTTTTTATCTCCTTCTCTTACAAGAAGTGTAGCCCTGTCAATACAATCAAGGAATTCTTTTTTGTTGATACTGATTTTTGTATCATAATCACTTGAAAGCATCTGATCGATCCTGAAATACTCACCTTCGATCAGTCTGGAAACTACCATGGTTGAATCAAATTCAAACAAAATATGATTTTTTGTAAAATAAATACTTACCTGATCATCGATTTCACCGGAAAGAATTTTGCTGACTTCATTCAATGTTTTGCCCGGAACAACAATCTTACGGTCTGAATAATCTTTTTTGAGCGGCATCCTGCGGATGGAAATACGGTGTCCGTCAAGGGAAACTATTTTCAGACAATTATCTTTGATTTCAAACAATTCTCCAGTCATCAGACGGTTATTTTCATTCACTGCAATGGAAAAAAGCGTC
>CAKUJT010000400.1 GCA_934661765.1 uncultured Senegalimassilia sp.
GTGTGATACTGGGGCTCCCGACTGGCCTTCTCCACATAAGTGTGGGGATTCCGGGGCCAGACGTAGTCCTTATAGCTCAGAAAGTCCATCTTTCAGCTCCTTTCTGCCCAAAGCAATGCCCTTGTGCACCCGCCGGAGGCCGGATTTCGTATACTCCCGGAAAGTGCTCTGGAAGCAGCAGTCCGTGAACTCCTCGCTGAGCTTGTCGGTGTAGAGCTTCAGGGAAAAACTGTCCGGCGGCTCCCGGGTAATGCCGGAGCCTGCGGGAATCTCCTCCTCCACCTCGATGTTCCAGTACCGGCTGCCCTCGCTGAGGCCCGTGGGCACCGGCTCCCCCATGACGAACTCCGGCCGCCGACCGGTCTGCTCCTCGATTTTGATGTTTGTCACGAACTGGTAGTACAGCCCGTCCATGTAGCAGTAAAACCCGGGCCAGATCACACAGCTGTCGTTCTCGGTGGTACCGACGAAGGTGGCCTGCACCTCCACCACGTACACCTGGGACACCCCGTCATAGGTGCACCCGTTCTGAACGCACACCGCACCTTCCCACCGGAGAATTTCCGTGGCCCGCAGGGCCTCCACCTCGCAGGCGGTGCCGCCGACAGAGGCCGGGCTGATAACGCTGACCCCCATGGTCACCGTCAGATTGGCTCTGTCCACCTTCTCGATGTGCACCGTGGCCACCGTATCCTGAATCTGGGGAAACTGCTGCCCCGGGAAAGCCACATCCGCCCGGAAGCCGGCCTGACGCAGCCGCCTAAGCACTAGCTCAAGGATCGAATACCCCATGTGTCGTTCACTCCCTTCTCTACGCACAGTCCCCACTGATACAGAGGCTGATTCTGATAGTAGTAGGGTTCCACCCGGCGGAAAACGTAGCTTTTGCTGCCCAGAGCCAGGGTATCTCCCTCATGAATCTGCGCACCCACAGGCCCCAGAAACAGATACTGTCCCCGGGAAACTGCCCCCATAGGCGAGGCCACGGATTCCATGCTCTGCCAGCTTTTGGTGTTCACCGCCTGGAAAAAGCCCCGGACCTTCGCCTGACCCCAGATGCCGGTGACGATCATGTCCGTGCCGTACCGGCTCATCAGCCCTTCCAGCTCAGCGCGCATTCTCACACCCCCCGGAAGTCGAAGCGGCTCAGGCAGTAAGGACGCATCAGCTGCATGGCCTGCTCCCGGAGGATTTCCGGCCGCAGCTCCCCGCCGTCAGCGGATTTCAGCGTCATGTCCCCCGCCTTGAATTCCCGCAAAGGCCCCGTCTGCCTGCCCCGCTGCCACTGACTCAGGGCATACAGGCTGGCGGCGGTAACGAAATCCTCCCGGCAGCTTTCCGGCGTGAAGTCCTCCCGGAGCTGGGCGGTCAGGGTACTGACCGCCGCCCGGCACAGAAGATTCAGAAGCTCGCTGTCCTGACTGTCCCCGGCCAGCTGCTGAGCCTGGGCAATCACCTGATCCGTCACCGTCATACGTTCAGGACGCAGCTTGCGCCGTCGCAGATCTTGCCGAAGCCGGAGATGGAGGTGATGGCCGCCCGCTCCAGCTGCCGGTCGATGAGCTTGTCATATTCCACCAGCACATCTCCGGCTCGCACCAGCTCCAGAGCGTACCGGTTATCCAGGCCGATGATCACGCCGTCCGCCACGGCGGAGGTTCGGTGCAGCTGAGCGCCCAGGGGAGAGGTCAGCTTGCCGGTACCCTGGAAGTTCAGGCCGGTCAGCGGATTCTGAAGCTCAGGCACCTTCAGCAGCTTCATCATGGTACCGGTGGAGCAGAGGATGGTGTTCATGGTGTAGGGATCAAACTGACCCCAGAACTCCACCAGCTGGTCATAGCCCAGCTTCCCCTTGGTGCCGGAAAGAGGCGCGGTGCCGATGGTGTACTG
>CAKUJT010000401.1 GCA_934661765.1 uncultured Senegalimassilia sp.
ATTATCTGCAATTCCAAGGTCATTCGAACCTTTTTTCGTTTCTGGCTCTGATACCGGAAGCACCTGCTGCTGGTCTTCATCCTTTCCCTTACCATCTTTATCTTCATCGGCAAGATTCATATCATCTCCGTCACCGGCTGCATAGTCATAGTTATCGGATTGGTATCTGTTTTCAAACTTTTTAAACTTTCCCGGATTAAATAATGATTCTAACTTCGATGCATTCATCAAAGAACCTGCTCCTACACCGGCAACTACAAGAACGGTTATTATCGTAAGAAGCTTACTTTTCATCCATTTTTTCATGCTTTATGACTCCTCATCTCGTACATATGGGTTCCAATCAGTTCTCTTACTCCATTAAAGTCAACTGGCTTGCTGATATGTCCATTCATTCCAACTTCTAAAGAATGACGCTGGTCCTCCAAAAAGGCATTCGCTGACATGGCAAATATCAAAATATCTGCATCTGCTCTTTGTAAAGCACGAATTTTCTTCGTTGCCTCCCATCCGTCGAGCTTCGGCATCTGAATATCCATCAAAATCACATCGTAGTAACCTTCGATACTGTCCTCAAACATCTGAATGACTTCTTCTCCATCGACTGCTCTTGTCACAGACACACCCTGCATTTCAAGAATCTCTGCTGCAATCTCCGCATTAATATCATTATCTTCTGCCATAAGAATCTTAAGTCCCTCTAAGGTGAATTCGTCAATGGCTTTTTGTCTTTCTTTATCCTGCTGTCTGTCAGGACTCTCCCCACCTGGAGAACTCTGTTCCATATCCTGTGCGATTGGAAGAGAAAGATATACGGAAAACTCAGAACCTTTACCTTCCTCACTCTCTACAAGAATCTTACCGTTCATAAGCTTAATAAGACTGTCCGCAATTGCCATTCCAAGACCGCTTCCTCCATAATTATGGGCTGTGGAGGCATCTTCCTGCTCAAATGGCCGGAAAATCTTACTGATAAAGTCTTTTTTAATTCCCTTTCCGGTATCCTTTACCTTTATCATGAAATGTAAGTCTCCGCCAATCTTATCCATCTGACGGAAGGTAACGGTAACACTTCCGCCCGCCGGAGTAAACTTATTCGCATTCGAGATAAAGTTAATAATAACCTGACTCAGACGTAAGGAATCTCCCACAACATACCGGACATCAAAATCCTGCATCTCCACCTGCCAGTGGATTCCCTTATCCTCAGCAGTTGTCCGAAACATGGTATCTAACTTATCCGCCATCTGGTATAAGTCAAAGGTCACTTTCTCAAGCTTCATCTTTCCACTCTCGATTCTTGACATATCAAGAATATCGTTAATCAGTGTTAAGAGGAACTGCGATAACTGCTCCGTCTTATCAAGATACGCAACTGCCGCTCTCTCATCCCGGATATGTGTCCGCATCAGGCTTAACATACCAAGAATACCATTCATCGGTGTACGAATCTCATGTGACATCTGCGACAGGAAGTCCGTCTTAGACTGGCTCTCCCTCTGTGCCTCCTGCAACTCTCCATAAATCTGCTGTCTTAAATTATACTCTTCCGTAATATCACGGAAAGCCAGCAGATATCCTTCCTCGTCCTGTGTCGTTTCTACTGTAATACGGGCTCGTTTATCTTCCTCACTGCCTCTTTTTTTGTAATCACATTCAAACTCTAATGAATCCCTCTTATCCCAGTCATTAATTTTTCCCTGAATCCTCCTTCTCGTTGTATGCGTATACAGAGTATTCAAAACCTCAATATCCTCATACATTAACTTGGATGCAATCCCTGTTATATGCTGAAAATTCGGACTAATATACAAAATCCGCAAATCTTCTTTTCTAAAATATATAAAAAAATCCTTTCTCTCTTTCACGAACGCTCCG
>CAKUJT010000402.1 GCA_934661765.1 uncultured Senegalimassilia sp.
GATATACACAGGTAATCCTCGCCGTCTGCCCATTTTTCGCCTTCCATATCCCGACCGGCGACAGATTTCCAATGCAGGGTTTTCCTGCTCTTCAGCTCTTCCAGTTTGGTGTAGCACCGTTCCACAGCGGCTTTGGTTTCCGGTGCTGCCAGGTCCACGCTCTCAAAGATTTGGAATTCCGAGTAGAAGGGCGCCTCCTTGCTGTAGTTCTCCGCGGCGTTGTGGCACTGGAACAGCTTGCCCATGCGGTAAAGTCCCGCTTCCAATTCCCCGTAAATCGGCGTCCAATCCAGATAGCTGTAGGTGGAACTGCCTTTGCCCAGACAGAAGCCCTGATTTTCCCATGTGGGGGCAGCGATTGTTGGCAGCTTTTCCCAGCTTCCGTCCACATTCTTTTCCAGCCAGTACGCGTCCGTAGTGGTTACGCTGCCCTGTCCGAAATCGCTTTGGCTGAAGTAAACATCGGAGCCTCTGGCGGACAGCCGGTCGTCATCCACCCGGAAATAGATACCCCAACGGTTCAGCTCCGACTGTCCCTCCAATTCGGATTCCGTTACAACGCCGTCCGCAATTGCCGCTTCCTCATCCCGGAAGAAATCAGAAATGGTTTTTTCTTCGCCGAAAACATTGCCGATGTAGTCAAAGGACAGATGGATGATTGCGGTATTTTCGTAATTTGGCTGCTCGATTTGCAGAGAAGACAAATTACCCTCCTGATCGTAGAAGGCGGTTATGGTTTCTGTGTGGACAGCCTTGTCTTCACTTTCCCATGTGCTTGTGAATACAAGCTTTCTGCCGCTGTCTACCGTCGTGTCGCTGACGAATTGCGCCGTATCGGCAGACCATCGAAGCAGATTGAGCCAGGTATCCAATCGGGATTCTGTCGATTCCGTCTGAATCCAGCTTCCGGAATACCAGGCATAGTGCTTTCCTCCACAAATCATTTCGCCATCTGTGGGTTCGGGAGTGTTGACGTTCAGCTTCCACATGGAATCCGCACCCTGTCGGAGCAGCGTGACATTCCAGCATACAGAGCCGTTGCTGTCGGTTCCGTAGATCTCAGAATAGAGTTCCTCCCCGGTAAGCCGTGCCTCCAAGTCCTGACGGCACCGGTCAATCTCTGCCTTTTGGGCAGTCTGCTCCGGCGTCAGTCTGTCGGAAGCCGGAGGTGACGTCAGAAGACAGATTGTGACAAAGAAGAAGGCAAGAACCCCCAGAAGACTGAGCCAGAAGCTGGGCTTCTTATAATTCAGAATCGAAAGGATTCTTCTCTTTACGCTGACCTCGCCAAAGGCAACCGGACAGGCAGCGAAGTGGGCGCTTCGGCTGGAACAGCGCAGGAGCGCGGCGGAGTACGCTTTCCGTTCGTCCAGCTCCATAAAGCGAATGACACGCTCATCGCAGGCCATTTCAATGTCCTTGCACAGTAACATGTACGCAATCCAGACCAGCGGGTTGAACCAGTGCAGGGCAAGCGCCAAAAATCCGATCATCTTAATCCAGTGGTCGCCCTTATCCAGATGGGTGCGCTCATGGGCCAGGATATTGCGGCGGCTTTGGCCGTCCAATCCGGTGGGAATGTAAATTTTCGGTTTCATAAATCCAAGAATAAAGGCGGTTTCAATTCTGTCGCATTCCCAACCGCCCCGAATTTTGACGGCTTCCCGCACCTGATTCTTTAACTTCAGATAGGAGATCAGACTGTAGATGCCGAAGCACAGGGCAACCATTGCCCAAATCAGGGAAATATATCCCGCCCACTTCTGGACAGACATATGGACAGACGTAAAATGGAATTGCGGCTGTAAGCTCAGGTCGCTGCGAATTTCGATTGGCAGCAGCAGCCGGATGCCCGCCAGCAGCCACAGCAGACAAAT
>CAKUJT010000403.1 GCA_934661765.1 uncultured Senegalimassilia sp.
ACATGATACAACCTGACCGCCGACAAATTCTGACGATGTTCTCGCAACAGTCAAAAAAATCCAGACCGCCAAATGGGGACAGTCTAACTGTGGTTGCGAAAATTGTCAGAACTTAACTGAATTTGAAGTATATCCAACTGCGATTTCAACTCTGTCAGCTATTTTCATCTGCTCATTAAAGCAGTCCATTATCGTTTCCTGATTTTCCTCTGTTCCTAATGGCAGAATATCTGAATATAATAATTTCATCCTGCACCCCCTCGTACACTTTCTGTATATAATTCTACTGCAAATCAGTTAATAAATTTAGAAGAGAAATCTCCGTACACATAAAAGCAATTTATTCCACCACTTCATCTAATTAAAAAAAGAGCCAGAAGCCACCTACACCAGTGACTTCCAGTCTTAACTTTTACCTATCTTACACACCCCGATCAGCCCCTCTCTCCGGCTTATCTTTTCCCTGCTTTTCTTGAATAATCCTCTTATTAATCTCAAGCCGTTCATGAATGGATAATTTCTTCCTTTAATCCGTTTTCCTTTCCTAAAAGTTAACTATTTATTCTAATATACCTCTTACAAGCTCGATTCAAAAACTCATAGTCATGTGTTACAACTATAATAATATATTTTTCTTCTGACAATTGTTTCATCAATTTTTCCACCTGACACATATGCCTAAAATCCAACCCACTGGTAGGTTCATCGAAAATAAGCAGCTTTTTTTCACCCATAACTGCCTGGCAAATAGCAAGCCTCTGTCTCTGTCCACCAGATAATATCATCGGATGATATTCTGCATACTCTTCCAAGTCAAATTTTTCAAGTAATTCCCTGATTTCTTGTTCAGAGGCTTCTTCATTTGCAAGCAGACATTCATTTTTCACACTATCTGAAAACAACTGATGATTGACTTCCTGCATGACCATCCCGAACAGTTTGGTCCGGGCCTTTTCCGACAGCTTTTTCCCTTGATACAGAATCTCGCCGCCTTTGGGCTTAAGCAGACCGCACAAGCAATTGCAAAAAGTAGATTTTCCGGCACCGTTTTTCCCTGTGATACCGATGATGTCTCCCGCTCTTGCAGATAAACTAATATTCTGAAAAATCATCTGTTTCTTTCTCTTACATGAAAGGTTACAAATCTGAAGTACTGCGTCTTCTGAGTTTCCTGTAATCTCCGGGATCTGTATCTGTTCAGGAACGATACTTCTGAGCCCCATTTGTTTTCGTTTCAGATCAGACAAAGCCTTAAACTCATCTGATGTAAATTCTTGTTCTATACGTCCTTCTTTCATATAAATAATTCTGTCTGCGAATTTCTGGATCCATGCCAGACGATGCTCTGCCACAACTACAGTATGTCCCTTCTCCTTAATTACCTTCATTCTTTCACTCAGCTTTTCCATCGCTGCTATATCCAAATTCGCTGACGGCTCATCCAACACATAAATCTGCGGATTCATGGCATATACTGATGCAAACGCAAGAAGCTGTTTCTCACCACCTGACATGGAAAATACATCCCGGTCTTCCAGCTTCTCTATATCTAATTCATTTATTGTATTCTTAATTCTTTTTCGTATATATTCCGGTTCCACGCCTCTGTTTTCCAGGCCAAATGCCATCTCAGCATTAGAATTCGTATAAAAAAACTGAGTTTTTGGATTCTGAAAAACAGACCCTACAAGCTCTGCAATCTCATACATAGGCATCTCTGCAACATTTTTCCCGCAAACCGTAATCGTTCCATCTACGCTGACATCCCTTACAAAATGCGGAATCAATCCATTAATCAGTTTTGTCATTGTGGTTTTTCCACATCCACTTTCCCCGCATATCAATACGAACTCCCCATCCTGTATCTCCAGATTTA
>CAKUJT010000404.1 GCA_934661765.1 uncultured Senegalimassilia sp.
CTGGCGGAGAGCTGGCCCTACGCGGTGGAGGACACCCCCTGCCACGGCTTCTTCGCCACGGGCAGCGACGACATCGAATACCGGGAGAGCATCTATGTGGGCTATCGGTATTACGACCGCTTCGGCGTCCCGGTTCGCTTCCCCTTTGGCTTCGGGCTGAGCTACACCACCTTCTCCTACGCGAATCTGGAGCTAAGCTGCCGGGAATATACCGGCGGAACGCTGGTCGCTTCCCTGGATGTGACCAATACCGGCCCAGTGGCCGGGGCGGAGATCGTGGAGCTGTACGTGGAAAATCCCCCCGCCGCCTATCTGCGGGCGGAAAAGGAGCTGCGCGGCTTCCAAAAGGTGACGCTGGCCCCCGGCCAGACGGCGCGCGTCACCCTGGAGTTGGACGAGCGGAGCTTCTCCATCTACGATGGGGGCCGGTTCCTGATCCCCGGCGGCCAGTACCGGGTGCTGGTGGGCAGCTCCAGCCGGGATATCCGCCTGGCCCAAAGTATAAAGGTTGCGGGCGAGGCGTATAACCGGGACGACCGGCAGCGGCTTTCGGAATATTTCCAAAAGGATATCCACGGCGTGTCCCGGCAGCAGTTTGCCGCACTCTACGGCGCGCCCCTGAGCCATTTCGGTGAGCGGAAGCGGGGAGATTACAGCCTGTATTGCTCCCTTCGCCAGCTGGCGGAGGCGTCCATATTGGCGCGGCTGTTTCACCGGGCGGCGCGGCCGCTGGTCTATTCCATGTTCAAGGGCATTCCACACGACGATCCGGAGGTGGTGATGATGCTCCAGGGCGTGGAGCACGGAACCATCGACTGCGTGGTGTGCCAGAGTGGCGGGATGCTGCCCATCCGCCTGGCGGAGGCCATGGTGCTGGAGGCCAACGGCCACCGCGCGAAAGCATTCCTGAAATTGATAAGGGGGTAATCTGTATGAAAAAAGAGTGTCTGGACGGAAGAACCAAATGGTGCTACTGCATCGGCGCCACCGGGCGGGACGCGGCCTATGCGCTGGTGAGCATGTATCTGCTCACCTATGTCCAGTACACCATGAAGCTGACCGTCACCCAGTTCGGCGTGATCTCCGCCTGCATGGTGGCCTGCCTGGTCTGGGACGCGGTGAATGACGCCCTGATGGGGATCATCATTGAAAACGCCCATTTTAAAAGCGGCAAATATAAGCCATGGATTTTGTCCGGCGCGATACTGAACGCGCTGGTGATCGCCGCGCTCTTTACCCTGCGGCCCCAGGGCTGGGGCTTCGTCGCCTTCTTCTGCCTGGGCTACCTGCTCTGGGGCATGACCTACACCATGAATGATATTGCCTACTGGGGCATGCTGCCCAGCCTGAGCAGCGACCCCAAGGAGCGGGATACCCTGGTGACCCTGATGAGCGTATTCATCTGCGTGGGCCAGTTTACCGTGGCCGGGGTGGTGCCCACGGTCATTGCGGGTAACGCCATCCAGGCCTACCGGGTGACGGCCCTGATCGTGGCGCTGGCGTTTATCGCCTTTCAGGCCCTGGTGGTGCTGGGCACGCGGGAGGCCCCCCGCCGGGATGACGGGGAGAAGGTGACCCTGCGCAAGATGTTCACCATCTTCATGCGCAATGACCAGCTGGTGCCCATCGGCATTGCCTCGGTGCTGTTCAATGTGGGCAGCGGACTGCTCATCATCTTCGGCGTAAACTTCTTTTATTTCGAATTCGGCTATGCCGGCAGCGGTGAGCTGATCTTCCTGTTTACCGTGATGTACGGGCTGGGGACCCTGGTATCCCAGGCGCTGTATGCCTTCCTCTCCAGCAAAATGCACCGCATGACCATGCTGAAGCTGTGCATGGCGGC
>CAKUJT010000405.1 GCA_934661765.1 uncultured Senegalimassilia sp.
CAGGGTGCAGATGATCGTGTACTTTAGCCGCTTGATAGTATCCGGCAGTGACGGTAATATACAGCTACCAAAACGAAGGGAGAACAAAAACATGACCTACACAAAAATCAACCTTTACCTTGCAAACGGAATTCCGGAGGCACTCAGCAACCTCTGGTACGGAAGCGACAGCTCGGTGGTCGAGATCAGGGATGCCGTTGAGGATGCGAAGAACGGCAAGGACCTTCTGAACCGAATTCAGAAGATGAAGCTCCTGCGGAAATTCACCCTCGACAGGGAGAACGACAAGCGCATCCGCTTCAAGGGAACGGACTGCTGGGGCAATATCAGCTACCTCGAAATCATCCGCTAAAGGCAAGACCGACAGGCGCAAGGGGCTGGAAATGACCAGCCTTTTGCTCGTGTCTGTCTTCCGAAAGCTGGAATAAAAAGCACATAAATATGACAATTACAGGGTCAAATGATCGTGTAGTTTAGCCGCTTGATAGTGCTCCGAGGTGACGGTAATATACAGTCACCGAAAGGGGAAAACGACAAAAACGGAGGATACGACAATGACGAAGAACGAAGACCGCATCAATAAACTTTTCAAGGAACTGGTACCGGAGACGGGCAAGGCAGACAGCCTCGCAGGGGAGCTGGTAAGGGCAATGAGCCGCATCGGATACCGCTTTTACAACGATGGCGACCAGCTGGGCATCGGCTACGGCAAGGAAACCTGCAACCCTGCAGGGCGGTTCCTTGGAGCCAAGGGCAACGACAAAATCGCAAAGCTGACTGCAGATGCCTGGGCAGTCTACAGCGAGGAAGCCTACGAAAAGGTTCTGGACATCCTTTGCGGAGCGGTTGCCGACTATGTCGAGCAGAACCCAGACCTTAGAAACCAGCCGACCGAAGATATGTGGGACTTCAAAGATGAGGAAGAAGACCAGGATGACAGCTGGGATGAAGAGGAAGATGACTGGGACGAAGAGGAAGATTACGAGGACGAAGAAGACTACTAAGCCAGAGAAACACAGGGGGCTTGCTGGAAACGGTGGCCCTTTTCTTCTGCCGTAATACGCACAGTTCCGGGCGGATATCTTTGTGTAGTATAGCCGCTTGATAGTGTGTGGCATAGACGGTAATATGCACATACCGAAACGGAAAACCAAGAAAAACGGAGGAAAGCACCATGAAGAAAAACATCACCAAGGAAGAGGAAAAAGCCCTGCTGGAGATCGCCAAGCGCCTGATGGCAGCGGTAGACAGCCGGGGCGACCTTGAAGCCCGCGACAATGATAGCGAGGACTTCATTGAGGTGCCGGTCTGGGGCATCCAGAAAGCAATGGAGGAAGCCTACCTGCTGGGACGGATGAGCAGATAAACCAGCAGCCCTCGACACAGTTCCACACAGGGGCTTGTGCCACGGGTGGCAAAACGATCCGAATGAACCGACAACGCCCCAGACAGGGGCAGATGTGGCGGCGTGGATGCGCCAGGAGGAGAAGCACATGGAAGAACGGATGATGGATGTCATCGTGGAAATCTACAACCACATGGATGACAGCGATAAGGATGCCTTCACGCTGGAGGATGCCGAGGATATGGTGGAAGACCAGATCAGGATGGATAAGGAAGCCGGACGGGAGCCGCTGGCATATGACCCGCAGTTCTTCTACGATACCATTGTGGAACTCATGGAGCAGGACGCAGAGTGATGTACATTCTGCTTGGTATTCCGGGCAGAAGATCGTGTACTTTAGCCGCTTGCTATCCTTTGTACCTGACGGTAATATGCACATACCGAAAGGGAAAAGCCCCAAGGAATAACGAAAACACGGAGGATTTTACCATGAAA
>CAKUJT010000406.1 GCA_934661765.1 uncultured Senegalimassilia sp.
ATGGCATATGAAAGTGACATTATAAATATTGCCGTAGTTAATTTTAAAGTTGCTTCGGGAGAAAAGGAAGTCAATCTGAGAAGAATGATGGACATGTCCCGTGCAGCGGCCAGAAGAGGAGCGGATTTGATTTTGTTTCCAGAAATGGCGCTAATGGGCTATGGGATGTTTATTGACGAATCCATTTCGCAGGAAGAAAAAATTCGTGTAACGGAAACCGTAAATGGTCCGTCAACAAAAGCACTGGAACAGGTTGCAAAGGAAGAAGGTATCTACATCATCTTTGGTATGTCAGAAAAGTTGCATGAAGAGGATACAGATATCTATAACTCAGCTGTAGTTCTTGGACCAGAAGGGTTGATAGGATCGTATCAGAAAATCCACCCATATGGAACGGAAAACATGTGGTGTAAACGTGGTGAAACTCCATTTATGTTTGATACGAAATGGGGTCCAATTTCATTGGCAATCTGCTATGACAACTACCAATTTCCAGAGTTGGCAAGGTATTATGCATGGAAAGGAGCCAGACTGCATTTGAATCCAACATTCTCTGCTGAAGAAGTACCAAATGATGGTAGTAGAAATGCCTGGGTAAGATGTTATCAGCCACATTTAGAATATCTGGTTCTGACTAGCTCTATTTATGTAGCAACATCTAATATTACTGGATGGGATGCTGCTGGATGTTATGGTGGAGGAGGAAGCATGGTTGTTGGACCTAAGACTAATGCTTTTGAAGAAGTTGAAGTAACCACATATATTGGAGATGTCAATGATCAGCAGGTTAAAGTTCTGATTGGCACGCTAGATCTTTCCCTGGCTAATCGTCATCAGTGTGTGGATAACCCTTGGGGTGGCGGTCCAGATTACAGACCATCTATTTACAAGAAAATGTTTGATGAAATCGGATAACATCTGAAATGAACTTATATGTAGCAGTTATTTGCAGTAATCAAGGAGGTAATTATGAGTAACCAGAATGGATCGAATGGTTCTGCACCGGCAGAACTAGCGAGAGTTTTGACCCTTAGATCACTTGTTTTTTATGGAATCGCATTTATCATTCCGCTCGCATTCTTTACAACATACGGAATCGTAACCAACACAACTCATGGACATGTATCCATGACATATGTAGTAGCAACTCTGTGCATGGTATTTACAGCATATAGCTATTGCAGGATGTCTAAGGCATTTCCTTCATCTGGATCTGTATATGCATATGCAACAGAAACATTTAATCCGTATATTGGGTTTATTGCGGGATGGACAATTGTACTGGGATATATGTTCCTGCCAATGTTGAATTATCTGGCATCCGCTATTTTTATGCAGGCTGCGCTTCCGAGCATACCTCTCTGGGTATGGGTTGTACTTTTTACAGTGATTGTAACTGGTGCAAACCTGTTGGGAATCAGAGTTGCAGATATTTTCAACAATGTTGTTGTTATCATTCAATTGATTTTCTTAGTAGTATTATTGATTATGACCGTTCGTTATATCACAGGTCATGATCTTGCCCTTAACATGAGTGCATTTTATAATTCTGAAGAATTCGCCAATATGGGTGGAGTAAAGGGCATTGCTTCAGGTGCCGCTATCGTTTGCCTGGCATATCTGGGATTTGATGGTATTGCAGCTCTGGGCGAAGAAGCTATTGAGCCGAAGAAAAATATTCCAAAGGCACTTATGATCTGCTGTATTGGTGTAGGTGCTATGTATGTCATCTTTACGTATCTGTTACAGGCAGCATGGCCGACAGCATGGAATGAAATTGAAAACCTGGATGGTGGTGCTGTAGAAGTAATCGCACACGTAGCTAATGCCGG
>CAKUJT010000407.1 GCA_934661765.1 uncultured Senegalimassilia sp.
AAAGTCCAGCTAAGAAATGTCAAGAGGTGATATAAAAAAGTTAAATTTATTACAACAGAGCCAAAAGGGTAACCTTAACAGACCTTCCCCATTATAGGACTGGTCAGGAAAGGAATATTGTGGATTCCGTGTTGATTATGCTGTTTTTCTTACCTTATCGGGATGCTCTGCGGCAAAACGCCTGCAGTGTTCTTCTGGAGTGATTACTTCAAAAGGTTTGCTATCCCGAAGCATGGCAAAGATGATATTACAGATCTTATGCATGACAGCACCCATTGCTACTGTTTTCTTCTTGCTGGAGCATTTCCTGGTGTAGTAATCATAAACCGCAGGATTCACAGGCGTGCCGCTCCCCTTATCAATCTTTACGTTGTTAAGTGCGATCATGTGAAGGATACGTCTGGCAAGGCTGGAGCCACGTTTGGACATGTGGACTTTATCGCCATTGAGTTTTCCAGACTGTTTGACGGCAGGGTCAAGCCCAAAGTAGGCGTAAAGCTTTTTGGGGGAAGAAAAAAGTTTAAAATCCCCCATCTCTGCGATCAGAACCACTGCACTTAAGAAACCGATCCCACGCAGGGACTGAAGAAGGCAGATCTGGTTGTAAATGGGAGTATCCTGCAGCTTCTCAACCGTTTCATGGAGCGTTTTGAGAAGTTCGTCCAGATGTTTTTGGTATTGCTGATAAGTATCAACATAAAGACGGATGCGGACGGCATTACTGGGAAGTGCTCTGCCGAAAACAGCGGCATCCTGTGCGGCAGCGAGGATGGCATCGTACTTGCACAGGGCATAAGCTTCGCCAAAATGTGCGGTATTGCGGATAATCTTCACAATGTCAGCTTTGGGAGCAGTAAGCATGTCTGCTGCAAGAGGGTAAGAGCTTAACAGCTTTAAGGAAGACTGCGTGGTGATTTTGCTGAAGACTTTAGCGTAAGAGGGGAAAGATACTTTCAGTTCCGCGGTGAGCTTTAAAACGACAGCCGACTGTAGGTCCTTGAAATAATAGTAATCCCGAACCAGGTTTCTCAGATCGACAACAGAATCATCCGGAAGGATGGAAGTCTTGAGAGAAACATTGAGGCCAACAAGGGCAGCCTTTTTCGAATCGAATTTATCATTATGCAGTTTCCTTATGTTGATATTTGTGCTATTCTTAGTGATGATAGGATTAATGACGGAGCAGTCAAACCCCTTATCACGAAGGAAGTACAGGAGCGGGATGTGGTAGATCCCGGTAGACTCAAGGAAGCAGCGGCTTTTGAGAGAATACGCCTCTTGTGCTTCTTTTATTTTTGTGACAGCGAGGTCTCTGGAAGAGGGATCCGAATGGAGGATCTTAAAAGGCTTCCCGATAAAGGAGCCGTTAGGGAGAGCAATAGACATCCAGGTAAAATCAGCGCCGACATCAAGGCCAACAGAGAGGTAAGAAGAAACGCTGTCAATCAATGTAAGTAATCTTTTGTAATGCATGAGAAACATCCTTTCCGGCAGGCATCCATTTCCAAAAGGCGGATACACAACCTAGCGGCTTATACAGGTATAGCCTGAGGCTTCCCAACCAGCCAAACCATAAATCACCACCAAATGGACAGACAGACTTTCTAAGAGGTTTCCCCGGCGAAAAACCGGGTCCCAAGGAGGAAACGTCAATTGTCCTGCCTCAGTGATTATACCTCATAATCTGATCTGGTGTATTATGGAAGTCTCAGACACGGTAAGGAACAATAACTTCTGATGGAGAGGGAATCCCTCCTTCAGTTATTCATTTAGACTTTGTAACTATTGATCTGTAGTCATCATTGACTACACCATTATTATACTAGGAGGA
>CAKUJT010000408.1 GCA_934661765.1 uncultured Senegalimassilia sp.
CTACGGTCTGGATGCCGGTTCTGCAAATATACGGAGGGTCCATGACGCCGACGTTGAACGAAGGAGATATTGTTGTTTCGGTGAAAGGCTCGGATTTTGAGCCGGGGGATCTGGTGGCCTTTTATCTGGGAAACAAGATCCTGGTCAAGCGCTGCATTGCCGGTCCCGGGCAATGGGTGGATATTGATGAAAGCGGAAACGTATATGTGGATAAGAAACTGCTGGAGGAGCCTTACCTGACGGAGAAAGCCCTGGGCGAATGTGACATTGCCCTGCCCTATCAGGTGCCGGAGAGCCGTTACTTCTGCGTGGGTGACCACCGTTCGACCTCGGTGGATTCCCGGAATACGGCGGTGGGCTGCGTTTCCGACGAGCAAATCGTGGGAAAAATCCTGTTCCGGGTCTGGCCTCTTTCCGGTTTTGGCGTGCTCAGATGAGCGAGGAAGGCGGGTAAAGTATTTTGATGAAGGATGTCCTTCTGCGGAATGCGGAAAAATACACATTGGCCCATAAAAGAAAGCGCCGCTGGCAGCGGGCCGTTACGGCGCTTTCCGGTGTGGTGGTATTCTGCACCACCTACGCCCTGATTTTACCGGCCATCACCATGGAAAAGAAATGTGAGATCCCGGAGCATACCCATACGGAAGCCTGCTATACGCAAGTTACCTCCCGGGAAAAAAGAGTCTTGGCCTGCAAGGTGGAAGCAGACGTTGTGGTTCACCAGCATGACTCCGCCTGCTGGGACGAAAACGGAAGTCTTGTGTGTACGCTGCCGGAGATCGAACTTCACCGGCATACGGACAGCTGCTATACAATTCCGGAAGTCCATACCCATGGTGAAGCCTGTTATACATCGGAACGGGGAGATTTGATCTGCACCCAGTCCACAGAGCCTCAGCATACCCATAGTGAAGACTGTTATCAGGAAACCCGGAATCTGGTGTGTGGGATGCCGGAAAGCACCGGCCATATACACGGGGAAGAATGCTATGACGGGGAAGGCAATCTGATCTGCGGTCAGGAGGAGTCTCAGGGGCATGTCCATGGGGAGGGGTGCTATGAAGTATCCCGGCAGCTGAGCTGCGGTCAGACAGAAGAACCGGCCCATCAGCACACGGACGAGTGCTATTCCCTGAATCAGGTCCTGACATGCGAGCAGTCCACGGAAGCGGCTCAGCCCGTACTGACCTGCGAAAAGGAAGAAATAGAGCTGCATACCCACCAGCCATTTGTTTCCCAGGAGAACCCGGGATGCTATGATGCCGAAGGGAAAAATCTGGTCTGCGGGAAACCGCAGGTTGTAGAGCACCAGCACACCGAAGCCTGCTTTGAAACGGTGGAGGAGCCGGTGGACACCGAAACACTGACCTGCACCCTTCCTGAGGATGAAACCCACACCCACACCGCCCTGTGCTACGGCACGTGGAAGCTGACCTGCGGTATGGAGGAGCATACCCACAGCGAGGCTTGCACCGCCACCGAGCCGGAGAAAGCGGTATTCTGCGGGAAAGAGCCCCATACCCATGGGGAAAGCTGCCGGAACGAACAGGGAGAACTGACCTGCACCCTGGAGGAGCATACCCACGGCCTGGCCTGTTACGCAGACCCCACGGCGGATGTGGAGACGGCGGAAATCTGGGAGCAGACCTTTGGGGATGTGGCCCTGACCGGCAACTGGCGGCTGGATGCCCTGGCCATTGCCAGAAGCCAACTGGGCTATGCCGAGAGTACAAAGAACTATGTTTTGGCAGAGGACGGCCAGACCCTGATGGGCTATACCCGCTACGGTGCCTGGCAGGGAACGCCCTATGACGAATGGAACGCCCCCTT
>CAKUJT010000409.1 GCA_934661765.1 uncultured Senegalimassilia sp.
TATTCGTATCGTCCAACGGAGCCAGCCCCTGGCGGAGCTGGAGTGGCGATGAATCATCGCCGCTACATTGGGTTCCGTATATTAGGTAATACCACCCAATATACGCTGCCGCTCCCCCGGACGGGGTGTGATCGATGGGGGTCCGGGGAGAAAGAAAATTGCGTTTCTGCTGAAAAATGAAAACTTCTTGCGCCCTTGGGGCCGGGATTTCTGGGCAAAGGGGCTGGAAAAGACCAGTTCCTCCCATATTTGGCGGGAAACTGACCTTTGTGCAATGTGTCTAAATTGAATGTGTCAAAAATGTTAATAAATAACGAAAAAAAATCTGACCCTTTACAGTAATTGGCCGAAATGATATAATACAAACGCATTCAAAGGGTTTCCTGCGCCGAATGTGCGAAAGGAGGCCGGAAACATGGCTTATTCCGGCGTTTTGCCGGTTGGGCATATTCAACAATCATTTTTAGGAGGAACAAAAATGAAAAAGCTCATTTCCGTGCTGCTGGTCCTGGCCATGGCCCTGACCCTGGTAGCTTGCGGCGGCGGCTCTGACGCACCTGCTGCTAAGTCTGACTCCAAGACCAAGATCTCCGTGTTCTGGTATGATGAGTCCGACGTTTACCTCAGCTCCGTTCGTACTGCTCTGAACAAGGAACTGGACGCTCTGGGTGTTACCTATGACAACCAGTACGCTGCCAACGACCAGTCCAAGCAGATCGACCAGATCAAGACCGCTATCGCTGGCGGCTCCAACCTGCTGGTCATCAACCAGGTCACTTCCGGTGCCGCTGACACTGCCAAGGACATCCTGAAGGCTGCTGGCGACATTCCCGTGATCTTCTTCAACCGTGCTATCGGCACCGACGGCTCCGAGCTGCCCGTTCTGTCCGAGCATACCAACGCTTGCTTCATCGGCACTGACGCTCCCGCCGCTGGCCACATGCAGGGCAAGATGATTGGTGAGTATCTGCTGGCTCACTACGACGACGTTGACGTCAACGGCGACGGTGTCATCTCCTACGCCATGATGAAAGGCGACGAGGGCAACATCGAGGCCATCTACCGTACCCAGTACGGCGTTGAGGATGCCAACAAGGTTCTGACCGAGGCTGGCAAGCCCGAGCTGCAGTACTTCGACCCCTCCAACACCCAGTGCTACCAGGTTGACCAGGGTGGTCAGTGGTCTGCTAACGCTGCCAAGGACTACATGGACACCAACTTCGTTACCTACAACGAGGCCAACAAGAACCTGATCGAGCTGGTTATCTGCAACAATGACGGCATGGCCGAGGGCGTTGTAGCTTGCCTGCAGAACAACGGCTACAACAAGTCCGGTGCCCACGTGGTTCCCGTATTCGGTGTTGACGCTACCGACAACGCCAAGGCCCTGATTAAGGAAGGTGCCATGGCCGGTACCATCAAGCAGGATGCCGAGGGTATGGCTGTTGCTATTGCTCAGACTGCTAAGGCTATCACCGAGGGCAAGGCTCCTGTGGACGCTCTGGCTAGCCTGAATGATGCTCGCTTCTCCCTGGCTGAGGACTCCACCAGCAAGCTGTTCGTTGCTTACGCTCCTTACACTGGCGAATAAGTCCTAACCTTATTTATCCGGGAAGCTGTCGTTCCGGCGGCAGCTTCCCTTTTTCATTAAAGCGGATTATGGGCAGATAAGAAAGAGGAACCAAAGGGAACGGCAACGGTCCCGGCGCTCCGGCATCCCCTGCCCCAGAGGAGGAACACAAATATGCAGGAACCTGTTCTTCTGAGAATGGAGAATATCACCAAGACCGTCCCCGGCGTAAAGGCCCTGGACCATGTTTCCCTGGA
>CAKUJT010000410.1 GCA_934661765.1 uncultured Senegalimassilia sp.
GTTCTTCTTTGTATTATACAACATCCTTTCTCTATCATCAACGATTATCCAAACATATTTTCGACATTTTTCGACATAGCTTACGTATAAATTTTAATATAAAAAACCGGAGTCTCTGCTTTTCCAAAGATCTCCGGTTTTTCTTTATAATTTTGAGTAATTTGTTTTTCCAAAAATTGCTGTTCCTGTTTTTGAAAGTGCAGTAAGAATAATCATTCCAAACACCCCACAGGAAATAACCTCTCCGGCACCTACCGTCAGCATCATCAGAGGGATTGGCAGATTGACACCATACCCATAATAAAGGACAAATGGAACAATGATCATATTGGCAACAATTGGAGGCACTGGAGCCAGCCACTTATTACCACGCAATTTGTAAGTAAAAATCGCACCAATCAAAGTAGCAATACTTCCGAAAATGATATCTACAGGAATAGCCCCACCCAAAAGATTGGACAGAATACATCCTACAAATAATCCGGGAATTGCAGCCGGTGTGAAGTAGGGAAGAATGGTCAGTGCTTCAGAGAAGCGAACCTGAACTTCACCGTAACTCAGCGGTGCAAACAACAAAGTCAGAACTACATAAATAGCTCCGATGGCCGCTGCCTGCACAAGGAACATAGTACTCTTGTTTTTCATATTCAGTTCTCCTTTAGTTTTGTTTTACGAGTGGAAGGTCACGAACACTCGATTCATTTAACGCCGGAAATCGGCGAAAGCCCTGTAAGACCTTGTTTTTGTGGGCTTTACAACGGTGTTGAGTATAGCACATTGATATCTGAATTTCAAGAGTTTCTCTGCAATTTTCAAGCACTCTGCTGTGAATATAAACAGCCAATCACTTTCCTTTTTTTATTACTGATAGATGTAATTTCCAATCATATGAGTCATCCATGCATACTTTCCATCTGTATATATACGATAATAAGGCGTATAGAACTGACCATTTTTTTTGAGATATACTTTAGTGATAGTAATATCCTGATTTCTGAAAACCCAAAATCCATCTTCTACAGTACTGTTTACAGATCTAAAAGTTCTGAAAGAAGTCTGAGAAGTAACTTTCTTTCTTCCTGTAACTTTGGCATATTTACTTGCCAGGGAAAGCCGCCCATTCTTCAACTGAACAACAGGTCTATATCTTGTAACATAATAACCTTTCTGTAACGTAGTAAATTTAATGTTGTTTCCAGAAAGAGACAATTTACTACTGCTGTAAATGCTGGGAAAGTTTCCGATTTTTTTTAACTGTTTTTTGCAATGGTACGCTACATAATCATCAAATCCACCCTTCCAGTGTGATCCAACAATCAAATATTCATTAGCTGTACTTGTTTTATAGAAATAAATCGGAGAATGTCCATAAGATTGAAAATCCCTCACTTTTTTCCCATTAATATAAATTATCCTGTGGCATTGTGCCGGGTAATCTTTTTGGATATTTTTTTCAACAATCTTTAAGCGATCTTTCTTGCCATCACCATTTACATCAGTCCGATAAGTTTTATTGACTTTCAGTTCTACTAACTGTGCCTTTGCATAAGCAGTAGTACCAAAGGCAAAAATACCCATAACACAAAGCATAAAACTTAATAAAAATTTTCTTTTCCTTTTCATAACTCTTCATCCTTTCGTATTTTATAATAATTATTATATCTCTCTTTAAATAGATTTCCAACTTAAAATTTTTAGTTTATCTTGTTAAATTGATTTTACAACAGTTTTTTCAGTTTCTTAAGGATCCTCTTTTCCATTCTGGAAACCTGTACCTGGGAAATATGGAGCTGCCTGGCGATCTCCGTCTGGGTCAT
>CAKUJT010000411.1 GCA_934661765.1 uncultured Senegalimassilia sp.
GTGCAAAGACTGATACATATTTGGCTTTGGCATGGCAATGTAATCTTTAAATCTGCCTGGAATGGGCTTGTACATCTCATGGATCACACCAAGTGCTGCATAACAGTCCTTCACAGTATCCACCAGGATCCTTACTGCAAACAGGTCATAAATCTGATCAATAGTCTTATTCTGATTGACCATCTTCTTGTAAATACTGAAGAAATGCTTCACACGGCCATCTACCTGGGCTTTGATATTGGCCTCTACCATATGCTGTTTTACGGTCTTTACAATATTTCCTACAAATTCCTCCCGGACGCTTTTGCGGAGGGCTACCTTTTCCACCAGATCATAATATACATCCGGCTTCAGATATTTCAGGGAAAGGTCATCCAGTTCCACTTTGATCTTGGAAATACCAAGACGCTGTGCAATAGGAGCATAAATATCCATGGTCTCCCTTGCCTTTTCTTTCTGCTTGGCGGGAGTCATATACTGAAGGGTACGCATATTATGAAGACGGTCAGCCAGTTTGATCAGAATTACACGGATGTCCTTTGCCATAGCAAGAAACATCTTTCTCAGGCTTTCTGCCTGCATTTCTACTTTGTCCTTAGAATAGGACAACTGACCGATCTTGGTCACACCATCTACCAGAAGGGCAACCTCCGGACCAAATTCTTTCTCAATTTCCTCACAGGTCATCCAGGTATCTTCTACCGCATCGTGAAGCAGACCGGCAACAATGGTCTCCTTGTCAAGTTCCAGATCTGCCAGGATAATTGCGACACATAAGGGATGAATGATATATGGTTCTCCGGATTTACGCTTCTGATCCTTGTGAGCTTCTCTTGCTGTCTCATATGCCTTCTGGATCAACGTGATATCTGTGGAAGGATGATATTTCCTTATACTGGTAATCAGCTCATTATATAATACCTCGGGGCTTGTGAAGTCATGCATGGATTTCACAGCTGCATCTGCTTTCTTCACAGACTCCAGCTTCTCCTGCTCCTCCCTGGAAACTTCAGGCATCGCACCCTTATCTGTAATTATCTCAGCCATACTCTACACCTGCCTGTTTCAAAGAAATTATTTACCCTCGTAACAAATCACAGAGGCCACATCATAGCCTTCCAGTTTTTTGCGGCCTTCCAGACCTGCAAGTTCCATGAGGAAAAGGATCTTCACAACCTTGCCCCCCAGCTGCTCAACCAGCTTCACAGCAGCCTCTACGGTTCCGCCTGTAGCGATCAGATCGTCAACGATCACAACCTTCTGTCCTGGCTTGATGGCATCTTTATGGATCTCAATTTCTGCTTTTCCATATTCCAGATCATAGCTTGCGGAAATGGTCTCACAAGGAAGCTTGCCTTTCTTACGAACCGGAACAAATGGCTTGTGAAGATTATATGCGATAGGCATTCCGAAAATAAATCCACGGGATTCAGCTCCTACGATCACATCCACATCCACATCCTTCAGACAGTCCTGCATGGAATCAATGGCAAGCTTCAGACCGTCAGCATCCTGGAGAATGCTGGTGACATCCCTGAAAATAATACCCGGTTCCGGAAAATCCGGTATACTTCTTACATATTCCTCTAATTTCTTCATAATAGCCTCCTCAGATAATGTTCTATGAATTTTCTGGACGTCAGCCGTAAATGAGCCATATGTCCTTTTTTAGGCAAAGCAGCAGCTAACCTGAAATCATAATTATTTTTTAGTATAGCACTTTTTATGGGCAGAATCAATGTAAAACCGACATACTCCCCGTAAATACTGCATTTTTCGTGGTTTTACATGATTATTTGACTATGCACAGTAGTTT
>CAKUJT010000412.1 GCA_934661765.1 uncultured Senegalimassilia sp.
TTTTAATTTCTTATTACAATCTGTACAGTAAGTATCTCCTGTATAGCCTGCGGTCTCACATTCTGCCTCTTTTGCATCTCTTACTTCTGTATGCTGATGGCCTGTGGCTGCTATTTCTTTTCCATCTTTTAATTTCTTATTACAATCTGTACAGTAAGTATCTCCTGTATAGCCTGCGGTCTCACATTCTGCCTCTTTTGCATTTCTTATTTCTGTATGCTGATGGCCTGTGGCTGCTATTTCTTCTGTTTGTGTTGCTCCACATTTTGTACAGGTATAGGTTTTTACTCCTTTTTTTTCACATTGTGGTGGTGTTGTTACTTTGCCTGCATCCCAGGCATGTGTTGTTACATTTACTGTGATTGTTTGCGATAAAGTGCCACTTTTAGCAGTAATTGTCGCAGTTCCATAATCTATACCTGTGATTTTTCCATCCTTATCCACCGTTGCTACCTGCTTATTGGAAGATGTCCACGTCATATCTCCAATAAGAGATGCTGCGCAGGTCTTTCCATGCATAATCGCCGATGGATTTGTTATGACTGCACTTGCCTGTGCTTGTGTATTCTCACCAGCTTTAATAGAAGTATTATTTACAGGAAGTTTTAATGAAAGATAGGAATCCTTCACCTCTAATGTCTGGATACACTCTCCTGCCATTTCATTCATTGTCTCATCTAAGCCTGTTTTATGGGAGAATTCTGCCGATGTGGCATTCTTATATCCTGCATCTGGATTATAAAAAGTAGCTACCGCTACATAATTATAGTCTGGATTAATCATTGATGTATAATGTCCAGTTGTCTTTCCTGTTTTATTCACCCAATCTGATTTTTCTTCATACCACTGTTCAATTCCAGACAGCATGGACTTTCCACCATTCCAGGCAAGATTTTCTGAATAACTTTTCTGACCATTTGAGGTGAGTGTAGATGTAAAAAAATCTTCATCATTAGGACGTTCATGCGCCAAAACTACTGTTGCTTCTGCTGCACGAATACGGGCGATATATTCTAATGCAGATGACCATTTAATTGGCTTATAATCAGATACAGTTAATTTTTCTGTAGTAGGCTTGCCATATCTGTCCATTTTCCACACGCCTTCTTTACAGGCCTCATATCGAATCTCATTAATTCGTTTTAATGCATTTTGTGCATCTGTTATGTACTCTCCTTCTACTCCTACAAGGGTACACCCTTCACTTGCTGTTGTCTTGTTTGTTGGCAATACATCTTTGGCCTGCACTGACACGCTGAAAAGCAGGCAGAAAAAGAATGCCATTAGTACTTTTTTCATTTTGTCTCTCCTCTCTTTTTTCATTATTTTTTATTATATCATTATCTTACTTTTTCCACTACTTTTTTAAATAACTAATTTGAGGGACTAAAGAAACGAAAACCCAAAATTTAAGATAGAGGAAAATGTGAAGATAGTCGCGGCGTAGAAAATGCCTGCCCGGCATTTTTACTGGCTCCGACATCACATTTTCTTCTATCTTAAATTTCTGGTTTTCTGTTCTTTGGCTCCAGAAGGAAATTAGTATTTAAATCTTGGATGGGAAGATGGGGATTATCCAGAAGGCTATGGTTTTTAATCAGAGAACTGTTTCGCCATAAGAAAATAGCAGCGGAGGTCAAAGTCTTCCAATTAATCCGATTTCTTTCCCTATAATAATGTCCTTACAATTCCTTTTGATTTAGAAGATCGACTACAAATCCAGTGGGAAAATATTCTCCTCTGGAGATTTTTATTCTAGTGAAAACCATAGACTTCTGGACAATCCCCTCTTTTTCCCTCAGACTAAAATACTAA
>CAKUJT010000413.1 GCA_934661765.1 uncultured Senegalimassilia sp.
GATTATACTATTTCTAAACAAAAAGTCAACTATTGTTATCAGTTTTAAACACCCTATCGCATAGCAATAAGACGATACCTACCGGCCTATATCCTATTTCTCTTTTTCTGCAATCCCTACCGTGATTTCCGTAATGAAATCCTCCTCCGACGACGCTGTAAAGCCGTCGATCACGTATCGTTCCACGAATTCTTCCTGCAAAGAGAGCTCCTGCTCTCTGCTGCATGCCAGCATCCGTTCATACGTCTCTCCTACCGTGCTCCAGGAACCTTTGTGATATCCGGTCAGATAGCGCCCGGGAGCCAGTGTACGGTACGAAATGTTTGAAGGTCGTTTTCCCAGGAGCACCATGGTATTGTCGTAGGAAGTGTACTGCCCTGCGTCTATGTTTGAGCGATGCTGCAGCACAGCAAAGTAATACACTGCCTCCGGCTCCGCTTCTATCAGCTGCCCGATAAGCCTGGAGGATTTCATGTAGATTTCCCGGTCCGTGCCGCCGGTCATCTTGCTGTAAAGGTAATATCGCTCCGGAAATGTTCTTATCACAATCTGCGCTGTATCGATTTCCGCCGCATCCCGGATCCGTTCCCGGTTCCACCCCAGCCATCGTTTCATACTCTGCAATTTTTCTATTTCCCGGTCGATCTGTACTTCTCGTTCTGCAAAGAGCAGTTCCATGGTCTGCGGATGACGCTGGGCAAGATGTTCCTGGATTTCCTTTAACGGCATCCCAAGATCCCGCAGCATGAAGATGGCCTCCAGCAGATCTGCCTGGTATACGGAATAGTACCGGTATCCGTTGGCTTTCACGATTTCCGGTTTGAGCAATCCGATCTTATCGTAGTGAAACAGAGTGTCCTTGGAAACCCGCATCATCCGTGCGAATTCTCCCGTCGTCATATAGATATCCTGCTGCATATTTTCTCCTTTTTTTTGCTTGACTATAGTGTTACACTATAGTATAGGCTGTACTTTGTCAAGAATTCTAGCTTTATATGATATTAAGAACAAAACAGAAGGGAAAGGAAGGATCAGAAACCATGAGCAATTCCATCGGTCAGCACTTTACACCATGGTCTTTATTGAAATTCGCAGCGCCGTCCATCATCATGATGACGTTCATGTCACTGTACACCATCGTAGACGGAATCTTTATCTCCCGGTTCGTGGGAAGCAACGCCCTATCGTCTCTCAACATCGTCTTTCCCGTCATCACGCTGGCCATTGCCATCGGCACCATGTTTTCCACCGGAGGCAATGCGGTCATCAGTAAATACCTGGGTGAAGGCAATACCAAAAGAGCCTGTCAGTGCCTGACCCAGTTCGTCCTGTTCTGCGTGTCCCTCAGCATCATACTGGTCGTTCTTTCAATCCTGTTTGCTTCTCCTATCTCCCGTTTTCTGGGAGCCACCGATATCCTGATAGACGATGCCGTTATCTATCTGCGTATCGTCATGGCATTCGCGCCGGCCTGCATCCTTCAGACCCTGTTTCAGTCCTACTTCGTAACGGCGGGACACCCCGGCATGGGTCTTGGTCTGATGATCGTCGCCGGATGTACCAACGCCGCTCTGGACTACATCTTCATCGCAGTCATGCACATGGGGATCGCAGGAGCCGCTCTGGCGACCGGCATCGGTCAGTGCATCCCGGCTGTAGCAGGCATAGTGTTCTTCCTGTTCACAAAAAAAGAACTCCGCTTCACCCGCTGCGGTTTTTATCCTAAAGAAACAGCAAAGGCAGCGTTCAACGGGTCCTCCGAAATGGTGACCGAGCTGTCCACTGCCATTATAACCTTCTTATTTAATAT
>CAKUJT010000414.1 GCA_934661765.1 uncultured Senegalimassilia sp.
GTGACGGCGCTGGCTGCCTTTGTGGGAACGCTTCTCGGTATGAAATTGCTGAAAACCATTGCTAAAAATGGGGATTTTTCCATTTTTTCCTTCTACTGCCTGGGCTTGGCCCTGTTTACCTTCTTCCTGAATCTCATTGCTTAATTGGAGGCACCCTCATGGCTGAAAAGAAAACGACCCGGGCGGACGCGGTGGCCGCCGGTACGAAAAAACCCGCCGCCAAAAGCGGGGGGAAATCCACCCCGCCTAAGAAAAAAGCGCCTGAAAAGGTAAAAAAAGGCAATCAGGACTTTTCCGGGGGGCTGGCCCCCAATGTCGTGATTGCCGTTTTCAGCGTTATCCTGCTGATTTTGTTCATTGTGATCGCTGTGAATCCCGACGGGGCGCTGCTTCGGTTTCTGAAGTCCGTTATCTTGGGGCTGTTGGGACAGGCCGGATTCTATTTTTCCATTCCGGCCCTCATGTATCTCTTCATCATTCAGACCCTTGGGCGTAAGCACAGCCCCACCATGCGCAGTGTGTGCCTGGTGCTGTTCGTGTTTTTCAGCGGCAGTATTTTTCACCTGGTTGTGCAGAATCAGGGCATGGCAGAGGGTTTGGCCGTGATCCCGGATCTCTACACCGGGGGGCTGGAGGGCCGCACCGGCGGCGTTCTCTGCGGCGGATTGGCGATGCTCCTGCGCTGGCTCTGCGGAAACGTGATCGCCTATCTCGTTCTGATCGTCTGTGCGATCCTTACGCTTCTGGGCTCCATGGAAATCACCATTCCCAGCATCATCCGGGCCATTGCCAACCGGCCCCGGGAGGAGTTTGACGAGGAGGAAGAGGAAGACAATTATATTGAGCCCGCGGCGGTGGTGGTAAACCACATTGCCAACAAAAAGATCGAGCAGAAGCGCCGCCAGCGGCAGATGCCGCCTCCGAGCACCGCCCAGGAGGAGCTGCCTCCCGTGTCCCAGCAGCGGACAAAGCCTCAGCCCCGGCAGGAGCGGAAGCCGGCCCAGGTGCCGCAGATTCCCCAGGCTGCTCCGGAGCCTGAGTACGGTACGCCGTCTCGGGGAGCAGACGTGATGAATACCATTGATCTGGATATTGATACCCCCATCTACGGCACCCCGGTTAAGAAGGAAACCGGGATCCCCGTCCCCAAGGCCCCTCAGGAGCTGGAGGAACGAACGGAAGATACGATTCCGGTGAGGATGCCGGAATTCGTCAAAGAAGAGCCGGTCCTCAGACCACAGCCGGTGGCGAAGCCCCAGAGCGCTCAGAGATCAGGGCGGCAGGAGGCTCCCAAGGCTGCCGAGGTGGATGTACCCGCCAAGGTTACCGGCAAGGAGGCGGCAGAATCCGCCAGACAGGTGGCGGCGGAAATCGCCCAGGGCCAGCAGGAGGAAAAGCAAGCCTACTGTTTCCCGCCCATTGACCTGTTGCGCCGTCCTGCCGGTTCCGCCGCCGACGGCACCGAGGAGATGCGGGAGAATTCTGCCCGGCTCAACGAAACCCTGGCTTCGTTTCACATTGATGCCCACATCATCAACGTTACCCGGGGACCCAGCGTTACCCGGTACGAGGTGGAGCTGGACAAGGGTGTCCGCCTGAGTAAGCTTACCTCCTGCGCAGACGACATCGCTTTGAGCTTGGGTGCTTCCGGTGTCCGGATCGCGGCTGTTCCCGGGAAAATTTCCATTGTAGGCATTGAGGTGCCGAACCGTACCGTTACCACCGTATCTCTTCGGGAGGTCATCGATTCTCCCGCCTTTGCCAACGCCAAGGGCAAGTCCTCCTTCTCCGTGGGCAAGGATATTGC
>CAKUJT010000415.1 GCA_934661765.1 uncultured Senegalimassilia sp.
TGCATCAATCATCGCCTGAATAATATCATATTCCGGTTGCAGTGCATCATATTCTGCCTTTACCTCCGGATTCTGCAGTGCTCTTGTGGTATTTTCTTCTCCATTTTTTCTCTGTATGACATCAAAAATAATATCTTTCTTTTTCTTAGTTGATTTCTTTTCTATTCTGGCATATAATGAGCATAGCTAAGGAATGCGGTAAATTCCCATAGGTAAAACGAAAACCCTCAGAGTTGCAGCTCTGAGGGTTTTCTTGTTCGTCACGGTGAACTACTCCGTTTAGGCTGTAGCTGCCTATTTATCCCTATCCAGCCATTTGCATATGTAGTAGCTAACTACACCTGCTATGACAGAGATGTTAATCTAATCATTTGCAGGCAATAAAGCAGGGATTTATCTCTGCTTTCCCATTTTCTTCTCTATTGCTTCCGGAACTCTGATCAAACCAAATCTCCATAGTATCGGATAAATATATGAAACTCCTCTAATATCTCCAAGTGCTTTCGGTTTCTTCACTTCTTCTGAAATCCTTTTACTATTTTTAAATGCCAGCACCACACTACTCCAGGCAAGGCTCTTACTTTTCTCTCTCCGGTCTATCAGCAGCTCTTTGTTATACTCTCCATTTTTACCAACTTTTAATTTATATCGGAATGGTAATCCCGTTACCGTTTTAAATGGATAATCCTGAAATGCAATAACAGCCTGCCACAGATTTTCCTCTGATGGTATTTCCTTTAGAAGCCGAACCTGCTCTTGTCGAATCTTATATGTCCGGCATCGCTCCGCATTTAGATTTAGCTCTGCTGCATTATAAATTCCCTTAGTGTAGGGCAGATAGGAATGAACCGATGCTCTGGAAAGACCTGTGAGTTTCATAATCTCCGGAATCTTTTTTCCTGACTGATACAGATCATTAATTTCTGTACATATATCTGATGTGAATACATCTGCAGTAATAAGTAGCTTGCGGAGTTTAAGTAGACTAATATTTAACTCATCTGCCAGTGATCTTAAGGAATCTGCCTCTTCATAGGCATCTCTTAACTCTTGAAGAAAATTATTAAATTGAAGTTCTGGATTATATTCTGGTTTCTTTCTTGGTCTTCCTGCCATTTTATAACTCCTATTTCCATGTGAATCCAATCATCTTGCACCTAAAACAGAGGCTTCCCTGCTCCGGACTAATGCTCCGATAGCTGTCCTCTGTTTTTCATTTTATTTTTTCGCTTTCGACAATATCCCAAATAATAGATGACACCACCTACAGCTCCACCAAGTGTATTATAGGTCAGATCTGATATTTGAAATGTTCCAAGATTTAAACCAACTGGAGCAAGTTGTTTGATTTCTCCGCCGAATTAGGAACCGATGCAACTACCATGATGGCTAATGTTGTTTTCATATTATTTCTTTTATTTTTCAGTTTTTTCAAATTAACTTCAAAAAATTGTAAAGAGGTCTGGTCCCTTTTAATGCTGTTGCAACAATAGGCTTTGCCAGAATTTTTGCTTCATCAATCACAACAGACTTCCCCTCATATCTTGATGGTTGAACAAAAATATCACAGTTTTTTATTCTCAATTCCAATCAAATGCGGTATCGACTGTCCATTTTTAATATCAAGTGACGCTCCAAAAACAACTCCGCCACTTTCCAGAAAATATGTCGCGACAGCCGCAAAAACGCCTCCAGATGCTGATTTTGCAAGCTGTTCCTGTTTTCTATTGTCCATTCGCTTATGTACTGTTTATCGAGTTTTACGACTTCTTCGAAGTCTGTGATGTTGCTTCGTCCGCTTAC
>CAKUJT010000416.1 GCA_934661765.1 uncultured Senegalimassilia sp.
ACATAGATGAACTTACAAAGCATAAAACAGTAGCAGAGATTATGCATGTACTGTTTAATGATTACATTACTAATGTTGTGGATAAGGCATATCACCGTCTTCGTACTTCGGATAATGTATCAAAGTTCCGTCCGGAAATCATAGAGCGACTGGAAAGCAAAAGTCATAATGAAGATTATATTGCGAAGACAGCAAAAGAAATCTCAGGTATTCGCGAGGTTTCAGAAGAAGATGGAAGAGAACTGGTATACAAATATCTTCATGAAATTATTGAGGCATTTCGAAATATGGACGATATTTTGATGGAAATTGATCAGAAAAATACACAGTATCAACGTGCTGCAATCAACAGAGCCAGATTTCTTCTTTCCGGGGATGAAGATGTTCGCGGACAGATCAAAGAGATTCTGCTTGGAATCAATGAAGTTATGAATGAGGAAAATATGGAACTGGGCGGAATTTACAGAATAGAGTTTCTGGATGAACTGGTTCGTATATATAGCAGCAGTGTGCTGGACAGTAATTCCCTGTATTCCCCGACAGAAGGACATAAAGAATTTTCGCCTCAGGAATTAGTTGCAGAGGAGCCGGATCTTATCAAACGGCAGGAAAAAATTCGCCGAATCACGGAAAAAATGCAGAATGTGTTAAGTCCTGTCAGGATTGGAATGTATGTGGAGCAGCAGCTGGGAGAAAAGAAACAATTGCGCGCAGCACAATTTCCGCTGTATACGGAAGAAGATTTTATTAAAATCATTTATATCCGCCTGTATGGACAACGAAAGAATATGAAATATAAAGTAGAACCTCTCGAAGAGATACAGGTGGGAGGATATCGTTTTACGGATTTTATGATACGGAGGAAGTCATAATGGAATTGCTGGAGGGAATGCTTCAAAAGGATAAAGATGAATTTAAGCGTATCAGCAATCGCTTGCTGAGTAACTGTTTTGTTTGTAAAGGAAATCAGGCAAGTCGTTCAGAATATTATTTTGTTCTTAAGTACAGAGAAAAGTTTCGGGACTTTCTGGAAGTGCTGGGCTATCGGCTTGAGATTAATGAGGAATATGGAGTAATACAGCTGACCAATCCGCAGAATTATAATCATCTGAAATTAAAATTGTATGAGTCCATTATTCTTCTGATCTTAAGAATTTTATATGATGAAAAAAAGAGAGAGCTTTCCGCTGCAAATGAAGTAATTGTCAATCTTGGAGATATTCAGGATAAATATCTGAGTCTGAAAATTCGGGATAAGATGATAGATAAGACAACAATGCGGAATGCATTAAGTCTTTTCAGAAGATTTCAACTGATTGAAATGCTGGACAGAGATCTGACAAATGAGGAATCCAGAATTCTGATTTATGATTCGATTCTTCTGGCTGTTCGCGTGGAAGATATCAGACAGGCGTATGAAAAACTGGAGCAATACAGGAAAGGGAAAACCGCAAATGAAGAAACTGACACGGATGAAGCTGATTAACTGGCATCGTTTTATCAATTGTACCATAGATTTTGGCAGTTCAACGTTGATTTCCGGAGAAAATGGAGCCGGTAAATCCACTCTTCTGGATGCCATTCAGTTTGTGGTGACATGTTCTGCAAATGCTTTTAATAAAGCAGCACATGAAAATGGGAAGAGAAAGCTGACCGGCTATATTCGATGCAAAACAGGGCGGGAAAACAAACCCTATGAACGAACCGGACAACTGAGTGCACATATTGCACTGGAATTTTATGAGGAAAGTAAGAAGAGATATTTTATTATTGGAGCAGTGGTAGATTCTGCTTCG
>CAKUJT010000417.1 GCA_934661765.1 uncultured Senegalimassilia sp.
GAGAAAAACCGTGTTTCTGAAAGCAGGGGAGAGTGTGCAGCTGGATAACTGATTATATGTAAAGATATCCTGCGGTCGAAAGCAGCGATTTGATTTATGTGTAAAAGTATTTCTGGCAGTTTGCGGAAAAATGTGATGAACAAAAAGAAATAAGAAATGTAGTTTATGAAAAATCAGCCGGCATATGTTTCAGAGTTTTATGGAATCATATGCCGGCTGATGGTTTATTTAATTGAAAGCAAGTCAAGGTCTGTATTTACACCAGACAATTATTGTGATAACAGGCAGGGAGGCGCCGGGTTACAACAGGAATTGTCTGGCGAATCAATTCTGCGGGTTAAGACTTTGACGGAATAAACGGTGCGATCGCTCCTGCTACATTTGAGATCGGCATGGTCTGGAGCCATATATGCCCCGGGCCGGTGATGACGGTGTTGAAGATGCCCTCCCCGCCAAAAAGCATATTTTTCACACCGGGAACGGTCTGGATATCCATGGAACAGGTGCCTTCCATAGCAGCCAGATAGCCGGTATCCACGATGATCTGCTGACCGGGCTGCAGGTCGTATTCGACAACATGACCGTCAAATTCCAGGAATACCATCCCTTCTCCGGCAAGGCGTTGCATGATAAATCCTTCGCCGCCGAAGAGTCCGGAACCGAAGCGTTTCTGGAAGAAAACAGAAAGGTTTACCCCGGATTCGGAAGCCAGAAAACCGGACTTTTGCACAATCAGTTCCCGTCCGGGGGAAATCTGATAAGGAAGAATACTTCCCGGGAAGCAGGAGGCAAAAGCAATCATGCCGGGACCGCCCTGGGCGGTGTAGATATTCTGAAACATGGATTCACCGGAAAACATCCGTCCGAAAGCCTTTCCGATGCCGCCGTTGGTAGAAGTCGCCATGTGCATGTTCGGAGACATCCAGCTCATAGCTCCTTTTTCTGTGATCATTTTTTCACCGCCGTCCAGATAACAGATAACAACGGGCAAGGTGTCGCCCTGAATTTCATAACGCATAGTAGGTACCTCCTGTATAGAAAATTTGTAGCTGTTCGGTTATGAGCAAGCAGCGAAGCGGATTGCGAATATCCGCTTTAATGAGTTCCGGAGTTTCTTTTGACAACCTGCCTGAAACAGTGGAAATCATGGTTATGATGATACTTCTACAGGTATTATATCAAAACAGACAGCAGGAAGATATGGAATTAAGAAAAATGTAAACAAAAAAATTTTGAAAAAAGTGTTTGACAAATATATATACATGTGGTAATTTATAGAAAAAGTTTAGCATAGTAAACCGTTGAAGCGGAGATCAAAGCAGTTATGCGCGCACAGAGAGTCCGGGAGGGTGAGAGCCGGGTGGAGATGCAGGTTGCCAAATGGACCGCTGAGGGCGCAGTGAACAGTCATTATTTCGAATCGGCTCAGTATTCTGCGACGTAAGGCATACGTCAGTTGCCGGGAATATGCAGGTATTCCGCAAAGCGCACAGTGCAAACTGTGAAACAAGGTGGTACCGCGGGTAGTTTATCATACGCTCGTCCTTGACAGAAGAATAAATTTCTGTCGGGGGCGGGCGTTTTTTCGCGAGCAACGAGCCAAGGTCCATGCTTGCATGAGACTTTGGCGACTGCCGCGAAATGTCCGGAACTCGCAAAGCGAGTTTTGGACATCGCGTTGTGACATGCCAGGACAGAAAAAAGGGAAAGACAGGAAAGATTTACAGGAGGTGCCCGAATGTATCCAACATTAGAAAAGTTAAAAGAAATCGCAGCCAGTGGACAGT
>CAKUJT010000418.1 GCA_934661765.1 uncultured Senegalimassilia sp.
CGTGACTGTCATTTATTTTTTGAAATTTGTGTCTAAAATACTGTACCATTGCGAACGCAGTGAGTCGAGGAATCCACCCAAGTTGCAGATTTTCCCTTGCGTTGGTACTTTCTGTTACGTGGTGGATTCCTCCACTCCGCTAACGCTACGGTCGGAATGACAGACGTTTCTGGTTTGGCTGTTACGGATACAAACGTACCACGACTCCGGCCCTGCGGGCCGGGTGGTGGTGCTCCGCGCAGCGAATCAAAATCTATTGATTGCCGGGGGCAATCACACCATAATTCCATCGGCAGATTGCCGCCGCTACAGTGGGGGTACCATTTTTTTGGTGGTACCGTTCACCCCCACAGGTTATACATCCAACGTGGCGGGCGGCAGATTGCCGCCCCTACGATACATTTGTTACAAATTACCGTGTTTTCAACGTTTCTATCATTGTTTTGTATCCGCAAAATGCGGATACACGGAACCACCCCAAGAACGCACAATTGTCCATTGTCAATTGTCAATTTGAGAAAAATCGATCCTGATGTCCTCTTTCCGGACGTTCTCCCAGGAAAAGGTCGACGCCAGTTCTTTTGCGGAGATGGGGGCGTTTTTGGGCAGCAGGCCCGCGGTGTGGCCCAGGAGGCCTAGGAGGGCTTCTGGGGATATTTTTGTCCGGATGGCTCCAATATCCATATCCCGGTCCCGTTTGCTCAGGCGGCGGCCATCCGGGGCCAGCAGCATGGGGACGTGGGCGTAGGTGGGATGGGGGAAGCCGAAAAGCTCCTGCAAATACATCTGCCGGGGGGCAGAGCTGAGGAGGTCTGAACCCCGGACCACCTCGGTAACGCCGGACTCCCCGTCATCCACGGTGACGGCCAGCTGGTAGACGTAAACCCCATCGGCCCGGCGGACCACCATGTCCCCGCAGTCCCGGGCCAGGTTGCTTTCATAGTGGCCCTGGATCCGGTCTTCCAGGCTCCACAGCCGGTCCGGCACCCGGACCCGCCAGGCGGGGTTTCTCCCAAATGCCGCCTGCTGCACCTCTGTCAGATTCCGGCAAGTGCCGGGGTAGACGTAGGTGCCGTCACTTAAATGGGGGGCGTTGACGCTGTGGAGCTGACTCCGGGTGCAGTAACAGGGGTAGAGGAGACCCTGCTGCCGCAGCCGGTCAAAATATTCGTCATAAACCCCGCCGCGCTTGCTCTGTGGTTCCGTCTCCCGGTCCCAGAGAAGACCCAGCCATGTAAGGTCCTGCCGCAGAATTTCTCCGTATTCAAGGCTGGTCCGCTGGGTGTCCAGATCCTCCATCCGCAGCACCATTTCCCCGCCCCGGGATTTGACGGAGAGCCAGGCGATCAGGGCCGAGAACACATTGCCCAGGTGCATCCGGCCTGAGGGGGTGGGGGCAAAGCGGCCTATGGGCGTTACCGGATCCATAGATACCACCACCAGAACAGCCCCGCAATGGCCAGAAGCTCCAAAGCAATGGCAAATTTCAGGCCCACATAGGATTTTTTCTCCTTTTTGGCCGGTTCCTCCACCTGACGCAGAGCCTCTTCGATCTCCGCCCCGGGCTTCCAGAGTTTCACGTCCTCGTCTTCATCCTCCTGGGTATAGCTTCTGGACAGCGGCTCCCGATGCGCCCCGTCCCAGTCCACCGATTCCAGCTCCCCGTCCAAATCCAGGTCCTCCAGCTCTTCCCCCTGCTCGTCCTCCTCCGCCGCCAACAGCTCCTGCTGCAGCCGCTCCAATTCTTTCCTGGGATCATCAAACACAGGCCATTCCTCCTC
>CAKUJT010000419.1 GCA_934661765.1 uncultured Senegalimassilia sp.
ATTCTCTTCGGTATTGAATAAAACCTAAGTATACTACTTTAGAGGTCAAATTATGGAAAATGGCAAGAACATCATCATATACCCCAGTGAATACCGGTTCTGCCAAATCCTCTGGGAGAATGAGCCTGTAACGACTACGCAACTTGTAAAGTTATGCAGAGATAAGCTAAATTGGGCGAAATCTACAACATTTACTGTTATCCGGCGGCTGGTCTCAAGAGGCTTTATAAAAAAAGAGGGGGCATTGTGTAGTTCGTTGGTATCAAAAACATCCGTTCAATGTAATTTAATTACCGAACTGATCTCTGAGTACTTTGACGATTATTCGGAATTCGCACAAATTGTAAAGCAAATTCAAATGCTAAATACTACAGAGCCAGACACCTGATGCAGAGCCATTATAAGTTGGAGGAATTACGGTGGATTACACACAAAATGAATCGCTTTGGGTTCGATGCCCTGTTTGCAGCGGTAAAACCAGAATCAAGGTTAATAAAGAAACCATCCTAGTGAGGTTCCCCCTTTATTGCCCAAAGTGCAAAAAGGAAACAAATATTGATGTCATTCAACTGAAAATAGTGACAAGCAAATGAGCCAGACGCAAGACGCAGAGCCTGCTTTCCTGTGAAAACACATCACAGGGTAAGCAGGCTCTTTTCATTCGACTGTAATTGGTTTCCATTTCGGTAAAGACAAATCGGAGAACGGAACTATCTATCTGATTTTTCACCCAAAGAAATAGCCCCGTCAATAGCTCCCTCAATTATTGGTAAGTATTCCTCCGGGCACAGCTTCAGCTTATGGCTGACACGCTGCCGCAACTCACTTTCGCTACGGATAATAGCCGGATTAAAGTACCGATCCGAAGGAAGGCCGCAGATACTGATAAGCTGAATCACAACAGGAACACTGGGAATCGTCCCATTATTCTCGATATTTGCGAGATAGCGATAATCAATACTTACCATCTCCGCCAGTGTTCTTCTCGCCCAACGCTTTGCTTTTCTCGCCGCTTTTACATCTGCCCCAAAGGTTTCAAATCCAGGACAATCTTCAATTTTCGCCATATTGCATCACCCACCTACATTGTATATTTCATATTTCTCTAGTGGAATGTTGCTATATGCACTTAATATACATTTTATAGTTCCTATCTGCCCAGCGGCAGAAAAGAAAAAAAGCCGCTGCTGGGCAGTCACTTTACATGCCTAAAATCTCCCCCTCGGCGGCTTTGATTTTCAGAGCCGCCATTTTCTTTTGCGATTCATCAGGTTTGGCGGCTCGTAGGAGGAAGCTGCCTTGATAATTGCCCGCTGCCGTAGTCCGATAGGAGTATCCCTGTCAAAAAAAGCCTGTCCCCTGAACAGGACAACTGCGGCAGTGAGTATGTACTATACTGTGTCGTAATTAAGCAGAATACACCCTATTGCGCCCAACTGGTATTTTATCGGCTGGGCGTTTTTCTACGCCTTCCTCGCTGCCGCTCTCCGCCGCCCCCGTTCAGATTCCCAACAAAAATCTGAACGGAGGAATATAAATGTTCGATAACAAGAGCGACTACGCTTTGAACAAGAAAGATCAAGACAGCATCGTGTACAGCGGTAGTGATGGCCATGTAGCCCGTATCACCAGAGCAGACTTTTCTTCTGAGGAAGAGTTCCTGTTCTGGAAGTCCTGGTCGGATGCCGATTACAAAGAAACCGACTATGCCGATTCCTACTTTCACCGGCACACAGTGGGACTTGACACCATCGGGGACAACGCTGGTAACATCCCTTC
>CAKUJT010000420.1 GCA_934661765.1 uncultured Senegalimassilia sp.
AAGAAGGCCAGGCTGTAACATATGACTTAACAGAAGGCGCTCGCGGAATGCAGGCAGCTAACGTTACTAAGTTATAAGTAGCAAAAATTCCCTCCGAATTTCATTTCGGAGGGTTTTTTATACTCTTTTTACAGAAATCTCGCTATATTTCTTACTATAAAAACAGACACAGAATTCTGATCTTCAAATCAAAACACTGTGTCTGTTTTTTAAGATGTTAGGGACAAAAGGTATTTTGACCCTAACCTGATATCATTTTTAAGAAAAAATCATATTCTATTCAGCATCTGTAGTGGAGATTCCATTCAGATAGGAATCAAGAGCGGAGGTATCCATCACTGTCTCCACCTGTACATTCTCCTGGCCCTCAGTTACCTTTCCATATACGGAATAGCCGATCCAGCACACTGCAACGATACATGCAGCCAGTGCAGCAAGCTTCTCCAGTCTCAGAACCAGCTTCTCTTTCTTCATGATTTTCTCACGGTTTGCTTTTTGTGCCTTATAAGCATCTACTTTCTTCTGACTCATAGCCCGTCTCCTTTTGCAAAAATTACATCTGCATTTAGTATAGCACATTCATATTCAAAAGGGAAGTCCAATCCTTATACTGCCACAATGATTCCGCCATCATTTGCATACATGCTGCTGACACCTGCGGTATCCAATACCACAATATCAGCCAGCTTCATTCTCTCCTGAATAGCATCCCGAAGCATATAAGCTCTTTTGGGACTATTGCAATGAGAAATGGCAAGAACACGGTTCTCACTGTTTACCGTTGCTTCCATGATCTTATCTACCATTTTCACCAGAGCCTTATTCATTCCTCTGGCCTGATCCAGCTGACAGATAGTTCCCTCAGGGGTAGATCCCATAATCGGTTTGATCTTTAACGCAGATGCAACCAGAGCTTTCACTCTGCTGAGACGTCCATTTTTCCGCAGAGTTTCCAGATTTTCCAGAACAAAAAAGGTATGCTGTTCTTCGATATATTTATTTACAACACTTATCACATCCTCAAAGGGCAGGCCTGATTCCTCACACTGAGCAATTTTCATAGCAATCAGAGTCTGTCCTACTGATGCAGAACAGGAATTAAACACATGGATCTTTTTGTTCTTATTCTCTTCATGGAGCAGGCTTGCACCCAGAACTGCACTGTTATAAGAGCCGCTGAGTTCGGCAGACAATGTCACACAATATACACGCTCAGCATCACAATCAAATGCTCTTTGGTAGCTCTCCGGAGATGGGCATGCTGACTTGGGACACTCCGGACATGCTGCAACTTTCTGAAGGAAATCTGCCTGGTCAAAAGTACTGTCATCTAAAATATTCTCACTTCCCACAGTAAGGGTAAGCGGTACAGACTGAAAATGTTTATCCTGTTTCCACTGGTTCAGGAGTTCTCCACAGCTATCTATCACAATTTTATAACTCAATTATATCGTCCTCTTTTCCATAATATGTAGTTTCAAATACCACATCTATATTAACACATAACCATATGTTTGAAAAGACTTTTTACAAAAACTCTGTTCTTTTTTTTCCAATTGCATTATAATGATAAATACCTGTGATTTATGATTCTCTTTCAATTCTGTTATCAATTATGGAAAGGAGCCTGATATGCTGGCATTAAAGATCACCGATCAGAAAGATTTTACCAACAAACTGTTTCTCAAAGATACCTTTGACCTTTTCTGGATGAATCAAACCGAAATCATCACCAGCAATGTATTCACTGTTGATGGCAGGCTGAAAAT
>CAKUJT010000421.1 GCA_934661765.1 uncultured Senegalimassilia sp.
GATTCGGGGGAAAATCCGCATCGCCAAGACGGACAGCCTGACGAAAGAGCCATTGGCAGACGCGGAGTTCACCGTCGCGCGCACGGACGGAACGGGAACGCCCATCGTGCTGACCACCGACGCAAACGGCTATGCCGAAACGGGCTGGCTGGATTATGGGCGGTATCGCGTGACGGAGAGCAAAGTTCCTACGCATTACGAAACCAGCGGCTTTTCAACCGAAATCGACTGCACGGAAAACGGAAAGACATATATCATCGAGGTCGAAAACGAGCCGACAAAGGGCTATATCCGAGTGGTAAAAACCGATGCGCTGGACGGTGTGCCGATTGCAGGCGTTCAGTTTGACATCTACGATGCTTCCGGCAATCCTGCGGGCGGCATGACGACGGACGAAACAGGCTTTGCCCTGTCATCACCGCTGCCCAAGGGCAGATATACCGTGCGCGAACATGACAATCCGACGGGATATATTGCCGAGCTGGTCGAAATGCAGGCGGAAGTGCGGTCGGACGAAACGACGGATTTAAGCGCTACGAACCAGCCGATTCAGGGGCGGATTCAAATTATCAAGTGGGATCAGCTCACGAAAGAAGCGCTGGCAGGCGCGGAGTTTACCATCACCAGAATCAGCGGTCTGCCCTCTCATGGCGGCAGTCAGGACGGCGAAGTGGTGGCGGTGATGACGACGGACGCGGAAGGCAAAGTAATTTCGCCGATGCTGACGTATGGCACATACCGCGTGGCTGAAACCAAGGTGCCGGAGCATTTTGCAGACCACTCATTTTCCGTGGATGTGACCATCGACAGGGAGAACATGCAGACCTATACCGTCGAAGCGGAAAACGAGCCGACGAAAGGCTGGATTCGTCTGGTCAAAACGGACAGGCTGAACGGAAATCCCATCGAGGGCGTGACGTTCGACATCTACGAAAACGACGAATACGGCGGCGAGCTTGTTGCCAGCATGACGACGGGAAAGGACGGCGCGGCGGTTTCGCCGCCTTTGCGCAAGGGCAGATACATCGTGCGCGAGCGCGGCGCGACGGCGGGCTACGTCCTGGAAGAAATCGCGCTGGATGCGACAGTGCGTTCGGACGAAACGACCCAGCTTCGCGCGACGAATCAGCCCGTCATGGTGAAGCTCAAGCTCTATAAGCGCGACGGCGACGAATACGGCGGCGACGACCCGAACAGCAAGCGCCGCGACGAGCTGCCCCAGCCTGCGAACATCGACGCGACGAGTACGCGCGGAGACGGCGAGCTGACGGGCGCGGTTTTCCGCGTGCTGGCGGGTGCGGAGATCAGGGACAGGCAGGGCAACGTGTTGTTCAAAAAGGGCGATACGGTTGTGGATGCGCTGACGACGGCGGGCGACGATGCGAGCGCCGCAACGGGCGAGTTGTGGCCGGGGCTGTATGAGATCATCGAAGTATCCCCGCCTGTCGGATATGAACCCAGCGACGCGCACTTTTTCGTGGATGCGCGGAGCGCGGCGAGCCAGTCCGAAACGGCGGTCGTGACGTATGAGGGATTGAAGCTCAATTCCATCAGACAGGGCGTATACGCCATTGTGAAATTCCTCGGTGACAACGAGATTCACGACGATGCGGGCTTGATCGAAACGCCGGAGGAGGGCGCGGAGTTCGAGCTGTACCTCAAAAAAGCCGGAAGCTACGGCAATGCGCGGGAGTTTGAGCGGGATTATCTCGTGACCAACAAGTACGGCTATGCCAAAACCAAGCTGCTTCCGTATGGCTTGTACGT
>CAKUJT010000422.1 GCA_934661765.1 uncultured Senegalimassilia sp.
TTCAATGCCTCTTTTCCAAGGTACGGATTTAAAATGCACATTTTGGTAGCTATATCCGTCACAATCTTTATCACATTACGATATCCATCACTCAATGCTGAAAAATTTATCACAGTACCATCCGGATTTTTAACTGCAATTTCCCCGTATCTTGAAGAATACAATACCTGCTGACCCGGTTCCAATTCTTCCTTCATACTGTATTTTACAGCATCCATTATTACTTCATACGCTGGCAGAGGTTTGCCGTCATTTTCTTCTGACGCCAGATTTCCCAGTAATTTGATATACTCGAAAGAAGTCTGGTTTCCTCTCTTAGGATCCAGACATCTCTGATATGCATCCGTTCTTCCCGGTATTCTGTCCATTTCACCTGTTCTGTTTTCATTCCACAATCTTGCAGAACTTAAATACAATACCAATGGATAGATCTGATCTGCATCTGATCCGTCTGCCGCTTTTATTGCCCTTTCCCATTTTTCAATGGTCGCACGCATTGGGTTTTTCCCTATGAATTTTGTACGTCCGCCCTCTTTTTCCAGTCCTCTGGTGCATGTTTCCACTGATTTATCCCATGCAAACTGACTTGTAACTTTACATGGATACTGCTGCACGGACGCTGTCACAGCAACATTCTTTACAGGTTTCAGAGATTTTTTTAATACATCACTGTCGGAAATATTATGACCAAAGCGGCTTGGTACATATTCTTTGAATGCTGTTAAATAAGCTCCTAAAATAACGGTTGCTGCCTCCAATACAGTCGTTTTACCGGATGCATTTTTTCCAATCACTACATTCATTCTTGGGTTAAATTCATACACGGCATTGTCAAATTTTCTAAAATGAAATAGTTCTATATTTTTTAAGTAAAACTGTTCCATGTACTCCTCCATATATCTATACAGCTAAAAAATCCGTTATTCTTTAGCATTTTCTTTTTTGTTACGTATAGTATACCCACTTTTACCTTTAAAAGCAATAAGGGTTCCACCATACTTTTTTATTTGAGCCGAAGGTAATATCATCAGGTGTAAACGGTAAATTCTTCTCCGACCACTCCGAAACAAGCTCCGGGTGTACTTCTGCTAAACTGTTGTTCATATCCAAACCGGGGCCTCCTTGTGCTTAGTTATATAAAGTTTGGGCTTTATCTTGTAGTTTGCGAATATCCGTATAAATAGAAAAAGCCCTTTGAGGAAAGGATTTCTCATCTCTCAAAGGGTAGTTAAACTTTTACTTAAAATTATCTTTTTTAATAACTAAGTTGTAATTGCTATCATAATACAGTCCAAGTTCTCTACACATTCTATCGTTCACATTATCTAACGCTTTCTTATATTCTGCATACGTTGGAGACAGAACCATTAAATTAGGAATGAATATATCGTTATAGCCTTTATTTTGTAACTCTTTCTGCATTTTTCTCTGTGCAACAAATGCCGGATGGTATTTCATTATACCATTTTTTATTTTGGCACCTTTCCATACTGTTTCTTTTAGGCTTTCGTAGTCACTTTCACTCATATCACGATAATAGGCTATCATCTCATCTGCGGTTCTGGTTTCTTGTGCAATCCCACCTATCATCTTCGCACCTATTCCCATAATAAAAGGAACTTTCAATGTCGTTTCATCGCAATATTCTAATATATTCTGTAGGGCTTGCTTCTGTTCCAGAGTCTTCAACCTTACATTAAGAAATGGTTTGAAATGACTTTTAAAATAATCTCCCCATTCTTTTCCCGGTAGCAA
>CAKUJT010000423.1 GCA_934661765.1 uncultured Senegalimassilia sp.
ACAAAAATGCAATAAAAGTCTCACCATTTTCTTGCGGCACCGGATGTTTCCACCGTACTGACGATACCACAAACGCATATTTTAAAAGCGTAGATTACTCCCCTTTATTTGGTACAATCATATATCAAATCAATACCACTGTCAAGAAGTTCCTACGCCTTGTAAATCAAACATTCTTCGAAAGAGTTCTTATATAATTATTTTTCTATGAATTATACGCATTTGCAGATCTTTCCCACACAAAAAACAACTTTCATAACCCAAATCAGTATATCGTGGTTCATGTAATACAGGCACTTGTAGATCTATCATTGCCAGTGTTATTTCTATAACATCCTCATCCGTCCTTGTTTCAAGAATAATCTGTTTTGTTTCCATTCGTATTTTCATCTCTTTTCTGTGGACAAATTTTGAAAAGTTATCTTGACTTTATCTTATCAAAAAACAAAAGTCCAATTACCATTACTACAGGAAAGATCAGGCCGACTAACATACCGCTCCTTATATTATCTCCCGCCATCTGGGTTACTCGTCCAACAATACCAGGACCGATGCTTCCTCCCAGATCTCCAGCCATGGCAAGAAGTGCAAACATTGCAGTACCGCCTGCCGGAAACTTCTTAGATGAGATACTTAATGTACCCGGCCACATGATTCCAACAGAAAAGCCACACAGGATACATCCTGTAAGTCCGACTACAGGATTTGAAAAGAGTGATGCAAGAACATAACATACTACGCATAATGCACCTGAACCAAGCATGAACTTTGACAGATCTACTTTTTCTCCGTATTTTCCGTATAATATTCTGCTGATTCCCATAGCGACAGCAAATAAACATGGTCCCATAAGATCTCCCATTGTTTTGCTTAAGCCAAGTGCTGCTTCAGCATACGCAGAAGCCCATTGAGCCATAGATAATTCAGAAGCACCCGAACATACCATTAAAATAATAGCAATCCAGAATAATGGTGTTTTAAAAAGTGCTGATATGCTCATTCCTTCGTTCTCATCTACAAGATATTCAATAGGACAAGTTGCAAAATTATAGATATTTACTGTCGGAATCAGTGCTAACAGAACTGCCAGCCATTTCCAACTGTCGATTCCAAACACTGCAAAGAAAATCGTCGAAACAAGAATTGTTCCTACCGCGCCCCAGCAATAGAAAGAATGAAGCAAACTCATTGTTGCTTCTTTATTGTCAAATGGACATGCCTCAATAATCGGGCTGCAAAGCACTTCAATAAGCCCGCTGCCTATTGCATATATAATTACACTTATTATAATTCCCGCAAAAGGATTCGGGAGAATTCCCGGAAGAAAAGCCAGTCCTACAAGACCTATGGCTGAGCAGGCTTCTGAAGTTACAATGCATATTCTGTACCCTATTTTATCAACAAATTTGGCACAAAATAAATCAACTATAAGTTGAGTAAAGAAAAAACAGGTGGAAATAAGTGCAATATTTCCAAGTGTAATATTGTATTCCGCATGAAACTTCAAATATAAAAGCGGTGCGAAATTAGCAGCGATTGCCTGTGTTATAAATCCAAGATAACAGGCCAATTTGGTTTTTTTATAATTCTTCATGTAAGATGCTCCTTGAATAACATTTGTTTGTATTATATAATATGTGGATACTAATTTCATTGTAATTTTTTTATATTTTATTGTAATATATCGTATTGTTCAATTATATGAGGTATTAATAGCCATGAGTTTTCAAAATCAATTCACCA
>CAKUJT010000424.1 GCA_934661765.1 uncultured Senegalimassilia sp.
TATGAAAAAAGGAAAGAATTATTTGAATCCAGAAAATCAGCTGTTGAAACTGAAATCCAGGAACTTCAAAAAACTCTCTCCCTCTTAAAATTCAAGTGCTGGTATTACGAAACAGCAATGAAAGATGGTAACGAAGATGCTATAAATGCCAGGGTTTGTCAAGTTTTTTGTGTAAGTTTTAATAAAATATTTTGGGGAGGGAGTCCTCCCCATTCTTATATTGCAAAACTTTTAAAGATTAATTCGTTAAAGCGTTCTTTATAAGTTTTTCTAACTCATCGTTTATTTCACGTGCTTCTTGATAAGCAGAAAGCAAGCGCTCGTAGGCTTCGCTAAGCAGTCCACCCTCTTCTTCCTGATCAGCAGCATCCAGTTCCCTTAAACGATAATCTATTTTTTTCCATTTTTCATGAAAGGTCATTTTCAGAAGCCTCCATTCTCATATTTACGGATCCGTTCCTGGATCTTTTCGTCTGTATCTAGCTGATTCCGGACAAGTGCCCAGTTGTTTTGAGGTCGTTTATTCCATTTCTTATACAGCTCATTTATTCGTAAATAGAGTAACTTCAGCAATGCATTTTCATTTGGAAAAGCGCCCTTTTTCGTTACTTTGCGGAAACTTGAGTTGACACTTTCTACTGCATTTGTGGTATACAGAATTTTCCGCACTGCACTTCCGTAGCTGAAAAGCTGTGCCACATGCTGCCAGTTCCGTACCCATACATCAACAGCTCCAGGGTATTGACTCCAGGCCTGACGGAAACGTTCAAATTCAGCCTCTGCTGCTTTCAGACTGGCTGCCCCATATACTTTTTTTAACTGGGCTGTAAACCGTTTGTAATCTTTGTTTGGAACATATTTGATGGAGTTCCGGATCAGATGGACAATACATCTTTGCACTGTCACATGTGGGAAAATCGCCTTAGCGCCTTCTTCCAGCCCGCTTACGCCGTCCATAGAAAGGAAAAGGACATCTTCCACACCGCGGTTTTTGATTTCATCAAAGATCTGCATCCACTGATGTTTGCTTTCAGATTCGCTCAGCCACAATCCCAGGATATCTTTCTGACCATCAATGTCATATCCCAGAATTACATAGACGGCATAGTTTTTTGTTTCATACTCTTTCCGGATTGCAACATACAGGCAGTCTACAAACAAAAAGGTATAAAATCTCTTTAATGGGCGGTTTTGCCATTCTTCAAGCTGTTCCAAGACGCTGTCGGTGATCTCTGAGATTGTCTCATGGGAGATTTCAAATCCGTAAATATCCTCGATGGTATCGGCAATATCACGCTGACTCATTCCCTTTGCATACATAGAAAGCACTTTGTCCTGAATCGCAGAGACATCCCTTTTCCTTTTTGGTACAACAGTCGGTTCAAAAGTACCGTCCCGGTCACGCGGAACCTCAATAGGGACATCACCAACTGTTGTTTTCAGTGTCTTTTTGGAATAACCGTTTCTCCGGTTTGCAGATTCTTTTTCACCGCGTTCATTATTGGAATAGCCCAGATGGCTGTTCATTTCGCCCTGTAGCATTGCTTCAAACATAGGACCAAAAATATCTTTCAGTGCATTTTGCATATCCTCTACGCTTTTGGGCTGGTACTGATCAAGGATAGCCTGTGCAAGCTGTCGGTTTTGGGTTACATCTTTTTTTCTTCTTGCCATAGTGAGTGTGTTCATCCTTTTCTAATCCTTTCCTGTTATCTTAACACACTCTGTGAAATGAACAAAG
>CAKUJT010000425.1 GCA_934661765.1 uncultured Senegalimassilia sp.
CGCTCCATGTTCGATGGCCCAGTCCTTCATGACAGCCGCGATAGAATCGGCAACTGCCGGCTCCAGTTCCGTGCCTTTCTCCATGTGCTTTTTCAGAGCGCTATATGCCTCAGGCGGAAGCATCAGCTTCATTACTGCATCATTGAATACTTTTTTTCCAAATACTTCGGATATAGATTTCATAGGTGTTTCCCTCCTTTATTTTTCATCTTCAAATGCCAGAGATACGTCTTTTCCCGGCACTTCCATCGGATAGTTTCCTGTAAAGCATGCATCGCAGATGCTGAGCCCTTCTGTCATACGTCCCAGCTTTTCAACAGCCATATACCCCAGAGAATCCGCACCGATCATCTGACAGATTTCTTCTGTCGTATGCTGATGAGCGATCAGCTGCTCATTGGATGGTACATCCGTTCCAAAATAGCAGGGGTATAAAAACGGCGGCGAACAGATCCGCACATGGACTTCACGAGCGCCAGCTTCCCGGAGCATACGGATGATCCCGGAACATGTCGTGCCGCGCACCAGAGAATCGTCTACAATGATGATCCGTTTGTCCTTCACCGTTTCGTGGATCACACTGAGCTTTATCTTGACGCTGCTTTCTCGCTGACTCTGAGTCGGCTGAATGAACGTCCGCCCGATATAACTGTTTTTATGAAAAGCGATCCCGTACGGTATCCCGCTGGCCTCCGCATAACCCTTTGCAGCGACGATACCAGAGTCCGGGACTCCGGCAACCAGGTCAGCCTCCACCGGATAAGATTCCGCCAACGCTTTCCCTGCCTGGATACGGGAATGGTATACATTGATACCATCCAGTACGCTGTCCATCCGCGCAAAGTAAATATATTCGAAAATGCAGCGAGCCTGACGTGCAGGATCGATGACCATGCTTCTGTCAGATGTGATCCCGTGCTCCGTGATGCTGACGATCTCTCCCGGCTCCACATCACGGATGAACTCTGCATCTACAGCAGATAAGGCGCAGCTTTCCGAGGCCAGAAACCAGGTGGATCCCCGCCTGCCTATGCACAGGGGTTTCAACCCGTAAGGATCCCGCGCTCCCATCAGCTTACGTGGCGAGGAAATGACCAGAGCGTACGCGCCCTGGATCTTCGCCATGGCTTTTTTTACCGCTTCTTCAGCGGAATCCGTGTTCAGTCTCTCCCGTGCGATATGATATGCGATCACTTCGGAATCAATGGTGGTCTGAAAGATCGCACCACTTTGTTCCAGTTCCTCCCGCAGTTCGACTGCATTGGTCAGATTGCCGTTGTGAGCGATGGCCAGCGCCCCCTTGATGTAGTTGATCACCAGCGGCATGGCGTTTTCCAGCCGGGTGGCGCCGGCCGTAGAATACCGCACATGCCCGATGCCGAGACTTCCGGGAAGCCTTCGCAGCGTCTCCGCATCAAACACCTCATTGACCAGTCCCAGCCCCTTGTGGGATAAGAACTTCCTGCGACCGACCGTATCAGTCACAGCTATCCCGCAGCTTTCCTGACCGCGGTGCTGCAGCGCAAACAATCCATAATAGACAGAAGGTGCAACATCTTGACCACTAAGATCGTAGGCTCCAAACACACCACATTCTTCCTTTAACCCCGTTTGCAATTCCCGTCCGGAACGCACCGGATCACAGGCTTTACATTGCAACATAATCTCTTCCTTTCTGCGGTCTATTTCCCGCTGTCCCCGTAGTTGGAAAGAACGCGCGCGCTTGGATCGCTGACATCG
>CAKUJT010000426.1 GCA_934661765.1 uncultured Senegalimassilia sp.
ACTTTAACTTCCAAACCCCTTGACAGTGGGCGGAGGGTGTGGTATCTTATGTTCCGGAAGTCTTTAAGACGGTACAGAGAGACCGACAAGAGGCCCGATTGGGATGGGTGCGCCCGTTTCATTGGATTGGCATGCTGACTTGTCGCTCTGCGGCAAGTTTTTTTGTGCCCGCCGCTAAGGAACTTCCGAATTATACAGACGGAGGGGTATTGGAATGAAACTGGTTTACGACATTGGCGACAAGCCGCCCATTAAAAAGAATCTCGTCTACGCGTTCCAGCAGGTGCTGGCGATCATGGCAGCGACGCTGCTGGTTCCGATGCTGGTCAATTCGAACAGCGGCGCGAATTACATGAGCCAGCCGGCAGCGCTTTTCGGCGCGGGCGTCGGCACGCTGTTCTACCTCTTCGCAACCCGCGGCAAGAGCCCCGTGTTCCTCGGAAGCTCGTTCGCGTTCATTTCCCCGCTGGTTGGCGCGGTTTCCTGCGGCTACCTCGGCATCTTCCTCGGCGCGGTCTTTGCGGGTCTGGTTTACACGCTGATCGCTTTGATCGTGAAGAAGACCGGCTCCGGCTGGGTCAACAAGCTCCTGCCTCCGGTCGTCATCGGCCCGACCGTCGCGCTGATCGGCTTGTCCCTGTGCGGCAGCGCCGTCAATAACCTGAACAACACCGCCGGCGGCAGCTACAGCCTGGTTCACATCGCGCTCGGCTTCTTCGCCTTCCTCATGACCGTGTGGGCGTCCGTCAAGGGCACGCGCGGCATGAAGATGATTCCGTTCATCATCGGCATTCTGTCCGCTTACATCGTCGGCCTTGCGCTTACGCTGATCGGCAATGCGACCGGCTGCGCGGCGCTTCAGATCATCAACCTTTCCGCGTTCGACGGCATCGGCCTGATCCACATCCCCGAGTTCACCTTCGTGGGTATGTTCAAGGAAGGCGCTTCCAAGATCAGCGGCATCGGCGACGTGTTCAACCTCTTCATGCTGTTCGCACCGGTTGCGTTCGTTACCCTCGCGGAGCACATTGCGGACCATAAGAACCTGAGCTCGATCATCAATCGCGACCTGATCACCGATCCGGGCCTGGATCGCACGCTGATCGGCGACGGCGTCGGCTCGATCGTCGGCTCCTTCTTCGGCGGCTGCCCGAACACGACCTACGGCGAATCCGTCGGCTGCGTCGCGATCACCGGCAACGCTTCCGTAAGTACGATCTTCATCACCGCGATTTACTGCATCGTCCTGTCCTTCTTCGATCCCTTCGTCGCGTTCGTCAACTCCATCCCGACCTGCATCGTCGGCGGCGTGTGCATCGCGCTGTACGGCTTCATCGCGGTCAGCGGCCTGAAGATGGTTCAGAACGTCGATCTGGGCGACAATCGCAACCTCTTCGTCGTCGCGGCGATTCTGGTCTGCGGCATCGGCGGACTGCAGCTGAACTTTGGCCCGATCACCATCAGCGCCATCGCGACCGCTCTGATCGCGGGCATCGTGGTGAACGTCCTCTTCAACCGCCGCACCGTGGAAGAAGAGAATCAGCAGTAAGACAATATAATAGAAGAAACCCGCTGCGGGCAACTGCGGCGGGTTTGGTTTTTTGTGGGAATGCAATTCAAACTGACGGTTTTAATGAAAATATACCTGAAGCGCAAAACCCGGCGAGAGGGCTGAGCTGCGGCGAGGCGGTTTTGACCAAGCGCATTCTACGGCGCAGATGGACTGTGGAAGGC
>CAKUJT010000427.1 GCA_934661765.1 uncultured Senegalimassilia sp.
AAAGCATGAAACTTATACGTTCCACCACGCATGTGCATGACCTCATCATCACACTGGAACTCAAAATAATCATCCCCATCCAGAATAACCTTTCCCGTCAGGTTCCATATCCCTAACCACGGCGGATCATCCCCAGGAACACAAATGGACAGCCTTCCATCTTCCAGAATAACAGGCGCCACCGCAATATTTTTCATTCTTGGCATATACGGCTGTTCAAACCAGTATGCTTTCTTCTGATTCATTCCTTCTCCATGTCAATTAACAATTCTACTATTCAAAGCAACTCAATAGTTTATTATTTGTTTTCCAAAAACTTGATAATTTCATCAACCAGTTCAGGATGCCATGCATCAGAATTAAACACACCTTTATGCCACATTGAAAACTTAGCTCCTTTATCAGTAGTCCCCCAACCATTAGCATAATGAACTAGCAGTCCCATCTGTTCCATAATTTTATTTAATGCATTTACGCTTTTTACATTATACCCAAGTTTCTGCAATTTCTCGACAATCTCTCTTTTGTATAAATCTCCCATGAAATTGTACGGCATGCTTTTCCCTCCTGATTAATCGTTAACAACAGATAAAACTCGCATTAATTTTTCACTTGATTTCTTTTTTAGTATAGCATTTTCCTACATTTCTTTCAATGTAAAACTCACCGTCCACAGCCCCTTATAACTGGTATCCTTTTTCAGCTTCGCCTTATACCCCGTCACATACATCTCTGCCAGTTTCAGCTCCGCTGTCTCCACATCAAAATACTGCACACTGATCTTATCCAGCTTCGCATACCCTGCCAGCTTCTTAAGCCACTTCGCCGTAACAGAAAACGACACCGGGATCCGCGCAACACCATGCCGCACCACATCCCTCTGTGTCGTCCCTGCCTCCGTCTCACCGCCGGAATCCGCTTCCACATCCTCCAGTTCCACCTCATAAGAATCCGGAAGCGGCAGGTTCTCCCCGTCAAACACAAGATACTGAAAAAAAGCCATCCTATCTACCTCCGCTCCTCAGACTCATTCTCTGCTGTGCTGTCACGATCACCTCATCCAGCAGCTGGTTCCCCAGATAAACCGGAATCACCAGATCCCCCTGCTGTCCTTTCTGATCACCCAGCACATCTTTCAGCGCCGCCACAATACCGGCAGTCAGATCCGCACTGCCGGACGTTCCCGTACCGGTCATCACACTGCTGTCTGCCACAGCCATCTGCGGCGAAACCACCATATCCGCAGCCACACTGTGCACAGCCTCCTTCACCATGCCCCTGCTCTTCTCAATGCCCTCAGCCAGACCGCTCATAAAGTCCGGCATCCAGCTCTCAAAATCCGTCAGAGGCCCTTCATCCGGCACAGAAAAATGCAGATGGGAACGGATCGTATTTGCCACATCCGTCACCGCACTGGCAACTGCACCAATACAGCTCCGGATACCATTCACAATGCCATTAATGATATCCGCACCCCACCGCCATCCGGCAGATGCAAGACCCGTAATGTAATTCACAGCATTTCCCAGTCCATCCCGGATCGTATTATAAATACCGGAAATCGTACTCCGGATCCCGGACCACATAGCATGAAAAGCACTGGAAACCGTATTCTTAATCCCGTTTACCACAGAAGAAATCGTATTTCGGATTCCATTCCACACGGAATTGACAGTACCCCTGATTCCATTCAGCACGGTAGAAATAATTGTCCGGATACCATTCCAGAC
>CAKUJT010000428.1 GCA_934661765.1 uncultured Senegalimassilia sp.
TATCTGAGCAATCCGAAATTTCGGGCTGCGCTCAACACGGGCGCTTACCTCTATGCGGATGCGCATTACTGCAGGAATGATCCCAAATACCTCTTTTCGGATCAATTCGGTCGCCGTCACCTGACCGCCTATGCCAGAGAACATATGGCGGAGTGCTGTCTGGTGTTCCGCGAGGTCCATCGAAACGCGGCGGTTCGGCTGGTCAACGGAATTCTGCAAAAAGGCTGTGGACGCGGACGAAAAGACGTCGCCTATGTCGGCCCCAATGGAGAAAGCCCGCTTACGGAGGAAGGAAAAGCGCTGCGCGCGCGAATGGCGAGGGAGCTGGCAGAAACGGCGGTAATCTCAAAATCCTTTAATCAGATGACTATGGAACTGATGGAAAGGAAGAAAATGACCGTCGCCGAGCTTGCAAGCGCAACGGGGCTTTCCGAACAGGCGATTGGAAATATGCGCAACGACGCCAATCGCGTGTTTCCGATTCAGGGAATTGTGGCGGTTTGCATCGCGCTGCATCTGTCTCCGGAAACCAGCCGGGCATACATTGAGGCGAGTCCCAGCAAGTTCATGAACACGGTGGAAATGAAGATGTATCAATACGCGCTCGCGCAATGGTACGAATCGCCTGTGAGCGTAGTCAATCGGAGATTGGTGGAGGCGGGCGTTAAGCCGCTGACCAATCTGGTGGACGGATATGGAGAGGATGGGATCAGACTTGCATAATGCGAGTTTTTCAATATGAACAGAATCTTGGAATCGTGTTTTGCCGGAGCAAACGCCTACGCTTTGTAGTCGGTTCAGCGGCGGAAGTATGCTATGCAGCAGCTCACTTAACCGCTTTAGAGGAATCAACAGTATCAGGGTCGCCAGGAAACAAGCCTGACGACCCGTTTTTTTTGTAATTTTGCGCCCCAGATGGCCCTACGCTCCGTAGGGCATCTGAAAAGAGCCTGTTTTCAAGGGGTTTTGAGCAATTCGGTTGTTCTAAACGGCTTAAAACAGGAGAAAAACGCTCCAAAACCCACAAAATGCCCTACGCTCCGTAGCTTCGATTTTGCCGAAAATTCTGGCATACTGAACACGTTCAAGGGAAAGGCGATCCGCGGAGTCCAGAGTCCTTGAACAAAAAAGCGTTTCAGGCAGAAATCGCTAAGAAAGAAGGGCTGGCAAAATGAAGCGTTCCATGGTTCGTGTAGCTTTCACTCGCACTGGACGAAGGCAGTTTTTCCGGGTTAATCGCAGCCTTGGTTCGACGTTTATCCGCGGATTCGTCCTTTGCAGCGAGGTGGCTGAGTATATCGCTGCGCATGAAGCGGCAGGCGTTCGACTGGACGATGAATGTCAGGAGATTCGCTATGATGATCGCATTACACTGCTGGTAAAGAAAATGCAAGGTGTATGGTATGTCACCGACGTCGCGCTGCTGGGACCGGCGGATGGTTATGCGCCGCTGTTTACCTGGATGAAGATCAAGCGTGGCTGCGCAGAATTTCTGGCGCATGTGCTCTGTGGATGGAAAAGAATGCCTGCGCGAAGGGAGTTGTGGGCATGAACAGGATTCGCAGGGACACCGATGAGAAGCTCAGTTATCGAAACGCGGACGGTTATGCCGATCCGACCTGCTTTTATGCGCTGCACAATATCACGATTCGCGAAAAGCGTGCGAGAAGCGCAGAACAGCGAAAAACGCGATTTGTTCGCCGGAAGCGATTCAATACGCAGG
>CAKUJT010000429.1 GCA_934661765.1 uncultured Senegalimassilia sp.
CCTTCTGACAGATGTTTATAATCTCTGCCACTACAAACATCCACAAGTTCTCCCAACTTACGCTGTTCCCAAGTTTTATTCCGAAAGCTTGTTTCGGACCATCATCAGGGCATATCCAAGCAGATTCTGACCTTTCCATTTCGAAGGATCGGATCTATCAGGATCACTCATCGACAAACCGATGCCCCACACTCTGTCTTTCACAGCACATTCTGCCAGAATACTTTTCCCTGTTGCTGCCAGCCTGTTCCTTAAGTCTTCACTCTGTGAGAACTTTGCAAGAAGACCGTCATACACAATGATCTGCCTTATACCGCTCCAATAATGGTCATCATAGCCTGCTACCTTTCGTCCCCAAGCTTTTATCTCCGCCGGATCATCAGTTTCAAGTATCCTTTGAGCAATACTATGATCATTGAAACAGGTCGCTTTCTGATACATCATGTATTGTTCCATTGATGAGAATTTAATTCCACCAACTTCAAAACACGATATATGCCAGTTACTCAGATATCCATTTTCTTCATCAGGATTATGAAAGCAGGTTATCATCATTTATACCGCACCTACCTTCTTCACTGCCAGTTCCAGTTCAAGGTCATGCAGACCCGGATATGCCTTTTCAAGAAAGCCTAAAGGAATACGTTTTATAACTTCTGAGCTGGGGATATTATAGTACCACTGGTAATATGCATAAAATTCCCCTATCCAGTCAGGAAGAAAGCCTTTTAAAGCTTTGCCCGCTTTTACCGTATAGCTTTCAGTATCAAAAAAATATTTAAGCAATTCATTTGAATCCATCGTAGATACATATGCCTGCGATTCATCTATGCTCTTTCTTGTTTTGCTCTTCATGTATGTTGTTATAAAATCTTCTGTGTCCTTATCCGGAAAGTTATGTGCAAACTGGTCAAACAGTTTACCCTGATTTTCCACTACATCTTCCAGATACGACTTTGAATATGCACTCATTTTAATACCTCATATAAGTGTGCTGAACACTTTTGTTACTTTATTCGCATCAGAATCTATAAGTTCCCGCATTCGTTCTCTTCCCTGCACGTCTCTTTCATTATATTTCTGGTTAAATACATCATATTCCACAGATATAAGCGCTTCCTGTATTTCATGAAGCTGTGAATATGCCTTTTCTGATTTGATGCAATACTGGATCCCCAAACCTCCCAAAGATAAAAGTTCCTCCAATATATCAAGGTCTATTTCATCTCTTACAAAAGCTTTCGCAATGTAAAAATACGAGGCATTGGCCCTCCAGCCTTTTATTACATCATACTCCTCTGTTTCAATGCCATACCTGGCAATGAACTTCTGTGCAAGCATCCTGTATCTCTTGGAATCTGCTGCATCTCTATGCTTCATCAGTTCTGCAAGCCATGTCAAAACGCTTTCTCCCTGAAAATCAAGTATTTTCAGTCCCTCAGTTTCAAGTTCATACTTATGAACCCAGCCATTTAAATCATTCGGTCTGCATACAGCCCATTCACTGGCAAGCTCGCTACTTTCAGTAAGATAAAACCCTTTACCGTAATCATGCTTATCTTCTCCTCCGCCGAAAACAGGATTTATGATCTTATCAGGGCTGCCATGAAACAATATAATCTTATCCATAGTTCTCTCCCCTTATACAAACATCTTTTCCAGCATTGATTTCTTTATATTTTTCAGCTTTTCCAGCTTACGCTGATGAAGGGTGATAAG
>CAKUJT010000430.1 GCA_934661765.1 uncultured Senegalimassilia sp.
AATATCGATTAAGGAGGAAAGTCATGACTAAGAAGAAAAAAAGTATTTTAAGTGATCAGAGATTTATTGTTTTGCTGGTTATCATTGTACTGAGTGCTATATTTTCCGGCATGAGTAAAGAGTTCAGACAGTACACAACCATCTTAAGTATGCTTGATTTCTCATACTATGATCTTCTGATGGCAATCGGTGTTACATTCCCGCTTATCACAGGCGGTGTTGACCTGTCCATTGGAACCGGTATGGTAGCATATGCACTGATCGGTGGAACTCTTATCAGAAATAATAACTGCCCGGTTGTGATTGCAATGCTTGTCTGCATTGGACTTGGAATTCTCATCGGTGCACTGAACGGTGTTCTCATTGGTGTTATGAACCTGCCACCGTTCCTGGCAACTCTCTGTACCTGTATGATCACCCGTGGCGCCGGTTCTCTCTGCAGTGCAACACCGTGGCCGGGACTTACACAGGATGGTGGATGGTTCCATACAATCTTCAAGATCACAGTTGGTACAGGAAGAAGTGCTTCCCGTTATCCGCTCGGATTCCTGTGGATGATTCTTCTGGTACTTATTATGGAGTTTGTTCTGAATCATACAAAGTTCGGACGTTATACGATCGCTATCGGTTCCAACAAAGAGGCAGCAGCCCTTTCCGGAATCAATGTAAAATTCTACCATGTAATGGTATATGTGGTATGTGGTCTCTTCACAGGCCTTGCAGCTATCGCTTATGCGGCAGTTACACCAACTGTACAGCCTGGTACAGGAGCAGGACTTGAGATGGATGCTATCGGTGGTGTATTCGTTGGTGGTGTAGCAGCTACCGGTGGATATGGTTCCGTAATCGGTACATTCGTAGGTATCTTCGTGATCATGCTGTTAAAGACAGGTCTTCCTTACATTGGCCTGCAGGCAAACTGGCAGCAGATCATCACAGGTATCGTACTTATCGTAGCTGTACTTATTGATATCGTAAAAGAGAAAAAAGCAGCAGCAAAATAATCAATCATGATGTGAAACGCCGGAATGTAGCAGCCGACGTATGAACATACAAAAACTATATAATTTTTATTTTAAGGAGGAAGTATTATATGAAAGCAAAAAAGGTTATGGCATTAGTTCTCTGTGCAGCAATGGTAACTGGAATGAGCGCAACTGCAGTTTTCGCAGCAGATGATCCTACAGCTCAGTTCGATGGACTGAAAGCAAATGAAGCTTATGAGTTCCCGATGATGGTTAAATCTTTCCAGTCAACATACTGGGATGCAGCTCAGGAAGGTATGAAGAAAGCAGCAGATGAGCTTGGTGTTACTTATAAGGCACAGGGACCGAACAGTGAGTCCGATATCGCTGACCAGGTTAACATGATCAACACAGCAATCGCTTCCAATCCTGTTGGATTAGGACTTGCTGCATGCGATACATCTTCTGTTCAGGATGCTCTTAAGACATGTGTTGAGAAAGGTATTCCTGTTGTAACATTCGATACAGGTATTGCAGATGCTCCGGAAGGATCTGTAGTATGCGAGGTTTGTACAGATAATACACAGGCTGGTTCTGTAGCAGCAGAGAATATGTACAACTCAATCAAAGATGTTGTTAAGGATGCTGACGGACAGGTTATTATCGGTGAGGTTAACCAGGATGCAACAGCTCAGAACATCCAGCAGCGTGGTACAGGATTCATCAACAAGATGATCG
>CAKUJT010000431.1 GCA_934661765.1 uncultured Senegalimassilia sp.
ACGGCGGTGCTGGGGATATTCCACCTGGGAACCCTGGCTTTGTGCCTGTACGCCCTGGTTCTGGCGGTGCACCGGCAACTGGGGAAGAAAAGTGCCCTGGTTTTCGGCCTGGGCTATGCGCTCCTGTTCTGTGGCAGCTCCAATATGGGCTGGTTCAACTCCCTCTATGGCGAGGGCATTGCCTACATCGGCCTGATGCTGGTGCTGGCGGCCAGCGCGATGACCATTGAGGGCAGACGGAGGCTGGGACTGCTGACCCTGGCAGCGGCCAGCGGATATCTTGCCTGCGCCAAGGCTCAGTATGCCTTGTTTGCCTCGGTGCTGCTGTTGTGGTGGGGAATTCTGGCCTTTGCCACGGCAAAGAACCGGGCTGCCCGGGCAGGTACGGCGGCAGGGGCTCTGCTGATTACCTTCCTGCTGGGAGCCTCGGCGGTGAGCGTCTACCGGAACAACGAATCCGTTTCCTCCCAGGACACCCTCTACAGCGGCCTGCTGAACGGCATCCTTCTCTACGCCGACGACCCGGAAACCGCACTGGAGGAGCTGGGCCTGGATTCCGGACTGATTGCCGATAAAGGCAAGCACCCCTATCTTCCCAAGGAGGATTACTACTGCCCGCCCAGAACGGAAATGGCAGAGGAAATGATCTACAGCAAGGTCAGCTCCACAGACTATCTGCGCTGGTATCTGACCCACCCCAAGGCCTTCTGGCGGCTGCTCAACGACACCGCCGGGTACTCCGCCGATCCTATGCCCGACCTGAATCTGTACATCGGCGAGTTTAACAACCAGCCCCACAGACAGGTGAACAAATGGAATCTCTGGGCGGAGATTCGCCCCAGCCTGATTCCTCGGTATTTTCTCGGCTATGTGGCTGTCTTCGGCGGCCTGGTCTGCGGAAGCCTGTGGACGATTTTCTCCAAGAAAAGCGGCGGGAAGAAGCGGCTTTACGGGGCAATGCTCATCGTGATTGCGCTTCTGGGAGCCATCCAGTATCCTCTGCCCATGGTGGGCAACGGTCACTCGGATCCGGTAAAGCAGCTGTATTTCTTCCGGGAAATTACGGATTTTACCTATCTGTTCCTGCTGACCTGGGTTTCCGCCCGGATGACAAGACGCAAATAACTTCATTCAAGAAAGGCACGATATCATGCAGGCACGAAAAACATGGTTCGCGGGACTGTGCGCATTTTTATATCTCTGCGGCAGCGTCTACACCCTGCTCAGCGGCTTGTCCACCCTGGGAGAGGGACGGGAGTATCCCTATCTTTACCCGGCTGGGCTGATTGTGCTGATGTGCGCCGCTTTCTTTGGGGCAGTGGTGGTATGCACCCTGTGCGCCCGGTTCCGATTTGCCGAAAAGCTGTCGACCCATCCCCTGACGGCCTCAACCCTGGAATGGAGTCTGGGGGCGGTCATTCTGCTGGTGTCCTTCGGGGTGCGGATGGTGTACATTCGCCATTTTCCCATGGCGCCGGAGTCGGACTACAAAACCTACTATGAGATTGCCCAGCTCATCAACCGGGGCACCCTGCTGGAGGATGGTGCGGGCTACTGCGACTATGTGTCCATGTTTCCCCACGTCTACGGCTACAGCAGCGTCCTGGCGCTGGTGATGGGCATGTTCGGCGACTCGGTCTGGGTGGGGCAGGTGTTCAATATCGCCTGCGCGGTTGCGGCCTGCTTTTTCCTCTGGCGC
>CAKUJT010000432.1 GCA_934661765.1 uncultured Senegalimassilia sp.
GAAAAATATGGCTTCCGTATCGTAAGTGGTGGAACAGACAATCATCTTCTGGTTGCTGACCTTCGTGGCAAACACATTACAGGTAAAGACTTCCAGAACGCACTGGATGCAGTAGGAATCACTGTAAACAAGAATATGATCCCATTTGATCCGGAAAAACCAGGTGTAACAAGCGGTGTTCGTATCGGTCTTACAGCTGTATCCCAGAGAGGACTGAAAGAGCCTGAAATCCGTCAGATCGCAGCAATCATGAACAAAGTTGCAGAAGCACCTAATGACGAAAAGAATCTTGCTGAGTGCAAAGCAGAAGCAGAAGCACTGATTGCAAAATTCCCACTGTATCCGGCAGGATCTTTTGACGAAAATTAAAAGTATATCATATGCCTGTGAATTGCTTTGAATCCCAAAAAATTATAAACATGCCCTCATGAATTATGATGCTCGAATTTGCAGGCAGAAGGATAAAATGGTTGATAATAGGGAAGCTGTTTGAACGGGCAGCTTCCCTTTGGCATATAAATGTACCTGTTTGACAAATATGAAATCATATTTTAAAGTTAAGGAAGGAATTTAACTATATGAGGAGATATCAGGAAATGGCAGAACAGAAAACAGACTGGGGAAAGATTTCCTGGCTGGAGGACGAAAATCCTCAGGGAATCCAGACCGGTATTGTCACGCTTCTTAAGAATGCCCATCAGCCCAAACATATTCATTACGAAGAACAGGTCATATATGTGATCCAGGGAGAGGCATTGTCTATCATAAATGGTCAGGAATTTTATCTGAAACCAGGAGATATAGCTCACTGGAAAGCAGGAGTGGAACATGAAATTTTCAATAAAGGAAATGGGGATTTTCAGCATCTTCTTGTTTCCAATCCTGTTCAGGAGGAACGCTTACAACTTTTTCCGGAACTGGATACAGAAGAAGAAATTTCTCCGGATCTGATCTATGTTGCGGTGGAAGCCATTCGTACACAGTTTCTGGAAAATCTTCATTATGGATATGTAATCTTTGATGCCCTTGGTAATCTGATTCTTCAGAGCAAATACATGCCGGAATACTGTGAGCAGTGTTGCCACATTTCCCAAAATCCAGGTAAGTGCTATTGTATGAGACAGGTACCTCAGGAAGAACGGAATAAGGAATCCGTTTTTGAATGTCCCTGTGGTATGGAGATTTTTCATTATCCTATTTATTTTAAAAATAATTTTCTGGGATATATTCAGGGCGGTTATATCCGTCATGCCAGTGAGGCTGGTGGTATCCTGATCAAAGAAGTTTACGATGTACCGGAAAGTGTAGTCATCGGTATCAAAGCTCTTATGAAAAGAATCCTGAAGGCGATTCGCAATTACTGTGAGTTTGAACAGTTCCGTAAGAATCTTATGGAAAAAGAACTCCGTATTTCTGCCAATGAGGAGATTAAACAGAGACTGATGCAGAATCTTCAGGAAACCCAGTATGCAATGACAGATCTGAAAATCAATCATCATTTCCTTTTTAATACCCTGAACAGTATGGCATCTATGGCACTGGACTGCGATGCAATGAATCTCTATCAGTCTATTGTAGACCTGTCTAAGATGTTTCATTATACATTACGGACCCAGAATTCCATTGTGCCCCTTCAGAAAGAAACGGAATATGTAAAGGCTTACCTGCAGCTTCAGAAACTTCGCTACGGAGAAGA
>CAKUJT010000433.1 GCA_934661765.1 uncultured Senegalimassilia sp.
TCGAGTATAAGCTTACTCTGCCGGATAAAAGTGAAAAGTATATAAAGACAATAGTAGCTTTTGCTAATTCTCAGGGTGGAAAGCTGATCATAGGTGTGGATGATAAAACGCATCAGGTTGTGGGTGCTGATGATGATAATTTATTCCAGTTGATGGATGGCATTGCAAATGCGGTTTCAGACTCGTGTGTTCCGCAGATCATTCCTGATATCGAACCTCAGACTATAGATGGAAAAACAGTTATCGTAGTAACTGTTGAAGTGGGAAAGAACAGACCATATTATCTGAAATCGAAAGGAAAAGAAAACGGCACATATATACATGTGGCAGGAACATCCCGGCAGGCTTATCCTGAAAAAATCAAAGAACTTGAAATGGAGGGAGCGAGGATCTCATGGGATGAGCTTACATGTGTAGGATATCCTGTCATAGAAGAAGATATAGATAAATTGTGTGGGGATATCGAGCGATTCCGTGAAAAAGCCGGGATGGAGGCAAAAAAGGTAAAAAAAGAACAGCTTATCAACTGGAAAGTACTAAAGCAAAATGAAGACCAGTTGTTGGCAACCAATGCATATGCATTGCTTACATCGGACTATTTTCCGTTTGCAAAAACGCAGTGTGCTGTATTCAAAGGAACTGACCGAACTGTATTTTTGGATAAGCGAGAGTTTGATGGACCTGTATATGAACAGATTGAAAAAGCGGTAGATTTTGTATTACGGAACATAAGACTTGGCGCAACGATTGAAGGCCTGGTGAGAAAGGAAAAGTACGAACTCCCACCGGAAGCGATAAGGGAAATGATTATCAATGCTCATTGCCATCGGAATTTTTTATATGAATCCTGTATCCAGGTTGCGGTTTATGATGATCGCCTGGAAGTGACATCACCAGGAGGTCTATATAATGGACTGACTTATGAAGAACTCATGAGTGGACATTCTTGCATCCGAAATAAAGGGATAGCTAATGTTTTCAGTCAGATGGGGCTGGTTGAATCCTGGGGAAGCGGAATAAGAAGAATACTTGATGCGGCAAAGGATTATGATCTTGCAGAGCCGGTGTTTCAGGAGTTCGACAATATGTTTCGAGTGGAGTTGTTCCGCAGTGTTTCTCCGATGTATCATCGGAGAAACATCGGAGAAACATCGGAGAAACATCGGATATGTGAGTTGAATGATACTCAGGAAAAAATTCTTGAGTTGCTTTCGGAAGATAGTAAGCTGTCGGCAGCCAAGCTTTCGGAAAAGATAGGTATTGCAAGTCGAAACATAGAAATGAATATCAAAACTCTTAAAGACAAAGGAATCCTTATCAGACATGGTTCGCCTAAAAATGGCTATTGGGAAATTGTAGCTGAGAAAGAGAACTTATTGCTGTAAAGAATGAGAAAAATGATTTTCTCACCCCTATCCGTTGGACATAAATCTCGATTTATTGGACATGGAGAGAAATTAGGGTTAAAGAATGCGGTGATTTCAACGGTTACAGCGTTTTGTTCGCACGGTTACACTAGCCAACAAAAAGACTCGAAGCAAATGCTTCGGGTCTTTTGCTTAATATAAATCGAAATTTACAGAGGGGTGGAAAGCGAGGTAAGCTGATATAGCGGTGAGTAATGACAGGGAGCATCGCTGAGAATAAGAATAACGGCAGAAGTGTTTGTTACAGGCATAATAGATGCAGATAGGA
>CAKUJT010000434.1 GCA_934661765.1 uncultured Senegalimassilia sp.
ACTTAAATGAAAAACTAAATTCCAATTCTACTTAAAATGTAAGAGTAAATTCTATATAGGTAGAAATTACCTCTGCACATATCTTAACTCTATTGATTGCCAATAACATAACTCTTTATAATGTACTTGCAGCTGATTGCCTGCCTGTGCAGATCGGAGATAATAATGAACAATAAAGGCAATCAGAAACATTTAACATTTGAGCAACGTGTTGATATCGAGAAGGGGCTTACCGAAAATAAAAGTTTCGCTGAAATTGGAAGAACTATCGGAAAAGATCCCTCTACTATATCAAAAGAAGTAAGACTTCATGCACATACAAAAGAACGTCCCGATGCAGGATATACAAACCCACCATGTATTCATCGCAAAACTTGTAAAATAGTTTGCCTTTGTGATGAACAGTGTGGTATTGTTTGTAAACTCTGCAGAAAACCTGATATGCGATGTATCAATATATGCCCGGGTTATGAAACTGCTGAATGCGAAAAACTTAAGAAACCACCGTATGTCTGCAATGGTTGTGTAAAAAAAACGAATTGTCTTATGCCAAGAAAATTTTATTCATCAAAATATGCACATGATGAATATCGAAGCGTATTAGTTGATTGCAGAGTTGGCATCAACCAAACTCCTGAAAGTATTCAGGCCATGAATGACCTACTGGTTCCTTTGATTAAGGAAAAACACCAGTCTATAGGTCATATCTATGCTACCCATGCTGAGGAATTAGGCTGTTCCAGAAGAACACTCTACTCGTACATCAGTAATTGTGTCTTTGAGGTACGAAACAGTGATTTAAGAAGAGCTGTACGTTATAAGAAACGCAGGAAACCTACTCAGACCAGTGCGAAAGACCGTTTTTACCGTCAAGGTCATAACTACGAAGATTTTCAGAATTATATAAAGGAACATCCAGATACCAATGTTGTGGAAATGGACTGCGTGGAAGGTAAGAAAGGCGAAAGCAAAGCCATCTTAACCTTTACGTTCCGCAACTGCAATCTTATGCTCATGTTTCTTTTGGAATATCAGGATCAGGAATGTGTCCTGGAGGTCTTTGTATGGCTGGAAACAGTTTTGGGACAAGAGGCATTCAAAAAGCTTTTTCCGGTAATCCTCACAGATGGAGGTTCTGAATTCTCAGCCCGAAAAGAGATGGAGGAATTCTGTGACGGAAGTAAAAGTACAACTATTTTTTACTGTGATCCTTACTGTTTCTGGCAAAAAGGAGCCTGTGAAAAGAATCATGAGTATATACGTTACATCCGTCCCAAAGGCAGCTCATTCGCTGACTTAGATGATGAAAAAATCATGCTTATGATGAATCACATAAACAGCGAAAAAAGAGACAGTCTCAATGGACACAGTCCATATGAACTATCTCTTTTACTCTTGGACCAAAAACTTCACAAAGCATTAGGGTTAAAGGCAGTCGCACCTGATGACGTAATGCTTAGTCCAAATCTGTTGAAATAAAATAGTTTAAGCACAGGCAGATTTCACTGCACCAGAATTTAGTCTTACACACAAGGCATGTGGAATTTAGTCTCGCATACTATTTTCAGATGCCCGTTTAGAATGTGAAAAAACATCAAAACTGGAGGCTTATAGGCTCATTATAACGCAAATATATGAATTTGTTAAGGTGCAAAGCCGAATTTAATCCTGCAGAATTACAACGATAGTCT
>CAKUJT010000435.1 GCA_934661765.1 uncultured Senegalimassilia sp.
CCTTGCCGGTTGTCCCTCCGGTATATGCAATCACTGCCGGTGCATCTGCTTTTATTTCCGGATATCCTACATTCTTTCCCTGTCCTGCCTTCAGAAATTCTGAAAATAAAACACAATTTTCCTTATTTACTTTTGATTTCCACTTATAAAGCGTCCCAATTACACATGGCATAGATTCTGCCAGCGAAACACCTATGATATGTTTTACAGTTGTTTCCCTGGATGCTTGTACGATCTTTTCCAGTGCCAGATCAACCATAATCACAACTTTACTCTCCGTTACGGCTAACTTCTCATGAATCTCCGCTTCCGTTGCATTCATCACAAGCATATTGGCGATCGCTCCGATTTTATTGATTGCATAAAGCAGATACACAGCCTCCGGCATTGCCAGAACACAAAGACTCACTGCATCACCAGCCCTGACACCATACGCAGTTAATGCTCTTGCACATGCATCAATCTTCTCCTGCATTTGCCGGTGCGTAACCTTTTTTCCAAAGTAATTCAAAGCAGCCTCATCCATCCGGTCTACATTACAGGAAGTCATATAATCATACATCGAACCATCCGGCAATGGACGATGTAGAACCTCTTCTCCATAATATTTCAGCCACGGCTTATCTACGGACGGAACTCCCGTCAGCTCATGCTCTGTCTGTCTGTCTGTCTGTCTGTCTGTCTGTCTGTCTGTCTGTCTGTCTGTCTGTCTGTCTGCGAAATCATATTTCTCTCATTCTCCTTTGTCAAACTACTTTTTCATAAAAATATCGTCTCAAATTCTCTGCTACATTTTTCTTGTCGAGATCCAATTCCTTCTGGATATATTCCCTGCTGTTCAGGCTGGTTTCCTTTAGGACATTTTTCTTTAAGCACAAGCTGCTCAATAATCTCACGACTGCTTCATATTCCCGCTCTTCGTCCGTTTTCTTGGTCAGATATTCTGCTTCAAATACATCGTGTTTCCAATTCAGCTTACGAAATGTATCCATCACATAAAAATCCACAAAATATTGTCCAATATCTCCATATTCATTTCTTTTCATCGGAACAATATGACGTTCCATCATGTGATAAACTGCTGTTGCCATCTGATCCCGTACATAGCTGCTCATGGATTTTATTCGGTATTTTTCATTTTCTTCTTTTCCCGGATAATAATCCTGTATGTTCAAATTAAGATTTCTTACATCTATCGGATTCCCTACATCTAGATATGCCACGTTATTCCCATAATCTTTTACCAGGGCAACCGGAACAATCTTTTTTCCGGTCTTTAATGCCAGATTCACTGGACCGTCATAGAGTGGTTTAATCAATCTGTTTAAATCATAATTGTGCGAACCCTCTGGGAATATCAGAATGCTTTGTTTCTGTAATACCCTCTCCATTTTTGTCGGAAGCGCACTTCTTTCCTCTGGATTAAGAATGTCAAATACAATCATGCCATTTAACCAGGACAAGTATGCCTCAGGATTATATCTTAAAGTTTCTACCGAGCCTAATATCAGATATGCATTTCTGTCAATAACATTCAACATAGTTTCAATGTCTTCCGGGCAGACATGACTTCCTACGAAAATATAGCTTTCCTCTTTATCCAGCTTGGGATATCGTTCGACAACAATATTGTTGGCATTCTTTTTCGTTGACAGTGGGTAATGCGATAATGGTATTCTATCCG
>CAKUJT010000436.1 GCA_934661765.1 uncultured Senegalimassilia sp.
GGCATCACAACGGGAAAAATCATCAAGATGGAGGGCTGAACCATGCCCACAAAAGCAGTCCAGCAGTTTATGCTGGGTACCGTTTTAGGAAACGAAAATCAGGCGCGGGAAACGCTGGCCGCCATGAAGGCCGCAGGCTATGACGGCATTGAGCTGTGCGGGTTTATGATCCACCCCATCGGCTTTATGGTGCGGCTGCTGACCAAGGCGGCGGGTATGCCCGTGGGCAAGGGCGGCAACCTTGACTGGCACAAGCTGGTCAAGGACGCCGACCTGCAGGTCGTCAGCCTGCACACCGATTTGGGCAGTCTGGAGCGCGACGCCAAGGCGGTAGCGGACGAAGCCAAAAGCTTTGGCACTAAGTATGTCGTTATTACCGGAATGTACCGCTTTGATTACGGTGATGAAGCCACCATGCACGACCTTGCCGCACGGCTGAACAAGGCGGGCGCGGCGCTGAAGGCTGAGGGCGTGGAGCTGCTCTACCACAACCACAACTGCGAGCTGCGCCATGTGAACGCCGAAAAGCGTGCCTACGACATTTTGCTGGAGGAAACCGACCCGCAGTACGTCAACTTTGAGTTTGACAGCTACTGGTTCACCGAGGGCGGCGCGAACGCCCTTGCGTGGATGCAGCGTCTTGGCACCCGCATGAAGCTGTGGCACATCAACGACCGCGGCACCCGCCTTACGGGCAGCGCCGTGACGCCGATTTTGAAAACCGACAGCATGGAGCTGGGCACCGGCAATATGGACCTCGACAGCCTGATGGCACAGGCGCTTTCTGTCGGCGTGGATGCCGTGATTCTGGAAAGCCACCGCAACTGGGTGGATAACTCTCCCCTAAAGAGTTTGCAGGTCAGCGCCGAATATCTCAAACAGCATTGCTAAACTTCAATCCCCTGCCCGCAAGGACAGGGGATTTGTTTTTCCTGCGTTGACATTTGATTTTTTATATGATACACTTAGGGTAGTAAATCGAAATTCAACAAGGAGGTGTCTTTATGAAAAAGGTTCTACCCATTATTTATATTATAGCATTCGTTATTGGCATTATCATCATCATAACATCAGATACAGGCTTGATTGGAAGCTATATTCCTGCTCTGATTGTGGCAGGTACAATTATTAGTTGCTTTGCGGGAGTGTTCCTTGCTATCTACTTATATGCTTGGCATAATCAGTCTAAGTGAGTTATGTCAATCTCCGTCTATCAAAAAACAGCGCCTGCCCTGCCGTAGAATTTACGGCGGGGCTTATTGTATCCCGAAAACCACTCGCTAGGCGAGTGGTTCAGCTTGTAGGAAAAGCCTGTTAACGGAAGATTTGTAGGGATGGGTCTTGACCCATCCGTACATTCGGCCGCGCGCAGCGCATAAAATCGCGCCGAATGGCGCGCGGTTTTCTCGTTACGCCGTGCTTTTGGCAAGGCGGTACGGAACGGTCAAGACCGTTCCCTACAAACCAACCGTTAGGTTGCAAATGCTGCATAAAGGCAAAGAAGGTTTTTCGACAGTCTGCAATCCCCTGCCCGCAAGGACAGGGGATTTGTTTTTCCTGCGTTGAAAATTGGTTTTTTGTGTGATATACTTAGGGCAGAAAATCGGAATTATGAAAGAAGGAAAAAGTAATGGATGAACAGAAAAAAATGTTTACGAATAAATCAGTTACACTTTT
>CAKUJT010000437.1 GCA_934661765.1 uncultured Senegalimassilia sp.
AACATATAGTTGCTCTTTCAAATAATCTTTTTGTTCTTGAATACTAATTTAAGTCACCTACCTTCTATTTACTCGGAAGCTTCAAGTTTTTTCCTTCGTAATAATTCACGAGCTGCATCAACTTTCATATCCGCTAATCTCAGAAGTACATTTCCATTATCTTCTGCATTTAATCCTTCTCGTGAACATTTCCAAGATAATTCTCCATGTGAAAGAGAACTTAACTTCCAAGATGAGAAGTCTTTATATCTCTGATAAACGGATTTAACTAACTCTTTTGCAGTTTCTGATAAATCACCTAAAACTCCTGTAAACATATTGCCCGTTGTATACTCACTTCTTACTTCTACCAGCACAGGGCCATACTTCCATCCATGGAATGCGGCATCAAAAAGGAGTTCTTTATTATACATAAGAGACTCTCTTTGAGCCAGATACATCATTTTGTGCATTCTCATCTGATCCATGTCAGTTCCATTTTCGCTTTTGTAAAGCTCGTTAAAGAATTTTGCAACTGCTAAAGTCTTTTCCATGATAATCCCTTTCTTCGTCATATATTTTTATTATAATGCCTCATTTTTCGCTCGTCAATAATTCAACATCTGAATCTTCTTCATCTTCCAATACTTCCACTTCGAATACCTCATCCACCACTTCATCTGGCTTTGGCAGGTACTGTGGATTAATTTCTTTTTCGATCTCATACCAGTTCTTCGGATTCGGATCTGCAAAATACATTTGCCACCATCCATAACAGCAATCTCATCTTCGGTCATCAGCTATTTCCCCAGTTTCTGATAATTTAGACCAAATGATTTCTGATTGCTTCTTGTCTCCGATGTGTTGTGAAGATCAATGGTTTCCTTACCAAGAATCTCACTCATTTCTTTCAGTGTTGTCTTCTCTTTTCCACCAAGAAACAATGTTGTATCACAGTTACCCACAATAGTATCTGCTGCATCCTTATACATTGTTTTCAACTGAGATTGTGACTGCAGCATGGCAATCACAAAATTGAATGTAGTATCACTCTACAATCACTTCTTGTTTTTCTCATTCTGTAACCTCTCTTTCCTCTTTCACTCTTTTTGACTTCATGTTCATTATTGAGCTTGTTGTTAATTGATAATTCAAGTATAATAAACTCTATGCGAGAAATACACGTCTTGCATGAGGACTTAAATATTGATAATCCTCATGTTTAGCGATATACGAGGAGGCAATTCTCATGGGTAAACAATCCACCAGGGAAAACAAAACAATTTACCAGCTTTGCCGAGAAGCGGCAGGACTGACAAGAGCAGAGGCCAGTCTAAATGAAATCAATCCTCTTACCGGTCGTCTGATCCAGATTGCCCGTGACGGTAAAATCAGCGATGATGAAATGAAAGATTTTGCTTATATCAGTAAAAAACTTGATGAAATTTCTTTAGCCATAGACTCTTTGAATCTTTGGGTAGATAAGACCGCCGGAGAACAGGGGCTTAATCTTGAACTCTTAAATGCCGAAAAAGAAAAATTAAAATAATCCATAACACCAAGAAAGGCAATGAACCATTTCTGACTCATTGCCTTTTACTTTACATACGCTGTAATTGGTTGACGATACTTTCTGTTCTTCGAATTGCTTCTTCTACCTGTCTTTTTGCATGATTGATTCGATCCTGGACCACCCA
>CAKUJT010000438.1 GCA_934661765.1 uncultured Senegalimassilia sp.
GCCATGGGTGTGCTGACCATGGCCGACCTGACCGCCTTCGCCGGGTACTGTCAGGCGTATGCCCGATGGCGCGAAGCCGAGGATTTCATCACCCAGCACGGCTCCATCTTCAAGACGCCGTCCGGGTATGTGCAGCAGGTGCCGCAGGTATCCATTGCTCAGCAGAATCTGAAAATCATGCAGTCCTTCGCCACGGAATTCGGTCTGACCCCGGCCTGCCGCGCCCGCATTGTTGCCAGCGGCGGCGCGGCGGAAAGCGACGACGATCCCATGGCGCGGCTGCTGAAGGGCGGGTGGCAGGACGATGTTTGACGAGAAGAAAGCGCGGCGCGTCATCCGCTTTATTGAGTGCCTGAAGCACACAAAGGGAGAATTCCACGGAAAGCCCTTCAAGCTGCTGCCATGGCAGGAGAAGATCATCCGCGATGTATTCGGCACGGTGCGGGATGAAGAGCCTTCCATGCGGCAGTACAATCAGGTGTATATCGAGATCGGCAAGAAAAACGGAAAATCCGAACTGGGCGCGGCGTTGGCGCTCAATATGCTCGTCAATGATGACGAATGGAAGGCGGAGGTCTACTCCTGCGCCAGCGACCGCCAGCAGGCGGCCATCGTGTTTGACGTAGCGGTGGATATGGTCAGACAAAACCCCACGCTGAGTAAGCTGATCAAAATCATCCCCTCCACCAAACGTATGGTGTATCAGCCCACGGGCAGTATTTATCAGGTACTTTCCTCGGAGGTCGCGACCAAGCATGGTCTGAACGTCAGCGCCTGCATTTTCGATGAGCTTCACACCCAGCCGACGCGAGCCCTGTATGACGTAATGACTCAGGGCAGCGGCGACGCCCGCAGGCAGCCCTTGTGGTTTTTCCTGACCACTGCCGGTACAGACCGCAATTCCGTCTGCTGGGAGGTACACCAGAAGGCTCTGGATATTCTGGAAGGACGCAAGCAGGATCCGCGCTTTTACCCTGTAGTCTATGGGCTTCCCGACGATGCGGACTGGCAGGATGAGCAGAACTGGTACAAGTGCAATCCATCGCTGGGCTATACGATCACTATCGATAAAGTGAGGGACGCCTATCATAAGGCGCTGGAAACGCCCGCGGATGAGAATATGTTCCGTCAGCTGAGACTGAATCAGTGGGTCAAGCAGAGCATCCGCTGGATGCCTATGGACAAATGGGACGAATGCGGCGGCGTTGTCGACCCGTACCAGCTGGAAGGGCGCGCCTGTTACGCGGGGCTCGACCTTTCCTCCACCTCCGACCTGACGACGCTGGTGCTGGTTTTTCCGCCGAGAGATGAAAACGAAGCCTATATGGTGCTGCCCTTTTTCTGGCTGCCTGAGGATACCCTTGCATTGCGCGTTCGACGGGATCATGTGATGTACGACCAGTGGGAGCGGCAGGGATTTATTCAGACGACCGAAGGCAATGTCGTTCACTATGGTTTCATCGAAAAATTCATCTGCGAGCTGGGTGAACGCTACAACATCCGCGAAATCGCCTATGACCGCTGGAACGCCACGATGATGGTGCAGGCTCTGGAGGACGACGGCTTTACCATGATCCCTTTCGGACAGGGCTTCCGGGACATGTCGCCCCCGACGAAGGAACTGATGCGCATCGTACTGGAACACCGGCTCAATCATGGCGGGCACCCCGTACT
>CAKUJT010000439.1 GCA_934661765.1 uncultured Senegalimassilia sp.
GTCGATGAGAGCGGCATTCAGCCGGTCACGGATGCGCTCCGGAGGAACGGGACTTTCCAGGTCAAAGTCCAGCAGCTCACAGTGACTTTCCGCTCCCAGGCTCAGGGGCAGAGCAATGGAAACCGAGGGTCGAGGGTTGAAGCCCTGGGTGTGGGTCAAGGGCAGCCCTGCCCGCTTGAAGGCTCGCTGAAACAGCCGCATCAAGTCCAGATGGGAAATAAACCGGGCAGAGCCCACCTTTTCAAACAGCGCTCTAGGCATCGCAGGCTACCTCCTTCAGCAGGCAATTGGCACCGCACCCGGTGCAGCCGTGCCGGCAGTCCGGGGTCACCAGATTCTCATAGGCTCGCTTCCGCTCCCGGAGCAAGAACTTTTTGCTCACGCCCACGTCAATGGCATCCCAGGGCAGCAGCTCCTCCTCGCCGAAGCCCCGGGTGGTGTAGTAGTCCACGTCCACGCCGCATTTCTCAAAGGCATCCAGCCACTTGCCGTAGTCAAAATATTCGTCCCAGCCGTCCAGCCGGGCACCGCTTTCCACCGCAGCCTCGATGACCGGCCCCAACCGCCGGTCTCCCCGGGCAAACACCGCCTCCAGTCGGCTCAAGTCCGGACTGTGGTAGTCATAGACAATGGATTTGGAGTAGAAATGAGATTTGAGCAGCTTGCACCGCCGCAGATATTCCTGAGGGGTGATCTGCTTTTCCCACTGGAAGGGGGTGTGGGGCTTGGGCACGAAATAGGCCGTGGCCACATGGACCCGCAGACCCCGCTTTTTGTTCACGGCGTTTTCCTTCCAGGCCTGGATGACCTTATACACCAGCTCGGCGATGCCCAGCACGTCCTCGTCGGTTTCCGTGGGCAGACCCAGCATGAAATAGAGCTTCACGTTGTTCCAGCCTCCGGAGAAGGCCTGGGCGCAGGTGTTCAGAATTTCGTCCTCGGTCAGGTTTTTGTTGATCACGTCCCGGAGCCGCTGGGTGCCCGCCTCCGGAGCGAAGGTCAGGCCGCTTTTCCGGACGGTTTGCAGCTTCTCCATCAGCTCCCGGGAGAAATTGTCCGCCCGCAGAGACGGCACGGATAGGTTAACCTTATTGGCCTGGCAGTAGGGAATCAGCTCGTCCGTCAGCTCCTTCAGCCCCCGGTAATCAGAGGTGGACAGGCTGGACACGGTAATTTCGTTTTTGCCGGATTTTTCCAGCAGCTCGATTGCCTGGCGGTAAAGCACCTCCGGGCTTTTTTTGCGCACCGGACGGCAGGAAAAGCCCGCCTGACAGAACCGACAGCCCCGGATGCAGCCCCGGAAGGCTTCCAGGTTCCCCCGGTCGTGGACAATTTCCGTGGAAGGGACGATCATTTCCGTGGGGAAAAAGGCGTGATCCAAATCCTCCACGATCCGCTTGGTCACAACTTCCGGAGCACCGTTCAGGGGAATCACCGCCCGAAGAGTGCCGTCATCGTTGTATTCCTGGCGGTAAAAGCTGGGCACATAGACCCCGGGGATTTTGGAAACCGCTAAGAGAAATTTCTCCTTGCTCCAACCCTCGGCCTTGGCCTTGTCGTAGAGAGACACGATTTCCACGGTGCTGTCCTCCCCTTCTCCCAGGGAGAAAAAGTCCACAAAGTCCGCCAAAGGCTCCGGGTTAAAGGCGCACACGCCCCCGGCAAAGACGA
>CAKUJT010000440.1 GCA_934661765.1 uncultured Senegalimassilia sp.
TTTCCAAGCTGCTCATACTTCATCATTTTAGCACGTTCCTGATCTTTTACAGAGAAAGTATTGAGCTGAAAATCCATATCGTCAAACCATGGTGTATTAACACTCAGTTTTATCTTATAATCATAGGAATATGTGTATCTCGGCGGTACATAGGATCTGGTCTCACCATCCTGATCAGTATATTCCTCTTCTTCACGGTCCTCATCAATCTCCATACGACAGGAGGTTATTGCTGACAGTGGTACGATATCCGGATTATTCTGCTCACTCATATTAAATGCCACAGCAAACATGCCTTTGTTATCGTCGATAAATACATGGTATCTGTCTGCGGCAAATTCACGAGTGACACTAAAATTACGTACAGCATTTTTATTTTCTTCTCTGTATGCCAGCTGTCTTTTGATGTCTTCTACTGTACTGTGGCGTCTTTCTTCAAACCACGGGGAGAGTTTGCCGGCACAATTCTTGCACAGATTGCCATTATCCAGCTTACGGTTTCCTAAAAGCCCTATCTTGTCACCACAGATATCACAGTTCTTTTTGTCAAATAATCCCATTCCTGAAACCTCCTTCGAGCAGAGAATCTGTTACTGTTCTCTTCGTTTATACACTTTTTCCTGCGAACAGTTACGAGAATCTTCTAAAATCTGATTATTTTACCTCCAATTTGTCAAAGAATACTTTGACAGTCCAGTCCATTGATTCCTCACTGTCTTCTGCATCTGCAGCCTCATCCAGACTATCGGCTGTTGTGAAACATAATTTGCCGTCATCCAGAAGATATAATCTCATTGTTTCTGTACTGAACAAGGAATAGTCTTCTTCTTCATCTTCCGTTTTTTCTTCTGTTGATTTCAAGACAAGTGCATTCTGATCCAGTTCCCCTTCAAGTTCAGCTGTTGTTTCCGTTCCGTCTTCAATTGTTACAAGAGTCGCTTTGCCGCCTGAAATACTGAGGTTCAGCTGCATGTCAAAAAGCGTTCCCGTAGGTACCTGCATTCCAAAAGCAGACATCAGAGTACTGTTCCACTCACCATCAAAATCTTCAATCTTGGTATCTTCGACTGCCTTTCCAGGTTCATAAGGTACATACTCTTCTTTTTCCTGTCCCAGTGTCATGGTCATCCCGTCCAGGTCAATAGATAAATTCCCATCTGAATATACACCTTCCAGAACCTCATCATCTGAAGTTATGACAAGGTTATCTCCATCGATCTCCCATTCAAAATCGTTCACATCCGGTTCGGATTCTTCAGAACTGGTTGTCACTTTTCCTTTGCCGCCCTCGTTAATTTCAAGCGTCATCTCCATCATGATCGCACCCGGATGGAATACGCTCAGGCCGTCCATCGTAAGACTGTTCGCATACCATGTACCAATCACATCTTTGTCATCCAATGCATAAACATTTACACAGACAAGACCTGCCATCATAATTCCCAGTACACCGGCTGTCCAGACTTTCATTTTTTTACTCATATACAACACTCCTTTCTTGTTCACTATTTTGATAGGATCACCTGAGAAACTCTCCCGCAGTTTTTCTGCAAATACTTTCTGTAATTATTATTATACGCAATATTTTTATTTTTTCACTAACACTTCTGACAGTAACTGTGTTTAATCTGTATTTTTTTATATTTTCCGTCGTATTTTCGGGCA
>CAKUJT010000441.1 GCA_934661765.1 uncultured Senegalimassilia sp.
GCCAGTTCCCGGCACATTTCCACATCCTTTTCATTCCGGACACCGCGGCCTGCTACTACCAGAACATCCTCTTCCTCCAGGCTCTTCACCTTATCAATGACTCTGGATGACAGAATTTTGATCCTGGAATCTGCCATTTTTTCATTTACCGGACATACAACCACCTGACCGTGAGGATTTTTTATCTTTTCTGCCTTGTCCATAACCTTATAACGGACTGTGGCAAACTGTGGCCGTGATTTGGTGATCCCGATCTGAGCCATGATATTTCCGCCAAAAGCCGGTCTGATCTGGATCATATCAGTGTTGGAACGGATATCCAGTGTTGTGCAGTCTGCAGTCAGTCCCGTATGGAATCTGGTGGAAAGCCTCGGCGCAAGGGAACGTCCCAGCGCAGTAGCTCCGATCAGCACAGAGCTTGGCTTGTTTGCTGCGATACAGTCTGCAACTGCATCTGTGTAGCAGTCTGCGCGAAAGCCTTCAAAGCCTTCATGCTCATATACATATACATTGTCTACGCCATATGGAAGAAGCTTTTCCGCATTTTCCTTTGTTCCGCTGCCTCCGACAATCACACAGTTAACCTGATAACCGACTTTGACAGCCATCTTTCTTGCTTCCCCGATCAGCTCAAAGGTGACCGGATGAATCTCGCCTCTCTCCTGCTCCACATAAATAAGAAAGTTTTTCCATTTATCCTTGTCAAAGGATTTCGCCTTCTGCTCAAACCGGATTGCTTTCTCCGGGCAGTTCCGAACGCAAAGCCCGCACATACGACAGGCATCGCCTACAACAATTCCATTTCCCTCTATGGTGAGGGCTCCAAAAGGACATTTCTCCACGCATACTCCGCAGAGCACGCATTTGTTTATATCAAATTTTAAAAATTCCATGTTCCGCTTCCCCCTATATGATCTTCTTTCCGGTCAGGAGAGCAACAAGCTTGTCTGCTTTTTCCTTTGCAGTACCTTCCAGATAAACCTGTTTTTCGCTTTCCTCCGGCGCAAACATTTTTTCCACAGAGGTGGGGGAACCGATCAGTCCGTAACGGCTCAGATCCTGATCCGGCATATCTTCAAAGCTTAAGATCCGTACCGGACGGTCTGCAGTTGCTTTCTTTAATAAGTAGGACGGCAGACGTGGCACGCAGGTATCCTTGTCAATAGTCAGCAGACATGGATAGGGGATCTCGGAAACCTGAGAAACACTTACAAGATCCTGACGGACCTGAATGCTTTTTTCATTGACATCCATGATCTCAGCTACCCATGCAGCATGTGGAATGGTCAGATGCTCTGCAATAGCCGGTCCAACCTGGGCTGTATCTCCATCTGTGGTCTGTCTTCCGCAGATGATCAGATCTGCACCGCCGATCACCTGGATTCCCTGTGTCAGTGCATAGGAGGTTGCCAGAACATCCGCTCCCGCAAATTTTCGGTCTGAAAGGATCACGCCTTCGTCTGCACCCATAGTGTAGGCATCCCGGATCATCTCTTCCGCCTGTGGCGGTCCCATAGTCAGAACGGTTACCGTTCCGCCTGTTTTTTCCCGGATCGCAAGGGCTGTTTCCAGCGCAAACAGGTCATATGGATTGGTTCTTGTCTCACCGGACATTCGTTTCATGGCACCGGTTTCCGGATCAATATCAACCTTGGAGGT
>CAKUJT010000442.1 GCA_934661765.1 uncultured Senegalimassilia sp.
CTGATCCGCCGGTTGTCCAATATGGGAAAGGTTATTTTCATTGTCACCCACGATTTTGAATTTGTCTGCCGTACCTGCTCCCGTGTCCTGCATTTTGACGAGGGCGAAATGCCCGATGATGTACCAGTTACAATGGATGCCCTCCCGAAATTGAGAGAGCTGTTCTCTGTTTCAGAAGGAAAGGAGAGGTGATCTATGAAACAGAAAAAAGAAAACAGAGTAGCTTTGCTGCTCCACTGGGCCGGTGAGCAAAAAATCTGGCTGTTCCTGGCAATTTTTCTATCGGCGGTCAGCGGCCTTTGCATTATCGTCCCTTACATTGGAATTTACCGGCTGATGAACGCCACCTTCAATCATACCTGCACGCAGGAACTTGTTGTACATACCGTGGTAATGATTGCAGTGGCGGTAACTTTGCGGTTTGCCCTGTTTGGCTGTTCCGGCGTAGCAGCCCACAAAGGGGCCTATGGCGCTCTTTTCAAAGTGCGCTGCATGGTTGCAGAACACATGGCCAGAGCGCCTTTAGGGGCCTTGAATGAACGGCGCACCGGGGACATAAAAACGGTTCTGAATGAAGATATTGAAAAGTTGGAGCTGTTTCTGGCCCATAACCTTCCTGACCTTGTGTGCTATCTGGTGGGGCCGGTAGTCATTTTTATTTATCTGATGACCGTCAATATTCCTCTGGCATTGATTTCCCTGGTTCCGCTGATCCTTGCTGTTGTTGTAATGGGGATGATGTTCCGCAATACGGATGACCTGATGGAACGGGCCAATCACTCCATTACCACACTGAACTCGGTTATGATTGAGTACATCAGCGGCATGAAATTGATTAAAGCCTATAACATGGGGAGCAAATCGTTTCAAAAGTTTTCAGACGCTATCCAGGAAGAAAACGCCATGTGGAATGAAACTTCCCGGCGCATGGGGCCACCTTATGCGGCCTTTGTTGTTATCATCGAATGTGGGATGTTGATGATGGTTCCAATCGGCGGAATGTTTTTCCTGAAAGGCTCACTGGCTGCCAGCGCATTTTTGCTATTCGTCTATGTAGGTTCCATGTATCTGACGGAAATACGCCCCCTACAGGAACTGGGGACTAATTTTGCCAATGTGCTGAACGCTGTTACTAAGACCAAAGAGATACTGGATATTCCAATTTATGAGGGTGGAGCGGACTTTCCTCAAAATCACGATATTGAACTTCGGAATGTTCGGTTTTCCTATGATGGCAAGACCGATGTACTGCAAGGCGTTAATCTCAAAATTAAAGATGGTGAACGCATGGCCCTTGCGGGACAGTCTGGTGCCGGTAAAAGTACCGTGATTGAGCTGATCTCCCGGTTCTATGATGTGCAGGAGGGCGAAGTGCTGATTGGTGGGAAAAATGTAAAGGAACTCAATTATGATACTATCCTAAAAAATGTCGCCATTGTGTTCCAAAAGACCTTCCTGACCCGTGACAGCGTTTTAGAAAATATCCGCATGGGCAGTAATGCCACTCTGGAAAAAGTACGGACCGCCGCAAAAGAGGCACAGATTGATGATTTCATCATGTCTTTGCCGGATGGATATGACACGAAGGTGGGCAGCTTCGGCTCTCGCTTCTCCGGCGGTGAAAAACAGCGGATTGCCATTGCCCGCGCTATCCTGAA
>CAKUJT010000443.1 GCA_934661765.1 uncultured Senegalimassilia sp.
CTTCCAGACCGATATCGGACAGCCTCTCTTATCTCAAAATAATTTTGCCCATCGACCACATTTCATGGATGCATTTTCATTGGTGAAAGCATTTTAACATTGGGACACCCAGGTATTTCTCTGACCATATTTTACCATTTGCCTTGGCATTTTTCAACTATATTTTTACATTTCTAAAAAATAATAGCATTTTATGTAAATATCGGCAATCATTTTTTGACCCCCTGATCCCAGTAGGTGCTGAGAGTGACTGGTTTTGTGTATTATTCCGTCCTCGAAAAAAATCCTGCACAATCCGCATTTGAGATGTGCAGGATGATGTGACGCTGAAAAAAATTTACACAACGAAAATCGCCAAAACGATAGAAATATACCAAAATCTTACAAAATCGGATATTTTTAGCGAAAATCTGAAATTTCCTGTGTATTGATTTTTACTCTTCACGAGCATATACACAGATGTAGGCGCCATTGTGCAGATATCATCTGAAAACCTGATTTCTACACAAATAATGGTGTGCTCATACATACTTTTAATGCTCCGGACATCGGCTCTGCGAAATACAGATCAACACCAGCGCAGCCGCAGCCGAAGGAGTGAGCGCAGCGAACATTGGCGCGCAGCGAACACTGGAGCGCAGTCAATTTCTCTGCGAGAAATTGACTGCTGTGCAAGAAAAATCATCATACGCGAGGTTTTCTTTATATAAAAAGAACCGGGCGACAAGTCCCGGATCAAAGCGTTTTTCATATCACATAAGTTATGGCGTTTGCCACGTATACGCTTTTTAAGATCCTTTTCCCGTCGGTTCCCGGTTCCTGATAAATACTAGTCAAGTCCGAAACCTGCGACTGGTCGCAAGTGGTTTGCAGCCCGGCTTATACCTGTTATGCCTGCGAGCAGCTTATGCCTGTGCAGACTGAGCCTCTGCTGCTGCCGGCTTGGTTTCCGCAGCTTTCCTGACTGGTTTCTTTTTCTTTCTGTAGTTTACGATAGCGCCTGTAGGGCATTCCTTTTCGCACATACCACAGTTCTTGCATGCGTCAAGGTCGACCTTGGCAACATTGTTCTCGACTTTTATAGCGTCGAACTTACATGTTTTCTGACACTTCATGCATCCGATACAGCCGATCTCGCATGTCTTTCTCGTCTTTGCGCCTTTTTCCATCGACTTGCAGGCAACAAACACGAGATTCTTCTTGTTGACCATGCTGATGATCTCATTAGGACACACATTCGCACAAGCTCCGCATCCCACGCAGACGTCTCTGTTGATCTTTGCGACGCCGTTGTTTACAGTGATCGCATCGAACTTGCAGACATTATAGCAGTCGCCGAGACCCAGGCAGCCGAAACGGCATGCCCACTGCCCGCCATAGAACATCTTTGCTTCCTTACATGATGTGACTCTGTCTTCTTCCATGATCTGTCTGGTAACGCCAAAGCTTCCCTGGCACATTACCATTGCCACCTGAGGTTCAGCAGAGCTTGCTTCCTCTCCCATGATACCTGCGATCTGCGAAGCCACGCTCGCACCGCCTACAGGACATAGCGAGCAGCTGAGCCCCGGATTGTCTGTGAATGCAGCTGCATAGTCATCACAGCCTGCGAATCCGCATGCTCCGCAGTTTGCACCCGGGAGCACTTCTCTTATTGC
>CAKUJT010000444.1 GCA_934661765.1 uncultured Senegalimassilia sp.
ACGGGGGTAACACTGCGCGTTGCATGGCGGCAACACTCGCCCTCACCTCGAGAGCACGCGTTCCATCATACGCTAACAGCCAAAGAAAACGTCCGGGAATCTGGCGGGGCGGGAAGATTTAACGTTGTGTTACCAATGTAGCTGCGATCGGCGGCCGAGCATTTGCCAAGACCGAAACCGCAGCCATTTCATAGGGGTTTTCTGCTGGCGCTCAGCGGACTGGACGATCCACTTCCGGCGCTATCGCGCGCGCAACTCCCAAAAGGCTACGGCACTGGCGGCGGCTACGTTGAGGCTGTCCACGCCGTGGGCCATGGGGATCTTCACCGTGTAGTCGCAGGCGGCGATGGTCGAGGGGAACAGGCCCGCCCCCTCGGTGCCGAGCACCATGGCCAAGCGCTCGCATGCGGCAAGCTGCGGGTCGCCCAGCGCAAGCGAGCGGTCCTCGAGTGCTAGCGCCGCCACCTCGAACCCGGCTGCGTGCAGCAGCGGGATGCCCTCGGCAGCCCATTGGCGTTGCGTGCCGATGCGCGTCCACGGCACCTGCAGCACCGTGCCCTGGCTCGTGCGGCTGGCGCGACGGAACAGCGGGTCGTGGCACGACGGCGTGACCAGCACGGCATCGACGCCGAACGCGTGCGCCGCACGGAATGCGCTGCCGATGTTGGCATAGTTACCCACGTCCTCGAGCACGGCAATGCGACGGGCGCCGGCGAGCAGCTGCGCAGGATCGGGCAGCGCGGGGCGCTCGAAGGCAGCTACGGGGCCGCGCACGATCTTGTAGCCGGTGACCTGGGAGAACAGGGAGTCGGGCACGCACAGGGCCGAGCATGCCGGATGTTGCGCGAGCAGCTGGCGAGCGAGCGGCGCGGCGTCATCGGCCCAGGACTCGCTTACCAGAAAGGAGCGCGGGCAGGCGCCCGCATCGATGGCCGCCGCGATGACCGCGCGCGACTCCGCCATGAACAAGCCGGCGGGAGCGTCAGGCCAAGCTGCCAGATCGGCATCGCGCACACGCGCATACGGCGCCAAGCGCGCATCGTTTGCGCTGGTCAAGTGTTCGTATGGCATAGCGCGTTTCCCTTCGTCTGCAAAAGCTGGTAAGTCGATGTCTTACGGGGCGATCGATCCATTATCTCAGATATGGCAAGGCTCCGCCGCGTTGCCAACGGAGCCTTGCCTGCAGTTGGCAAACGCGGCGAACAGATCACCGCCGCGCGAATATATGCATAAAGGCTTTAGAAGGTGCGGCAGTGCATGCGCACGCACTGCCGCGGGTAAGCGTTTAGACGCCGGCGCGGGATAAGCGGCCGCGCCGGCCGGTCTTTGAGTGCGACGCGGGCGCTACACGGCGCCGGGTCTGCGATTCCCGACAGCCGCGGATGCCCGCGGGGCGCCCCGCCCGCCATACCAGGACCGCGCCCCGCGACAGCGGACATGGCGTCCTAGGCGCAAGCCGGTCCCTGGAAGAACGGGCAGGCGGAGCCGGCGAAAAAGCTACGCAACGATGACGGTGTCCGTCTTGCCCTCGAGACCGGCAGCGGCGCACTCGAGGGAGGTGATGAGGGCCTTGCCCTGCGGGAAGGCCTCGACGTACTCGATGCAGGCCTCGACCTTGGGCAGCATGGAGCCGGGGGCGAACTG
>CAKUJT010000445.1 GCA_934661765.1 uncultured Senegalimassilia sp.
ACTTAATGTTCATACTATAAAAAAACTTTTTCTTTCACACAGTCTGGAGGGAGGACAATGAATACCGATAAACTGGATATTTCTCCGATGGTTCTTAAAAAGACTTCCTATGTAAATAGCGTTAGCTCTATTGATGAAAACGTAGTAAGAGATATTAAATTTGTCGGCATTATAAACCGTCGATATTGGAAGGTCAAGAGAATGATGGACATTATTCTTGCATTGGTCGCATTGTTCATTATTGCAATCCCAATGTTGATCGTTTTCATGATCGTGTATATCGACGATCCAGGCGATGTATTATTTGCTCAGTACCGTGTTGGAATGGGAGGTCGCCGCTTCAAGCTCTATAAGCTGCGTACCATGCGGCGAGATACACCCCAATATATGTCAACAAGTGAGGTCGATGATCCAGACCGATACATAACGCGCATTGGACATATTTTGCGCAGGTTGTCCATTGATGAACTGCCTCAGCTGATCAATGTGCTCAAGGGCGATATGAGTATTGTCGGCCCAAGACCCTTGATTTCTGACGAATACGAAATCCATGATCTTCGTATGAAATACGGTGTTTATAAAATTCGTCCGGGCTTAACAGGACTTGCACAAATTCATGGTCGTGACATGGTTACACCTGCTGACAAGGTTCGATGGGATGTTCGATATCTTGAACAATTCGGCTTCTGGACAGATGTAAAAATCGTGATTTCAACTATTCCGAAAGTCATAGGAGGCAATGGGGTTGCGGAAGGTTTCAAAAATTTTACAAATGAAAAGCACTTCTGGAAAGACTGTTTCAGGAGCATTGCTTTGATCTTGTGGTCAATCTGGCGGCACAGGCAGGTGTCAGGTATTCCATCACCAATCCGGATGCCTACATAGAGAGCAATCTGGTAGGATTTTACAATATTCTGGAAGCCTGCCGCAGACATCCGGTAGCACACCTGGTATACGCCTCATCTTCCAGCGTTTATGGAACGAACCGAAAAGTTCCATATGCGGTGGAAGACAAGGTGGACAACCCGGTCAGCCTGTATGCCGCTACCAAAAAGAGTGATGAGTTGATGGCTCATGCCTATTCCAAACTATATAACATCCCCTCCACGGGGCTGCGTTTTTTCACGGTCTACGGCCCTGCCGGCAGACCGGATATGGCCTATTTCAGCTTTACCAATAAACTTCTGAAAGGCGAAACGATCCGGATCTTTAACTATGGTAATTGCCAGCGGGACTTTACCTATGTGGATGATATTGTGGTGGGCATCCGCCATGTGATGTGCAATGCACCAGAAAAGCAAAATGGTGCAGATGGACTACCCATACCGCCGTATCGTGTCTATAACATAGGTAACAGCCATCCTGAAAATCTTTTGGATTTTGTCAAAATTTTACAGCAGGAACTGATCAGGGCAGAAGTTTTGCCGGAAGATTACGACTTTGCGTCACATAAGGAACTGGTACCCATGCAGCCAGGAGATGTTCCGGTGACTTATGCAGATACCTCTGCTTTGGAGAAAGACTTTGGTTTTAGGCCAAACACCAGCCTACGGGAGGGGTTGAGAAAATTTGTGCAGTGGTATAAAGAATTTTATTTTTAACAGAGAAAGTATACACACGCGACGTTTACAAACGGGTTAAACA
>CAKUJT010000446.1 GCA_934661765.1 uncultured Senegalimassilia sp.
ACAAACCGTTTGAAAAAGAACAACGCGGCACTGCTTACGCAGGTGTTTGGGGTTATCAAAACAGATTCTTTAGAGAAGGCGCAAATATTTATCGCGGAAATAACAAAAAAGTTACAGCAGGTATCGGTTACCAATACGGTATTAAAGACAACGTAACTTTTGAATCAAAATTAACAGGCGATAAATTATACGAAAAAAATGGTTCAAGCATAATTTATAGAATACCGACTAACGACACTTTGCTTGTAAGCGGTACTCAAAAGAGCGTAAACTATTTAGAAGGCGCTACTTCACTTAACAGCGTTGAATGGGTAAATCCTAACAACAAAAACATCAAGAGTAGATTTACGGCAGGCGCGAGCATTGCGCACGACATTAGAGAAGAATACACTCATGCCGGCTACATTGTAAAAGGTACGGGCGAATACGAAAAAGATTTATCAAAATATTCAGGTAAAATTCTTAAGCCAAAAAGATTCAATTCTAAAGTTGAATTATTCCAAACTTCACCTGATTTCTATATCGCAAGCAGTGATTCAACTTCTAAAAACGATAGAACAGGCGGTAAAGTTTCAGGTGGTATCAGTTTTAATTCTACAAGCGCAAGCGGTAGTTATAGCAGATATTATTCAAACATGAATCATAGATATCAAGGTGGAACTATTAAGTTTGACGAAGGTTCTGTAAACGCATCAACAAAAATTCCTAAGGTTGCTAACTTGAGATTCAACAGCTTTTATAGACGTGGTACTAATGATTTAGGCAGAAACAAAAACTATTTCTATGATGCAAACGCGTCTCGTGATATAAGTCATTGGGCAAGAGTTCAAGTCGGCAGACGTGAAAGCTTGTATGATACAAAATATGATTACGAAACATCTTTGAACAGAAATTATCATTCAAAATATGCTGATAATTATGCACAATTAGATGTTCCAATCCCAGGAAACCACGGTAGATTTACGCTTGGTCACAGTATTGTAAGATACAATACAGCTACTTATAAAAACGGTTACAATATGTTCCGCTTTGGTTACACATTCCCAACATGGAAACGTTTAACTCTTGGAGTAGGCTATGGTTTCAGATATAGCGGTCAAGGTGGAAATGATTTTAACGTAAACCTTGGCTACCGCGCAAAATCAGGTCAAACAATGGCCGTAGGTTATCAATATTCACAAAACGGCGGGTATTTTATTGATAACATGTTTACACCTACTACGAACAGACACTCTATCAATTTTGTGTTCAATGACGCATTCCAAATATTTAATCATGGTTTGAAATCAGTTGGTCAAGAAGATTTGGACAAAGGTATTTTTGAAGCAATCGCGTTTGTTGATGTTAACAAAAACGGCAAATTCGATAGAAAAATTGATATTCCAATCAAAGATGTACCGCTTATTACAAGTTGGTCAGGCGAAACTTGCTTGACTAATAAACGCGGAAGAACTTATTCTTCAAGCTTAACTCAAGGTGTTTATACAGTTTCACTTGATATGAATCAATTACCGATTACTGTTGCGCCACTTACAAATGATTTAATCAATAAAAAAATCAAAATTGACGGCGGTTCAACTACAAAACTTGAAATACCTTTAGCAAGTACAGTTGGTTCTGTATCAGGTGTATTAAAAATTTCT
>CAKUJT010000447.1 GCA_934661765.1 uncultured Senegalimassilia sp.
CTGCGAATGCAGCCAGCGCCCTTTTTGCGTTCGCGGAGCTGCGCGCGGGCGGTTGCGGCAGGCTGTGTAGCCAGAGGGGGCGATACGTCTGCGTTTGGTGAGGGTAGGTTACAGTATAGGTCTTTCGTGCAAGCCTGTGACATGGGGAAATGTAGGCATCACTAGGGTGGCTACTTGGATATGCGCCGATTAAACGCAGACGTATCGATGGTATGGCGAGACGGATGGCGTGAAAGGCGGGCTCGGGACTCGATTGGGCTTCGATTGGGCGTTGATCGGGGCCCGACCGGGACTTGATGGGCTCCGTTCGGGGTCTTTTTGGGATGCGGTCGGTTGAGGGCGTGTTGCGGCGTGGGCGCCGACGCCAGCCATTTGAAGGATTTGCGGGGTCGAGGGCTTGGTTGCGGGCGTGTCGGGTTACAGTAGCGGAATTGAAGTGTGCTTAACGGAGCTGCGGGTTATCCGGGGGAAGGGGCGCGAATGAAGAAAATTCTGGTTATCGCGACGGGGGGGACCATCGCGTCGGCCGAGGAGGGAAGCGGGCTTGCGCCGGCGTTGACCGGCGAGCAGCTGGTGGCGTTCGTTCCCGAGGTGGCGCAGGTGTGCCATGTCGAGGTGTCGCAGGTCATGAACGTGGATAGCACGAACATGCGCCCGCAAGGGTGGCTGGCCATCGCGGGCGAGGTGCGCCGGCGTTACGACGACTTCGACGGGTTCGTGGTCCTTCACGGCACCGATACGCTGGCGTACACGGCGGCGGGGCTGTCGTATCTGGTGCAGGGCGGCCCGAAGCCCGTGGTGTTGACCGGCTCGCAGCTGCCCATGGGCGATCCCGGTACCGATGGCAAGCGCAACCTGCTTGATGCCGTGCGCGTGGCCTGCGATGATGCCGCCGCAGGCGTGATGGTGGCGTTCGGTGGCAAGGTGATCTCGGGCACGGCGGCGCGCAAGGTGCGTACCCGCAGCTTCGAGGCTTTCGACAGCTTGAACGTCCCCGACCTGGGGTACGTGCGCGGCGGGCGGATCGAGTGGGCTGATGGCGTTTGTGGCCGGATGAGCACGGTGCCGATTGCAGCGGCAGGCAACTCTGACGACGCAAACGAGAGGCGCGCATGCGCACCCGCCGAATCGCAGCTTGTCGGTTCTACGGGAGCGATGGAAGTCGTCGACGTAGCTTCGGGCGTGCGCTTCTACGACGCGCTTAACCCACGGGTTGCGGTGCTCAAGCTTACGCCGGGAATGGACGCGCTGGTCATCGATGCGCTGCGCCCCGCGTGCGACGCGCTGGTGGTGGAGGCCTTCGGGCTGGGCGGCATCCCGGAGTACGATGGCATCACCGAGACGCTGCTTGCATGGGTCGATGCCGGGAAAACGCTGGTCATGACCACGCAGTGCCCGTACGAGGGTGCCGACCTGAGCGTGTACGAGGTGGGCCGCGCGTTCTGCGACCGTCCGGGTGTGCTCATGGGCGGCAGCGCCACCACCGAGGCGCTGCTGGCGAAGACCATGTGGGCGCTTGCCCAGGCGGTCGACCCCGACGGCGTCGTGGACTGCGAGAAGCTGGCGGATTTGTTCGCCAGCTGCTAGGCGGCGATAATCGCGGCGTCGCAGAACGGCCCGTCGGCCTGCGTGGGCAGGCCGA
>CAKUJT010000448.1 GCA_934661765.1 uncultured Senegalimassilia sp.
TAGAGAAGAACTCCGGTTTATGCCGGGGTTTTTCTTCGGATAAATAAAGCAGAACGGAGTTGTCTGTAAATTGATACAATGGGAATTTCTACAAACAAGTAGACATTTCCCCATAAAAAGTGTAAGATAGAATCTAAGAGTATTTATACTTACAATTAATATGGTTAGAAAGAGGAAAGTACATGAAGATGAAGTTTACGAAAAAATTAGCGACAATTCTTTTATCTGTATGTTTGATCGTGCCATGTTTTTCTATGATGGCATTGGCGGCAGATGGTGTGATATTCTTTTCTGATCTTGAGACAAGTGTCGGGGATGAATTTACGATCGCGGGTACAGCTGTTGTCAGTGGAGATGCAATCGGAGATGCAACGATTCATATGACTTACAATCCTTCTTATATGCGATTTGAAGAGGGAGATGGAGTGAATGCAGACACCAATGGTAATCTGACATTTACTGGCTCAGGTGACGGAAGCAGTGACCGGATTGAGTTTACAATGAAATTCCAGGCTCTTCAGGAAGGAAGTACAAGACTGGAGCAGGGAAATGCGACAGTTACAGACAGCATTGGAGAAAGCGTGGCATGTGAAGAAGGATATGCGGATGTCGTGATCGGGGCAGGAGATCCAAGTAAGATCAAAGATGTTGCGAATGGAGCAAGTGTCACGATTGATGGTCAGGAGTATACCTTATCCGGTGATTTCTCAGACAGCATGATTCCGGCTGGATTTACAGCAGGAGAGATTACTTATAATGATTCGACATATAAAGGTGCTGTCCAGGAAAAGACAGGACTTCAGATGGCTTACCTGGTAGACGGTGATGGAAAAGGCGATTTCTGGATGTATGATTCATCTGACAGCAGCTTCTCACCGGCAGAACAGGTTGTGATTTCAGATACTTATTCTATCGTAATTTTTGATGCAGGCAGTAAAGTGTCTATGCCATCAAAGTATTCAAAAGGAAATCTGGAGATCAACGGCAAGACTTTTGAAATCTGGGATGAACCGGACCGCGATGGTTTCTATGTATTATATGCGGTAAATAATGACGGTGAAGAATCTCTCTATTTATATGATTCTGTAGAGCATACTTATCAGAGAATGGAGACTCCGAAGTCTGCGACTACACCGGATAAGAAGAGTGCAAGCAAGTTTGATGCAATTTTAGAAAAGATTTCCGATCATCTGATCTGGTTTGTAGCAGCGGCAGCAGTTATCGTTATTCTTCTGGTAATCTTCCTTCTTGTTTCCGTTGTGAAGTTACATAACCGCAACAGAGAGTTGGATGATCTGTATGATGAATATGGACTGGATGATGAGCCACAAAGCAATCCGGTAAAGCCGATTCCATCAGTCAAAGAAGAAAAGAGATCAAAATTCAAGAAGAGACAGGATGATGATTTCGAAGATGATTATGACGACGATTTTGATGACGATTTCGATGATGATGATTACTATGATGATGACTTCGACGATGATTATGATGACGAAGGACTGAGCGATGATACTCGCAGCGTTGACGAGTTTGATGATTATTTTGACGATGACGATTTTGATTCCTTCGATGATTATAATATCAAGAAAGAAAAGCGTAAAAAAGGTGATACTTTCGAAATGGATTTTATTGATCTGGATTA
>CAKUJT010000449.1 GCA_934661765.1 uncultured Senegalimassilia sp.
CCCGAATCCGCTGCAGTCAGCCCAAAAGCCGTCAGCGCATCCGTCACAATATCAGAAGTCGTTGCAAGGTCTTCCCCCGATGCCGCAGCCAGATACATAATGCCTTCAATACCGGACAGCATATCCTCCGTCTTCCATCCGGCCATTGCCATGTAATTCATGGCATCCGCCGCCTCAGTCGCAGAAAACTTTGTCTTGGCACCCATCTCCCTGGCCTTATCCCGGAGGCTGTCAAAATCAGATCCCGTTGCCCCGGACACAGCCGCCACCCTGCTCATCGCAGAGTCAAAATCAGCGGCAGTTTTCACCGCCGCCGTTCCAAGCCCCGTCACCACTCCCGTCACCGGAAGCAGCTTCTGTCCCACGGAAGAAATCTTGTTTCCAACCGTCTGCAGCTTCTCACCGGTTGCCCCGATCTTCTGCAAAGCAGTCGCAGACTGGTTCGCCTGCTCTTCCAGACTCCGCAGTCTCTGTTCCGTCTCAATAATTTCCCTCTGCAGTGCATCATACTGGTCCTGGGAAATCGTCCCGTTCCGCAGTGCCTCATCCGCCTGCTGCTGTGCAGTCTTCAAGGTCTCCAGCTTCTCCCTTGTTTCAGAAACCGCCTGTGCCAGCAGCCTGTGCTTCTGTGCGATCAGCTCCGTATTCCCCGGATCCAGCTTCAGAAGCTTCTCCACATCCTTCAGCTGGCTCTGCGTATTCCTGATCTCCGTATTAACCCCCTTTAAGGCGGTCTGCAACTTCGTGGTATCGCCGCCAATCTCGACAGTGATTCCCTTAATTCTGTTCCCTGCCATGCGGCTCTTCCCCCTAAATCTCATAAAAAAAGACACAAAAATACCCGGATCTCTCCGGGCACAAAAAAAGCACCTGCCATCCTGACAAATGCTTTGCGTAATATCAACATATTTTACTTAAAAATTGCTTTTCCTACAAAAATGAAGTCTGTAATTTCATTTTCATCCCTTTTCATACTCAAACATGATAATCTACATTTTGTTTCAAACCAATCTGGTACATCAAACGTAATATGTGGATATGTATTTCTATACCACTCAATCTGGTTCCTTGCAAATTCTATAAATCTAGGATCAGAATGAAGTCTGCTCAATTCCTTCTTTTTCAATTTTCCTATGATTTTGACACGATCATTCCCCGCTTGATATATTTCGCCAGTCCACGCATTCAGCCTTTCTCCACTTCCTCTTGCATGAGCATGTGGTATTGATGGATGGTCATCCGCATCTCCAATCGTAAACTCCCATATTCGGTTTTGCAATTTTTCCCGTGGCGTATACATTCGAGGTCCAAACTGGCTCTGCTGCCTACGTCTGGACTTTATCAAAGAAGACTTTCTATAAGATTTACCTTTTCTGTACATAATATTTTCACCTCTGCTTAGTAAAACTATTATACACTTCTCTCCACCAGCTGTCACCGGCAAACTGATAATCAGAACCTATCAAAATCCTCCTGTGTGGCAACCTGTCTCCATCCCTTATACTCATCGTTCCTGCTTTCCACAAACATATCATTCACCATACCGATGGTCAGCAGATCCAGATCCCGGATGGAAATCCCCAGCTGCACACACCGGAGAAGAAACAGGGGAGTTGTCATTTCACG
>CAKUJT010000450.1 GCA_934661765.1 uncultured Senegalimassilia sp.
ACCTCTTTGCTGTGGACCTTGTTGAACAGAGTCTCGATCTCAGGCGGGTCAAAACCCGTCTTTCCGAGATCGAAATCGGAATCCTCGATGTCCTTCAAAAGATCCGCCAGCAGAGAATCATCCCATGCACCCGTAATCTTGTTGAGTGCGATGTTCAGAGCTTTTTCTCTGGTCTTGTCGATGTCCACCACCGCACAAGGCACTTCTGTGTATCCCAGTTCCATTGCAACAGTCAGTCTCTGATGGCCGCCGATGATCGTCATGTCGGCATTGACCACCAAAGGATCTGCGAAGCCGAACTCCGTGATGGAGTTCTTGATTTTCTCGTACTCTTTATCCCCCGGCTTCAACTTTTTCCGGGGATTGTATGCAGCCGGCTTGAGTACGGACACCGGCAGCATCTTTAGTTCAGCAGTCGCTTTCATGTAAGCCCTCCCGTTTTAGATTCACATGCGTATGACCCCGGAAAACGGCACGAAAAAGGAGCCGAACAAAAAGCCCGACTCCATTTCACTGCCATCTTCTTCTGGCTGCGGTTTCTCTGCCATCTCGCACCATTCCGGGTTTTCCCCGTTCACAGATGCCAGGACCTTATCTTCCGCATAGTCGATTGCATGTACACAAATACCCCCGGTGTTGAACAATGGGTACACACCGATCACCTTTTCACTCATGCTCCTTCGCCTCCTTCATTCCATATCGAAATTCAAAATAACAATTTCTGCTGCAGAACATCCGCTGACTCCTGCTTTCGCAGATTGCTGTAAACGGACGGCCACAGTTCTGACAGAATGCTACCCTGCCAGCCTTTTCCCGTTTATAATTCCTTCGTTCATATTCGGCATAGCACTCATCCGAACAATATTTTCTCGGCGCACCTCTTCCACTCTGCCCGATGATTCTTCCACAGACTGGACATCTGCGTTCTTTCATTCGGCCCGGCGGCACCAGATGGCAGCTTCCTATTTCCGGCAATCCCAGTTCCCGGCAGTAATCCATCACCTGTTCCACAGGCATTCCCATCTGCTCTGAGATCTGAGAAAGTTTCGTTCCAGAAAGCCGCAGCGTCCTCACTTGCTCTCTGGCAGCATCAAACGCTGTTCCTTCAAAAACACAATCCATACGGATGCCATTTCTTCTGACATCCCGTTCAATACTCAACGGCTGCATCTTTTGCCTCCTTTCCTCTGCCCCGGTTAGCACAAGCCCGGCTGCAATATTTTCGTTCCAACCCGTACTGATGCCGGTAGGAAAACTCCCTGCCGCACACCGGGCAGATCTTCGACCGCACGGTCTTCCAGTTCTCCGGCTTCGGGTGGGTGTTGTTCCACCGTGACCGGCATTCCGGTGAGCAGAACTTTCTCGGTCTGCCTTTATGATTCGGTACAATGGCTGTACCGCACTGAGGACAGAAGGAAAAAGCCATGTCCCTTATCATCTCAGCCGTGTAATCTTCCATCTGCCCTCACCCCACTCTCATTTTTCGCCGTTTCTTCGGCGGTTTCTTAGAAAAATCTCATAATTCATGCGAAAAGCGGCGAAGTAGAAATCGGCACCGCCCCGCCAGGTTGGATTGTTGTTGCGGCGGCCGATTCTCGCTCGCCCCTGCTCCTCCCGGAACA
>CAKUJT010000451.1 GCA_934661765.1 uncultured Senegalimassilia sp.
GCATAAATACTTGTATCATAACCGGCTTCTGCAAATAAAGCCGCATACAAGGATCCAATCACACCCGCACCATAAATTAATATTCTCATAGAAATCCGTCCTCTTTTTCATTTTCCAGAAAGCTTCCGCTACTGATGTTAGTAATATCTAACTCACATTTTCTAAAAAACCGTGTGAAAACAAAACTGTAATTCCACACGGTTTCTTTTCTCTTGCATTCAGTATATCACTTTTACCTGGTTAATCAACCAAATTTTGTCTTCATAATATTTAAAATTTGCTGATGTTCATGCGTATTATATTCACTGCACTTGAGAATAATCTCTTCCGTAATCACTCTGTACTGATTGGCAGCTCTTACCCATGCCATCTGTTTCGCTTCTTTATTCGGCAATGATTCTTTTTCTTTTCTAATTATTTAGACAATCTTCGAAATTCCAGTGGCGAAACACCATATGTCTCCGCAAACACATGTGCAAATTTCCCCTGATTTTCATACCCAACACTGTTAGCCACCTCAATCACTTTCAGATTTGTGGATTTCAGAAGCTCCGCAGCTTTTTCCATTCGTTTCTTTCGAAAATACGCCAGATAGTTTTCTCCCAGAATTCCTTTCACATACAATTTAAAGCTGCTCTCACTGATGCCAAAACGGTCTGCCATCTCTTTTGCTGTAATACGTCGCGAAAGATCCTGCAGAATCAATGTTTCTGCTTCTTTCACAATTGCAATCTGCGATCTGGTAAAACAGGTATTTATTTCACTTTCACAGGGCATCTCCATCAGTTCATGAAGCAGTCTCACAGAAAAATAGCGCAACATCCCCAACTCCGGCTCTTCTTTTATATCCCATACTTTCTTCACCAGTTCCAGGACTGCATCATTCATCCGATGCAGATAAAGCCCATTCTTTCCGCAAAACAATTCTGCAATATGTTCTGTATGAATTCCCATTTGCGACAGTAAATCCTGCTCCTCTGCTGCTCTGATGCACTTTCTGTCAACATGGATCTGAATCCCTTCATAAAGTCTTCCCGGATAATAAAAATCTTTGGTTGGGAGAAAAGTACTGACACAGATCTGTTTTTCCTTGACAATGGTATAACGGTTTCCAGCAAGCGATACATCACATCTGCCATCAAGACAAAAATTTAGGATCAGCATCTCATCAGAATATCGTGAACTGTCCCCTTTCATCCAGCTGTCTGTATAGATCTGATTGAAAGAAATACTGATTCCGGGTGCCAGAATATAAATATCCACTATGCCTTCGTTTTCTTTTTTGCAAAATGAAAAATGTGTCTGATTTTCGTTATTCATGCATCTATCTTAGCATCCTGCCCCAAAGTTTACAATGCTGTTACGCAAGATAATTTGCTAAAAGGATTCAAACTACATGAATGGATTTTACATATCTTATATAGTCTGCTAATATTCGAATTAATTAGGTACGACTAATCAATTGCTATTTAGATTGGAGGAAACTAAAATGGAAAAACTGATGCTTTCCGAAGCAAGACCGGGGACTACATATTCTGTCCTTGAGATCAAAGATGAAGTACGTCTGATCAACCGTTTATCTTCAATGGGAATCCTGTGTGGAAGTCATCTGGAAATCTG
>CAKUJT010000452.1 GCA_934661765.1 uncultured Senegalimassilia sp.
CATACTGTTTCTATTTTTCTCCCTTTCATACCTTCTTCCACTTTTCTCCCTTTTATTTGGGCAGAGTATTTTTATACCCTGAGTATTTCCCCTCTTTCAGAAGCTTCGAATATGCTTCATAAGCTTCCTTTAACGTGCCATATTGTTTACCTCTTGTATATGTTTGAAAACCGCTATCATTATAAATATGATCTGCAATTGCAACATAATTCTCTTTATTTGTAGGATTTCTATTAGCTGTTGTCGTTTCAGATATATAAAAACCACCACTTGCTTTACTGACAATTACTGGTATTTTCTTTCCTTTCCCAACCTGATTCGTATCAACAGACGTCCAAAACAAATATCTGCCTGAAGAATTCGATGGACTTCCAAGATAAGCCCATGTACCATATCCCAACAGACTATTATCCTGTTTTTGAATCTCTTCCTTTACTTTATTAACCATGTTTGAATTAGGACATTTGGAATCTATCTCAAAGCGATTATTCGACTGACTTATTAAATTCTCTAATATTCCTGTTCTGTCAAGTATTCCATGCAGATCTTCGTTAAAATCTATCGTTGTGTCAGATGAATCTTTGCCTGTGCCTTTCCAGTCAAAAAGAATCCCAGTTGCTTCATTGTAAGACACCTCACATTCCCCATTTGCAACAGGAATTCCCTTCCAGTTACCGGTATCGCCCTCGCTTTTGTAATGTGTTTTTCCTGCTATTACAACAGGATCAAATGCCTGCCAGTCATTTCTCTTTTGTTTTAATTTTACGACCTTAACTATATTCGATGCATCTTCATCTATCACTTCAGCCATAATTTCTGCATATGCTGAACGAACATTCGCAATATCAACCGTCTCGCGGCTCTTTTCCACATGTCTGGCATAAGCAGGTGCTAATAACGCAATAAGAACACCCATAATTGCAACTACAATTATAAGTTCCACCAGAGTAAAACCTTCATTCTTATTATGCATTTGATTCATAATGCAGCACTCTCCCTCTCTTACTTCTTTATTACCTGTTTATCTGACTGAAAAAAAGCACTATCTATCCAGACAATGCTCAAAAACGTTGCAACTGGCTGCCATTTTACAGGCCCTTTAGTTTTGCGTCTCAGACTTTCGGCTGATTTGCTACGGTTTTTATTCTTTAGTAACATTATACCTTTTCCCTGTTAAAAAGTCTATGAAAATCTTGTAAGCAGGTAATCATCCGTACCTTGATTAAAAAAGCCGTCCCTCTGGACGGCTCAAAATTTATTTTTTCGGTTTAGTTTTTGTCTTTATTTCTTCCGGTAGTTTTTCTGACCATGGAAGTAAGCTATCCAGTTCCGTCGTCCTGCTGCAAAGTTCTTTATTGCACGTTCCGCACGGTTATTCAATTAGATATGAAAATGTACCTATTCTGTTTCTATTATGTTTTTTAAGACTCATATTCCGGAGCCATCTGTGTTGTCCATTCAAATATTTTATTTAATACCTTATCCGCAAGAACCGTATAAATAGAAGCAAATACATTTGCCCCAATACGAAGGACAACCGCTCCTGTCATTCCAAATAACCCAGAAGCAATGGACAACGCACCAAAGGTATTAAACACGGTCTGCCACGCGTAACC
>CAKUJT010000453.1 GCA_934661765.1 uncultured Senegalimassilia sp.
AAATTTTGAAAATGTTGGCTATGCAAAGGTTGACAAAGCCGGGATTTACAATATACTGATTATGGAAGAAAAGCAGCCCATTATTGCACTGGGAGCCGGCGGTTCTTCAAAACTGGTTTTTGATCATGGAAAGCGTATTGAGCGTGTGGAAAATGTAAAGGATGTTACCAGCTACATTGCCCGGATACAGGAAATGATCGAGAGAAAGCGAACCGGAATTGGAACCTGGCTGTAGGAGGGAGGCATAATTCTTGGAAAGGCTTTCGGAAACAGAATCAGAAGACAGGCTTCTGGAGTTTGATCTGTCAGCAGAGCTGAAACACGGGATTGCAGTAAGCAATCTGGCGTATGCCTTAGGTGAGGAGCTTGGACTTCCCCACCAGCAGTGTTACGATCTGGCTATGGCCGGGATGCTCCATGACATAGGTAAGCTGAAGCTGAGAAGTTACATTAACGGACAGGAAAAGGATCCTCTGGTGATCGAGGAACTGAAGTATGTCCGTATGCATTCTACCCTGGGCTATGAGGAACTCAAAGGTCAGGGATATTCAGATTTTATTTTGGAGACAATCCTCTATCATCACGAAAATTATGACGGAAGCGGTTATCCATCCAATCTGTCCGGAAAAGAGATCCCTCTGGGAGCAAGAATCCTCAGGGTATGTGATGTGTTCTGCGCATTGAGCCAGGATCGTGCATACCGCAAGGCCTTTGACAGACGGACTGTCATTGAGCTGATGATAGATGAAATAAAAAACTTTGATCTGGAAGTATTTCTTGCATTTCAAAGAGTAGTACACACCAGGGAAAATGGTGGGGATAAGGAGGAAAAATGGCATTAAAGAAAAAGCCGGTTACCGGTATGAAAGATATTTTACCAAAGGAGATGGAAATCCGTAATTATGTCACAGGCCTGATCCGTGAGACATACGGTTCTTTTGGATTTACCTCAATTGAGACTCCAAGTGTGGAGCATATTGAGAACCTTTGCAGCAAGCAGGGGGGAGATAATGAAAAATTGATCTTCAAGATCTTAAAAAGAGGGGAGAAGTTAAAACTTGACCAGGCCAGGGAAGAGGCGGATCTCGTAGATTCCGGTCTTCGTTATGATCTGACTGTTCCTCTTTCCAGATATTATTCCAACAATTCCAATGAGCTGCCAGGACCATTTAAGGCACTTCAGATGGGCTATGTATGGAGAGCTGACCGCCCTCAGAGAGGACGTTTCCGTCAGTTTATGCAGTGCGATATTGACATCTTAGGTGAGCCTACTTATATGGCAGAAATCGAGCTGGTACTTGCTACCACCACACTTCTTGGAAAGCTTGATTTCCACAATTTTACTATCCGTATCAATGACCGCCGTATCCTGAAAGCAATGGCTCAGTACAGCGGATTCCCTCAGGAGAGTTTTGATACCGTATTTATCATCCTGGACAAGATGGATAAGATCGGTCTTGAGGGCGTGGCAAAAGAACTGGAAGAGGAAGGCTTTGCAAAAGAGAGCATTGACACCTATCTTGCTATGTTCAAAGAGATCAGCTCTGATATCCAGGGCGTAAGATACTGTAAGGAGAAGCTGGCTGGTGTACTGGATGAGCAGATCGCAGCAGATC
>CAKUJT010000454.1 GCA_934661765.1 uncultured Senegalimassilia sp.
GGTGCTTCTTTCACAATCAGTTTTCTGCTGATCTGGTATTTCGGATGCTCCGTTTTTAAAGGCTGTACATAATAAACCGCTTTGTAGGAATCCGCTTTTTGTGTTGTAAACTCTTCGCCGGATTCATTTTTCGCTTCTTCAAAGGTCACTTTCACCTTCTCATTATCTGGAATCTCAATATTACTGAAATCTGTTTTCGCATCAAAATTGCATCCATATTCCAATTCCAGGTCTTCTGCTTTCACCACTTCATCTACGTCCAGCTGATCTTTCACTTCCTCGTAAAGCGGTGGCTTTGGCTCCTCTGGCGGTACTTCTGCTGCATATGCACTCAGCGGTGAAAATACAGTAGTCATGATCGTCATTGCTGCAAGAAAACCTGATACTGCTTTCTTAAATCTTCCGTATCTCATAGATTCTACCTCATTCTTTCTTCATTATCTCTGCGGAAATTCCAGGTTAAACTTTACATAGCCCTCCCCGGAATCTGCCATAACAACAGTTGCTTCATAAGTTCTGCCAGTCTTCTGGGAACGCAGGTCTTTATAATGGATTTTTCCTTTTGCAAGCAGTTTCTTCACTGTCCCGGCATCCATCTTTTTGCCCTGGCTCTCAAAGAAGCGGTCATTCTTCCAAAGAGCAAACTGGCATTTTCTGTCTGAACAGTAAAAGTTTTTCTGTCCCTCATAGACTGGCCTTCCACATCTGGGGCAACTTCCCAGACTTTCTTTTTTCGTTCCATGAGAAAACTGCTCTTTCTGCTTCTCTGACACTCCTGAGTATCTGGAAATCAGTTCTTTTAACATCCGGATAATTCCCTGCAGGAAGCCTCCTGCATCGGCTTCTCCTCTGGCGATCTGATTTAACTGCATTTCCCACTGGGCTGTCATTGCCGGAGATTTGATTTCATCCGGAAGAATAGTAATCAGGACATTTCCATCATTGGTTGGCACCAGATTCTTTTTATCTCTGCTTACGAACCCGGAGCTGATCAGCTTTTCAATAATCCCGGCTCTTGTTGCCGGAGTTCCGATTCCTTTCTTTTCTGTATCTTCGGCCAGGTCTTCATTTCCTGCCCTCTCCATTGCCTGTAGCAGCGTATCCTCGGTAAACTGTCTGGGTGGCTGCGTCCATTTTTCCTGAACTTCCGCACGGCAGGGACCATAATCCTCCAGCAAACGGATTTCTGCCATCTGATGGATTTCCTCTGGCAGTTTCTTACCAAAGAACAGATACATTTTCCGTTCTATCGCTTTAAAGCCCTCCTGCCTTATTCGATGGGATAACATATGGAATAAAATGCCCTCACACTGAACCTCACATTTATGGGATTCATAAATATATGCCCTGCTGGTTGCCATCAGGAACCGACTTTCAATCAAATATAAAATATTTCGCTCTTTCGTTTTCAATGCTTTCTGATCGGTAGCTTTTATCTGACTGGTCGGAATAATGGCATGATGGTCAGAAACTTTACTGGAATTTAAAGTCCTGTCAACTGCCGGTTCATAATCTTCCAGTTCCAGAAAATCCATATCTCCATCCAGAAGTTCTGCCAGTTCTTCTGCTGTCTGCTCCATATCATCACTCAGATACTGGCTGTCTGTTCTCG
>CAKUJT010000455.1 GCA_934661765.1 uncultured Senegalimassilia sp.
GCATTTGCAAAATGTAAAAACTTAAAGAAGATCACAATAAAAACAGCCTATCTTTCCAGCAAAAAGGTAGGAGCGAATGCATTTAAAGGGATCCACGCAAAAGCAACTATCAAGGTTCCAAAGAAGCAGAAGAAGGCATATCAGAAGCTGTTAAAGGCGAGAGGAATCGGGAAAAAAGTCACTGTTAAGTAAAAGAAAACAATAAAAAATGATTGCAAAAAGCCGGAATATTTCCGGCTTTTTGTCGTACAGCTACCAAAAGTGTCGAAAAAACGACCACTTGGACACAGCTTATTGAATTACAGTAGGAAGTAGATATAATGCAAGTAGGGAATTAAACAAATGTCGAAAAAGAAGCGGTGTTCAATATTTGTATACGTAAAAGGAGGATAAGTGTTATGAAAAAAATAAAAATGATATTTGCCGCATGTTTTATCATGGGAGTACTGTTTTACTGCCCACGATTTAGCGTAAAGGCGATGGCCTATGAAACAGCGTGGTTTCCGGCACCACAGATGAATTTGAGCCAGATTGCCTATGAAACAGGAAGTGGTTCATCGCATGGAGATTATAATGCAATTGATATTTTACCGGGAGGAAGGGTATTTGCACCATTTACCGGAGTGGTAAAGCAAAAGGATAGCCGCTGGGGATATGTACTGTTCCAAAGTACAGATAGAGTATATTATCCAGATGGAACATTAGATTATATGACCGTTGGATTTATGCATGATGAAAATATCTCTGATATATCAGTTGGACAGACGATAGGTCAGGGAACCGCATTTTATGATGCAGGAGGTCAAGGTAAAAAGAGTGATGGTACTTATGGACATGTTTACGGAAATCATGTTGATATTAGTGTATTTAAAGGAGCAGTAAATAGTGTAACTAAATATGGAAGAGGTAATATTTACGCATATCAGGCTTTTTCTATTAATAGAGGGAGAACAACATCCATCATAAATAAGGGAAAAGCATTAGCAGGACATTCAACAAATAATGGAGCACCAACGGACTGGACAAATCTCTGGAAAGATTTACAAACAGATACAGAAAAGCCGACTATCAGTGAAGTAAGCGTTTGGAATGTGTCTTCAACAGGTTACATAGTTCATTGTATTGTAAAAGACAATAATGCATTAAGTGTAGTAAAATTCCCTACCTGGACAGCAAAGAATGGGCAGGATGATCTAACATGGCATGAAAGCAAGGTAGGCGGAACAGCGTGGGAGTTAAATTATCAAGTTAACATATCTGACCATAATAATGAGCAAAATGGATGGTACCATACAGATATATATTGCTACGATGCTGCAGGAAATTTAGAAACTTATAAAACAGTTAGTGTTTATATAGATACGGTGGCACCGACTCTTACGAATATAAAAGTTACGCCTGATTTGAATGGTTATACCGTAGAGTGTGATGTCAGTGATGATGCAGGTATTGACAGAGTGCAGTTTCCTACCTGGACCCCATGGAAAGACGGACAGGATGATTTGGTTGGTGACTGGCAGACATCTGAAAAATGCCGTGGAAAAATAGTGAATGGGCATGTAACTTATCGTGTAAATCGAAGCGACCATAATAATGAACTGGGAGCATATGT
>CAKUJT010000456.1 GCA_934661765.1 uncultured Senegalimassilia sp.
GCGGAAGGGTAGTTGTCGCTTAAGGCGACCCGTCGCAGGCGGAGAATCCTGCTTTGCAGGATTCTTTCTTGTTATAAAAACGAGGGAGGAAGAGGATTATGAAAGCAATGAAGAAAGGACTGGCCGGCATAGTTCTGATGCTGGTATTGCTTATGCTGGTTCCGGTAACAGCAAAGGCAGACGGGGCAGCACCAGTGTGCGCCAAAAGGCAGACCATGGAGATCTATATCTGCCGTCCCCTGAGAAGTATGGGAATGACAGGTGCAGAAGGGTGGATCTACATTGGAAATCTGGCAAAGGATGCAGAAGTCTATCAGGTAAGATCTTCAAACAGCAATTTTCAGGCCAGAAAAGAAAAGGGGATCAATGGGATTTATGTGGAAAGTAAACCCCATGTGCTGAAAGCCGGAGAACGGACAAGGATCAGCTTTATGGTGTATCAGAACGGCCGATCCTACAGGCTGTACTGTGATGTAACCTTTAAGAATATGAAAAGAAAGTTCAAAGCCTTTAAGATGGGATCCAGAGAGTATGATTCTTCTTTCAAAGGATTTTCAGCTGTTTCTGTTTTGCGTTTCAAATCGCAAAAGATAAAGGTTAAGGCTACTCCTGCAAAAGGTTACAAAGTGGATTGCATAATCGCCTGGTATACGAAGAATGGCAGAAATGTGTTAAAAAAATATAAAAACGGATCCAATGTTTCACTGAAAAATATTGTATGTTTAGATGTAGTTTATCATACAAAGAACAGACCAAGATATTACAAGAGGCCGGACAGTACGTATGTTAGTACGACTCTGTATTTGAAAAATTATATGCCGTCTCCATTGTATTCAAAGCTGAATATTACTTTTTATTAAGGAATAATGCGTATGGTGGGTTCACAGCTGTTCGGGGGCGTGTATCATAAAAGGAGTTTAGATTTAGCGTATGGAAGAAATCAGGCGGACAAAGGGAAAGGTGCTGAACCGGGATCAGATCAAATATATTGCAGTGATTTTAATGGCACTGAATCATATTGCCAACATATTCTTAAAGGAAGGAACAGTACCTTTCCTTTTGCTGCGCAACCTGGGATATTTTACAGCACCTGTGATGTGTTATTTTCTGGTAGAAGGCTATTATTATACCCATTCCAGAAAACAGTATGGACAAAGGCTGCTGCTTTTTGCACTGATCTCCCAGATCCCTTTTCAGATCGCAGTTGGAGAGGGACAGAGCTGGAGATTTGTGCGGGGCAATATGATCCTTACATTATTTATATGTTTTCTCATACTGGTATGCTTGGATGAAAGACATGTGCTTCCGGTTGCTGTGCTTATCTTTCTCACTGCCTTTTGTGACTGGGGGACGACAGCTCCGCTTATGGTGATCCTTTTCAGAAGCTCATGTATGAATCAGAAAAAACGGATGAGAGATTTCTTCATTGTGTCATTGGTACTTTTTGAAGAAGGATATATGGAAGCTGCCGGGACTGTGGGAATCCGTACATTATATGCCTTTTGGGAGTGCAGTGCGGTTCTGCTGGCAGGTCTTGTGATCGTGTATCTTTATAATGGAGAGAAGGGTTCTTCCGGCAGTGGATTTTCCAGGTGGTTTTTCTATATTTT
>CAKUJT010000457.1 GCA_934661765.1 uncultured Senegalimassilia sp.
GAAATCCCCAGCTCCTCCAGGCAGGACAGAATCCGGCGGACGTAGCCCACCATGCTGTTGGTGTTCTCCCGCTCGATCTGGATGGTGGAGTAGCCCCGCCGCCCGGCAATACCGGTGATGGGGGCAGCCGGCTGTCGGCTCTCGCTGACGATCCAGGTGCCGGGGGCCGTGGGATGGAACGTATTGCAGATATGGATGGGGATGCCGCTGCGGCGGACGGGCACCACGCTGTCCTCATGCAGCACCGTGGCTCCCCGATAGGCCAGCTCCCGCAGCTCCCGGTAGGTGATGGCGTGGAGCGCCGCCGCCTGGGGGACGATATGGGGGTCCGTGACCAGCATGCCGTCCACATCCGTCCAGTTTTCATATACCTGGGCATCCATGGCGCTGGCCACCAGTGCGCCGGAAATATCGCTGCCGCCCCGGGTGAAGGTGTGAATTTCGCCACCCGGCATCACGCCGTAAAAGCCGGGGAGCACCGCATGGGGCAGCTTGCGCAGCCGCTCAAACAGGGCATGCTGGGTCTTGATCAAATCCAGTTGCCCGTAATCATTGAAAAATACACATTCCTCCGCACCTACAAAGGGCCAATCCAGGTAGGCAGCCATTATGCGGGCGGAGAGATACTCCCCGCAGGAGGCCATATAGTCGGCGGTATGGGGGCGGCGGCGCATCTCCTCAAACTTGGGCGTTAAATCCAGGGTGATTCCCAGATCCTCGATGACCTCCTGAAACCGGGCCGCAATGGGTTCAAAATCCCCATCCAGTCCGCTTTTCTGGAAGCGATAGAGCAGATCCGTTATTTTGGTATCCTCGGGGCTCCGTTTGCCGGGGGCGGACACCACCACATAGCGCCGGTTGGGATCCGCCCGGATAATCTGGGCCACATGGGCAAACCGATCCGCGCTGGCCAGAGAGGTGCCGCCGAATTTTGCAACAATCATGGTTATTCCCCCATCTCCTCAAATTATTGTGCCATGTCCGCCTTCTGGGCCTCGATGCCCTCGGACACGGACAGAGGACGCAGGACGCAGTAAGCGTCAAAGCGGGTATCGTTGGTGTCGCACAGGAAGACCAACCGGGCCTCCGCGTTGTCAAAGGTGACCTGGGAAGCGGTGGCTGCCACCTCACCGGCCTGCACATCGCTGAGGTACAGGCGGCTGCGGCCCTCCGGCAGGGGGAACAGCGGCGTTGCGCCCACAAAGGAAACCACGAAATTATCCGTGCCGCAGCTGGCCATCAGGGTGGTGGCCGCGGCGGTAATGGCATCCTCCATGCTGCCGCTGAAGATGTACTTATCCGTCTCGGCGGGGAAGCGGAAATTATCCAGCACGACCTCGCTGAAGCCCAGGCCCTTGACCTCGTTGACAATGGAAGTGACCCAGCTGAGGGTGTTGGCACTGGTGGGATCCAGCCAGAAGCATCCGCCGCTGTCCATCCACAGGCCGGCCCGGCTCTTCATATACAGGCCGGAGGTCACGTTCCGGTTGCCGAAATCGTAATCCCGGAAAGCGGAAATCTTTGCGACCATGTAGAAGCCCTTGGAGCGGATGTACTGGATCAGCTCGTCCACCGCCGACACATTGACACTGGCGGAACTCGTCGAGCC
>CAKUJT010000458.1 GCA_934661765.1 uncultured Senegalimassilia sp.
TCTCCTGGACGCTTACATCTGGCTCCAGCCGAAGACCGGAAACTGTTTTTGCACCTTCTATTGCCTGTATTTTCATCGTATTCACCGGTAAATCCGTTTTCGTTGAAAACTCCGGCTCCATGCCGTCTGTGTATATGGTAACGGAACCGGCAGTAGCCAAAAGTGTCTGTGCCTCATGAAGTGCAAAATCACTGTTTCCCAGTACTGCCACATTCTTGCCTCTGTAAAAAAAGGCATCGCAGACAGCACAGTAGCTTACACCTTTTCCTTCAAATTCCTGAAGTCCCGGTATTCCGGGCTTTTTCCTCTTACTTCCGGTAGCCAGGATCACACTGATGCTCTCAAAATCACCTTCTGTGGTCTTCACCTGAAAAGTATCAAAACCACTGACTCCCAACACCTGGGCATCCAGGACACGTACGCCCAGTGCCTTTGCCTGGGCAATTCCGGTTTCAAACAGCTCTTTTCCCGTTACCGGATGGGGAAGTCCGTAATAATTTTCTATTTTTTCTGCTTTTTCCAAAGCTCCAATGCCGTTATTTATTACCAGCGGATCCAGATTGGCACGTGCTGCATACAGCGCTGCTGAAATTCCGGCCGGGCCGGCACCTACAATGATCAGATTCTCCACACTATCACCTGCTTTCTATCTGTAACGCTATTCTATCATCTGCAAAAAAGAAAAGCAAGGCATATGATTTCCCACTTTATGTAAAGCAAAAAGCCGCCTCTGGGAAAAGGGATTTCTCCTTTGCCCCTGAAGCAGCTTTCTCTTTTTCTTTATGCTTTCATTCCATCCTGAAGCATCTGCTCCAGCTTCTCACCCAGCATCTGTCTTGATGTCACCTGAATGGCCTCAATACCCACTTTTCTGGCACCCTCCACATTCTGGAGCCTGTCATCAAAAAACAGACACTCCGATGCCTTCAGGTCATATTTTTCCAGAAGAAGTTCATAGATCCGTCTGTCTGGCTTAAGCTCATGAACCTGGTAGGACACGATCCCACCGTCCAGAATATCCAGAAATGCCGCTCCTTCTGTATGCATGTGAAACAACTCTTCGGAATAGTTTGACAATATGTAAATCCCGTAGCCCTGCTTTTTCAGTGCTGCGATCTTCTCCCAGATCTCGGTACGGTTTATCACCATCAGACGACCGTTTTTCAGGAACCAGTCTATTACTTTTCCATCCTTTGGATAACGCTCTTTGTACCTGGCAATGGCTTCATCAGTAGTCAGACGGCCACCGTCCAGCCCCTGCTCCCAGATCTCATGATCAAACATTTCTCCACCGATGCGCTTTGCTTCTGCCTCAGAAAGGCCGTAATCCTCTGTAAGCATTTCAAACCACCGATATTCCAGAAGCACATTTCCCACATCAAAAATCAAATTTCGGGTCATAGATATTATCCTTTTTATTCTTCGTACCCATTCGGGTTATTTGACTGCCATCTCCAGGAATCCTCACACATCTCACGGATACCATTCTCTGCTGTCCAGCCAAGTTCTTTTGCAGCCTTGGAAGCGTCACAGTAGCAGGTTGCAATATCACCTGCACGGCGTGGCTTGATCACATATGGGATCTTCACACCTGTTGCAGCTTCAAAG
>CAKUJT010000459.1 GCA_934661765.1 uncultured Senegalimassilia sp.
CTCGCGCCGGATGAATTAGCGATATTTGACCATATGATGGCGCATCCTCACGGAATTATTTTCGTTACGGGACCGACGGGAAGTGGTAAGTCCACAACACTCTATACGGCACTTTCAGAGCTTAATAGTGACGAGGTGAATATCGTTACCGTAGAAGACCCGGTAGAGGCAGCCTTAGAGGGTATCAACCAGATTCAGGTAAATACTAAGGTGAACCTTACCTTTGCGGCAGCACTTCGCTCGATTCTTCGTCAGGACCCGGATATTATCATGATTGGTGAGATTCGAGACAGCGAGACAGCCTCTATTGCGGTACAGGCCTCTATCACCGGACATTTGGTAGTATCGACCTTGCATACAAACAGTGCGACAGGAACCCTTGACCGAATGGTGGATATGGGTGTAGAAAGATATATGCTCGCCGATTCTGTAGTCGGCGTTATCGCACAGCGACTTGTAAGAAAGCTTTGCCCGCATTGCAGGAAGAAGCGTCTTGCGACAGTAGAAGAGAAGAAGCTTATGCGTCTTCCAGAAGCACAGGATGTAGAGATTTATGAGCCAGGCGGTTGTAATCTCTGTAATGATACCGGCTATTATGGAAGAAAGGGTATTTTTGAGATTATGGAAGTGAACGAGGAGATTCATAAACTCATCGCAGAAGGCAAGGGTTCAAAAGAACTGATTGATGCCGCAAGGAGAAATGGAATGAGAACCCTTCGTGAGAATGGTATCCGTGATGTGTTAGATGGCATTACTTCCATTGAGGAGATGCAGAAGGCTTCGTATGAGTAATGTAGAGTGAAAGGGAAATATATGTACGATTTGAATGAAATTCTGATTCATTCGGTAGAATGTAGGGCTTCGGATATTCATCTTTCGGTCGGCAGGGCACCAAACTATCGTATTGACGGTGTCCTGCATACCGAAGGCGAAGAAAAGCTGATGCCGAATGATATAAAGAATTTGATTACGCCTTTACTTGATGAAAGGCATGCAGAAGAATTAGAAAAAACAGGACAGACTGACTTTGCACACGCCATTCCTGGTGTGGGACGTTTCCGTGTGAATGTATTTAAGCAAAGAGGAACGCTTGCCTGTGTTATGAGAACACTTCCATTTGAGATTCCAGAGCCGGAAAAGCTGGGAATTCCGCCAGAGGTTGTCGCGGTAACGGAGAAAAAGAGAGGACTTGTCCTTGTAACAGGGCCGACTGGAAGTGGTAAGTCAACGACCCTTGCTTCTTTGATTCAGGTTATCAACCGGACAAGAGCGGATCACATCATTACACTGGAAGATCCGATTGAGTATTTACACAGACACGATAAGTCTATTGTAAATCAGCGGGAAATCGGAAGTGATACGGAAAATTATGCGAAGGCACTTCGAGCAGCATTAAGGGAAGACCCCGATGTTATCTTAGTAGGAGAGATGCGGGATCTGGAAACGATTTCAACCGCTATCACCGCTGCGGAGACAGGACATCTCGTATTATCGACTCTGCATACAATTGGAGCGGATAAGACTATTGACCGAATTATCGACGTATTTCCTCCAGATCAGCAGCAGCAGGTAAGAATCCAGCTTGCCGCCGTACTAGAATG
>CAKUJT010000460.1 GCA_934661765.1 uncultured Senegalimassilia sp.
GCAATTTATATACCGTATCACTCATATCCTCTGCAGACGGTGTCGCATCACCTTTCACCTGGTATGTAATACTGACACCACCGGCAAGATCCAGGCCAAGTTTTACACCTTTCTCATTGTCCTTTGCTGCGGTACCCTTTACAATACCATAAGAATAGTAGCCAAGCAGTAACATCGCAATGATCATTACCAGAAAAACTACAACTCCCTTTTTTTTCTTCATCCTTCTACCTCCATCTCAGCTTCTGCCGCTTTGATCATGATTGCACATTCAATACGCTTTTTCTGAAGCTCACAGCCAATATCATATGCATCATTGATATGTCCATGAAAATGATAGGAGTTTGCTGCACATCCGCCGCTGCAGTAGAATTTTGCAAAACAGTTTCTGCATTTTTCTTTTGCATAAACGTTGCAGCATTTGAATTCATCCCGGATGTCGGTACGTTTCACACCGTCCCAGACATTTCCCATCAGAAATTCTTCATTTCCTACAAACTGATGGCACGGATAGAAATCACCCCATGGAGTAACAGCCAGATACTCGGTACCTGAACCACATCCTGATAATCTCTTTGCCACACATGGACCACCCTCTAAATCTATCATAAAATGGAAGAAATTAAAATCCTTTCCGGCTTTTTTTCTTTCTACCATTTCAGCGGCAAGCTTGTCATATTCCGCAAACAGCTTCGGTAGGTCTTCCTCGCGGAGTGCATACTCCTCAGAATCCTCTGCAACTACCGGTTCAACGGAAATCTGCTTAAAACCAAGATCTGCCAGATGAAGAACATCATCTGCAAAATCCAGATTGTAATGAGTGAAAGTTCCGCGGACATAATACTTGTCCTGATTACGGCTCTCTGCAAACTGCTGGAATTTCGGCACGATCAGATCGTAGCTTCCTTTTCCATTGCGGAACGGTCTCATATGATCATGAACTTCTTTTCGTCCATCGATACTCAATACGACATTCCCCATCTCTTTGTTTGCAAATTCCATCACTTCATCATTCAATAATACACCGTTTGTAGTCAGTGTAAAACGGAATTTCTTATCATGCAGCTTTTCCTGCTCTCTACCGTATTTTACCAGATCTTTGACAACCTGCCAGTTCATCAGAGGCTCGCCACCGAAGAAATCCACTTCCAGATTGCGACGGCTTCCGGAGTTTTCGATCAGGAAATCCAATGCTTTCTTTCCTACTTCATAAGTCATCAATTCTCTGTGACCATGATACTCGCCTTCTTCTGCAAAACAATAGCGACAGGCAAGGTTGCAGTCGTGTGCAATATGCAGGCAAAGTGCCTTTACAACTGTCGGACGTTTCTTAAAGTCCATAATATAATTTTCGTATTCGTCTTTTGTAAACAGCTCTCCAGCCTCTTTTAGGGAAGCGACCTCCTCACAGGCTTCTTTCACGTCTGCCTCACTGTATTTTGCGGATAGCTCTGCCACAATCTCCTCTGGTGTATGATCTTCGTACAGAGCGATCACATCATAGGAGACATCATCTACCACATGGATCGCACCACTGTTTACATCAAGAACAATGTTATAACCATTATTTTTATACTGGTGAACCAAATGTAGTT
>CAKUJT010000461.1 GCA_934661765.1 uncultured Senegalimassilia sp.
AAATCCATACGATTGTTGGAAGACAGAATCTGAAGGGAATGAGTAATGTTCTGCTCCAGTTCATGCATTTGTGCATGGTCATGATCCGGAATCACACAGACAAACTCATCTCCGCCATAACGCATGCAAATGGAATTGGATGGACATTGCTGCTGGATCACGGAGGCAATGTTGCTGATCGCAAGGTTGCCCATGCCATGACCAAAATGGTCATTGATATATTTCAGGCGGTCGGCATCTATAAACATGATCCCTACGGGTTTACCGTGCTGGACATAATGCTGATATGTAGGGATTGCCAGTTTTTCATATGCCATACGGTTATAAAGACCGGTGAGTGAATCCTGAAGATAAAGCTGAGAGAGCTGATTGTTTTTCTTGCGGAGGATCAGTTTGTTGTAAAGTGCCTCGATCGCAGTGCAAAAAGTATTAAGCGTTTCAAATAGAAACTGATGACATAAGAGAAAATCACAGTTCTCAAGGACCAGATAGCCAATCTCACGTTCACGAAAATGTATGGGTGAAAACAGATACACATTTTGCTTTTCAAAATCTGATGTATTTGGGAGCAGTGCGCCGGTATAACGTTTCAGATTTACGGTTTCAGTTCCTGTTCGTGGGTAAACAACGGCCATTTGTTCAGGATAGCCCTGAGCCAGATACAGATCATCCGGAATCTCAGGAAGGACATCAATATTTTCGAGTATAAAGATGTCAGGATTCATCAGCATAGAAAGATTGCCGCATTGGTGTGTGGAAAGCCACGTGTGCAGATGTTCGGCAAGCTCAGTAAAGCTGGTACAGTCAAGAAGGTAGCGGTCGAGCTCCATCATCCAGTTCTGCATATCACTCTGGTGGACTTCAGACATGATGCTGTCAGCAACATACTTGCCGCGTTTTGCAGGATTGGCAGGGATACAGCCGCAGCTTTCCTGGAATACGTGAATGACTGGCGCGTAAGTATGTGTAGATGTAACTGAGTTATCCCATATGTCGCAAAACAGTTCCATGGCGTTGTACATGATCTGTGTTTTGTAAAATCCAACAGTTGTAATGCGTGGATTAAAGTAAGAGGCTTTATTCTCATTATCAAAGCCGGTGACGATAAAATCCTCTGGAATCTTGTAGCCGGAGTCCCGCGCAGCGAGGCAGAGACCAACGGCAATGTTGTCGTTTGCGCAGACAAAAGCATCAGGCAGCAGATCTTTTTCTTTGAAATTTTGAAAAGTCTGGATACCAGTCTCGATTTCGTAATTCTGTCCCGCTGCGCGCTCTGGTTCATATGTGATTCCATGTCTGAGCAGGGATTCCCTGTATGCGAGAAAACGCTGCTGATTTTCATAACTTGCGGCAGGTCCATGAACATAATTGATGGTCTGGCAGTCATGAACAGTGATCAGATGCTCCATCAGTGCACTGATGGCAGCATAGTTATCAATGCCTGAAAAATACATTCCGGGAATTTCTTCCAGAAGAGAGATGACTGGTACAGCTGCTCTTCTGGCAAGATCTATGATCTGGTTTTTGACACGTATATCCAGAATGTTGGAAAGATCCAGAAGGATACCGTCAAAGTTTGAAAGCTCCGGAAGCTG
>CAKUJT010000462.1 GCA_934661765.1 uncultured Senegalimassilia sp.
GGCGGCGTAGCTCAGTTGGCTAGAGCATTCGGTTCATACCCGGAGTGTCATGTGTTCGAGTCACATCGCCGCTACCATACGGAGAGTCCCGTAATTCGGGACTTTTTTCGTTTTTGGAAATGCGAAAACGAGAGGTTTTTGAGCTGATTTGAGCGACAGTTCATCATAGAGTTCATCATTCGGGAAATCTTGAAATGATGAACTTTTGCTCTGAAAATCCAGGGGAGACGCACCATCAACTGCTGAAGGCGTGGAGGGAGCGTTGCTCCCCTCACGCCCCCAGATGCCGGTTCAGCGCATCCACCGCGGTCTGCTCCTTGCCTTCCGACAGGTGAGTATAGATTTTCAGCGTGACCTGTATATCGCTGTGACCGAGGAATTTCTGTGCAGACTTCACATCCACCTCGGCATCGTAGAGCGTACTGGCCATCGTGTGCCGGAGTTGGTGGGGCGAAAACGCCTTAAGAACCTGAACTTTCGGTCTGCTACGGCTGGCATCCCGCCCACCGGCTTTGAGGTTGAGATAGTGGAGGTAGCTGTTTCAAGCAACGTTGTAGGCCGTATGCGTCATTATCTCTCCTTTTACCGAAGGGCAGACATAGTCAGACTCAGCCCCATCCTTTGCCTTTTGAAGCAGCGGGATTATCTTTTTCGGGATAGGCACTGTGCGAGTACCCGCCTTGGTCTTCGGGGTTTTGATGGATACGCTGTTATTGGGGAAAGCCACAGCCTTGTTCACCGTCAGCCTCTCCCCCACTAAATCGACATCCTCCCATTTAAGCGCCAGCAGCTCGCCCTTGCGGATGCCGGTGTAGAGCATCACCAGAGCGGGGATGCCCATACGGTGGCCTTCACAAGTGTCGAAGATCAGCTTGCGGATAGCCTCATCGATAGGCTCCCGCTCCTCGGCCTCGGTCTTGGGAACCGTCACCTTGGCGAATACATTTCGGTGGATCAGGTCATTTTCCACCGCAGCTTCCAGTACCTGCGCCGCTGTCTGCTTGATCTCCGTCATAGTCTTGCTGGAATAGCCCTTCTCAGCCAGGGCGTTGATGATCATTTTCAGATGCAAGGGCTTCAATTCCCGCAGCTTCATATTGCCGATGCTGGGATTGAGGTGTTTTTCAAGGACGGATTCGTAGCGGCGGTAGGAACCCCCGGATAATCTACACTTATACTACTGCGTCAGCCAAAGATTCCCCATCTCGGAAAAGGTCATATCCATGTTCGCCACGTCCATACCCTGCTCCTGTTGTCGCTTGAACTCCGCCACCAGAGCATCCACCTCCTTCAACGTGGTGGCAGTGAAGAACTTGCGGATGGGCTTTCCGTCTCCGTCCACGCCGATTTTCACAGACCGCTGGTAGCGGCCATTTTTTTGCTTTTGGCAGTTGCCATGTGAATTTTCCTCCGTTTCTCTTAGATTTGGTGTGTGATGTTAACTCTGAAGCTCCTGTAAGTCCAGTCTTGTGTGCCATAGTTTCCGAACACATAATGGTGGCAGCAAAATCATGCCCCTCCACTATATAACGGTGGGAAAGGGCATTTGTAAACTAAACGCAACTTGCACTTGCAATTTGCGTATTTTATTGGAT
>CAKUJT010000463.1 GCA_934661765.1 uncultured Senegalimassilia sp.
TTTACTGCTGCCTCTGCTGTCAGATAATTAAAAATATTTACTGCTCCTACTGCGATATTCTCTTCTTTTGCCTTTAATAGCACATTCATAAATCTGTTATTCTTCATGATGCTTCCTCCTTATTTTGTCATGTATTCTCGGAATCTTTTTGTGCTTGATTTCATGAGAAGATTTTTGTCAGTTGTGCCCAGATTTTTGAGGTGTATGCGAGTGCGTACGTTGATAAAATCCGGGTGCAGCTGGCGGAAAATCAGCCGTAAAATCAAATGCGGGAAAGACTCCACAAGTACATATTCCCATAACAATATTTAACTTATATTCTCTTTTGACATCTTCATAATATCATACTTGTATATACAAGTCAATATATAAATTCACACTAAAGCGTGTTTAAAGAATACTTTCTGCAAATTGTGCGTTACAATTTGTGGGAGATTTCGCCTGAATGAGGGCGGCGTAGCGGGCTACGTCAACTGAATGAAAGCAAAATATACCGTAAATTGGGACGTGCAGATTGTAGGAATGGTTTTTCAAACACGCTCTGACACTATTCTTTCTAATTGTTAATACATCTATTCTATCGTCTTTATTCCTCATACTGTAAACGGATTTTAATTCGGTCTCCACGAAATACGACTTTCGTATATTCATATGGGCGGCTAATCTCATCATAAAGAACATCCCTTAACAATAATAATGGGTGACCTTTTTCTACCGCTAAAAGTTCTGCTTCTTCATTAGAAGCAACCACAGATTCTAATGTTTCGGATACCTTCTTTTTGTGAATCCCATAATTCTCGCTCAAAAGCACACAAAGCTGTTCTTTCTCTAACATCTCTACTGTTAGCTTTTCTTTGTATCTTGCATTAATATAAGATATATGAAGACTGATCGGATCTCCCTTAATATAACGAACTCTCTTAATCTTAAATACAGACTCTCCCGGTAAAAGATTGAGCTTTTTAGCTACTGTCTCACTTGAACGCTCTTCCTGACATTCAACAATCCTTGTCTCAACCTCATATCCCATCTTCTCTAACTGCTCACGAATACCGATATAGGATGGACTGACTGTCACAATCTTCTCTGCAACAAACGTTCCCTTTCCCTGCACTCTGTAAAGAAGGCCTTCTTTTACCAGATCGGTAAGTACAGAACGGACCGTCATTCTGCTCAGTCCATAAATAGAACTCAATTCATTCTCTGATGGAATCTTTTCATTCGCTTTCCACTTTTCAGAATCTATTGCATCAACGAGAATATCTTTTAACTGTTGGTACAATGGTTTTGGACTATTTTTCTCTAACATATTTTTCTCCTTACCTGTACAATCTTATAGTGACATCCTCCCCCACCTATAGATGTGGGGGCTTCCCCACCTCGGCAAGTTTGGTTCTCGTTCGATAACACTACTGTGCTAAGCATAAGCGAGCTATCCCCATGTGTCCCACGGTTGTGTTATATTGTGTCAAGGTCATGTATTTACCAGACGCATTCCCTCATTTCTGATATTTATAGCCGCATTTACATCTCTGTCATGATGGGTCCCGCACTGCGGACAATCCCACTCTCTTAACGCAAGATTTTTCGTTTT
>CAKUJT010000464.1 GCA_934661765.1 uncultured Senegalimassilia sp.
GCGTCTTCGGGATTTATGACCTGGATGGAAACGATGTGACGGCTTCTATTTATTATGGTCTTACATCCCTGCAGCACCGTGGTCAGGAGGCCTGCGGACTGGCAGTATCAGATACCAAGGGACCCATTGGAAATGTGAAATTTCACAAGGACCTGGGACTGGTAAGTGAGGTGCTTCGTGAAGATACCCTTCATAAGATGAGCGGTGATATTGGAATTGGACATGTACGTTATTCCACAACAGGAGCGTCTGTTGCAGAGAATGCACAGCCTCTGGTTTTATCTTATGTAAAAGGAAGCCTGGCACTGGCACATAATGGAAATCTTGTAAATACCAAAACTTTGAAATGGGAACTGATCCAGAGCGGAGCTGTCTTTCATACCACCACTGATTCAGAAGTAATTGCCTTTCACATTGCAAGAGAGCGGGTACATACAAAATGTGTGGAGGAAGCAGTCCTCAATACAGCAAAAAAGCTTCAGGGTGCATATGGCCTTGTGATCATGAGTCCCCGCAAGCTTATCGGAGTTCGTGATCCCTATGGATTAAAGCCTCTTTGCCTTGGAAAAAGAGATAATGCCTATGTGCTGGCTTCTGAGAGCTGCGCCCTTTCTTCTGTAGGTGCTGAGTTTATCCGTGACATCAGGCCGGGGGAAATGATCACCATCAGCCATAAAGGTATTCAGTCAGATATGACCCTTGCGGATATGGTAAAAACCCGTGCCCATTGTGTTTTTGAATATATCTATTTTGCAAGACTGGACAGCACCATGGATGGTGTGAAGGTCTATGATGCACGTATCCGTGGTGGAAAATCCCTTGCAAAATCTTATCCTGTGGAAGCAGATCTTGTCACCGGTGTTCCGGAATCCGGACTTCCTGCTGCAAAGGGATTCTCCGAGGAATCCGGCATTCCTTTTGGATTTGCATTTTATAAGAATTCTTATATCGGCAGAACTTTTATCAAACCAACCCAGAAAGAAAGAGAATCCAGTGTTCATTTGAAGCTGAGCGTGCTGGAGGCAGTTGTAAAAGGCAAACGGATTGTTCTGGTGGATGATTCCATTGTTCGTGGAACGACCATTGCAAATTTGATTCGTATGCTGAAAGAGGCAGGTGCCCTTGAGGTACATGTAAGGATCAGTTCCCCGCCATTTTTGCACCCCTGTTATTTCGGTACCGATGTGCCAAGTAATGACCAGCTGATCGCAGCCCAGCATTCCACAGAAGAAATCTGTAAAATGATCGGTGCGGATTCCCTTGGTTATATGCAGATCGATTATCTGGAAGGAATGGCAGGCGGACTTCCTATTTGCAAAGCATGTTTTGATGGAAAATATCCTATGGTAATTCCCGATGAGAATAATTTACAAAATAATTTTGAAATTCATAAGATATAAGAGAAATTATTTTGCTGCATGGATTATGTAAGAATGAATATAATATTAAATAGTGCATAATTACCGAAAATGTGATTGCAAATTTATGCAATTAGTACATTTTATTCCCCAAATATGGTCAAAAACCAGTACAAGAAAGAACTTGACAAAAATCAAGGTGTGGTGCATAATTTGCCTCAATCAAGGGAAAATAT
>CAKUJT010000465.1 GCA_934661765.1 uncultured Senegalimassilia sp.
TATCAACAGTTAGTACACAATTATAATATCAAACACAATGTGAATAAAACATCATGTCATTTGTTTAGGCATACATTCGCCAAGCATTGGATCATCAACGGTGGCGATATATTCCGATTACAAAAGATTATGGGGCACTCCACGCTAGACATGACGAAAGAGTATGTTACATTATTTGGAAATGATTTACAGATTGACTTTGAACGATTCAATCCGTTAGATACTATAAAGAACCATGAACATGACGGTACTCACATCTCTATGAGGAAAGGAAGGTGATCAATTGAACGCACTACAAAGAAGTTTCGATAAAACACTGCAACGAGAAGGAAAAACTATGACAGCCGTAACACAGGCGCAGGATTTTAAAGCGGTCTTTCGCAAGAATAACGATGGCTTAGAAGATCGTGATACTTCCATTATATACTATCAAATAGACGCTCCTGTGGGCGCAGGAACGCTTTTACAATATAAAGGTAGGTACTACATCGTCTTGAACAGGGAAACTGCCGAAAATGACGTATACTACAAGTCAGCCATACAGCAGACAGACGGTATCCTAAATCTCAATACTGGAACTGTCACTGGGCTTAGGGTTATTTGCATGAAAACGACCTCAATTTCGTCCGCAAGTGATGGCACGATGATTTTGTTGTCGGGCGACCTAGAATTGATTTTAGAGCAAAATTCGGACTCTGAACGCTTAACAATAGGCGGAACATTCAACGAGTACGGTGGCACATACAAGATAAAGAACATCATGTCCAAGAATGGCATCTGCCACCTATACTGCGAGCGCACAGCAGATGAACAGCCAACGATTAACTATCGACTTGTATTAGGTGCTTATGAAAAGGCATATCAGATTCCTAGTAGTACCGATTCGGGACTAGTAGGTGTTACCAAACTGGAAACAACTGCATATATGAACGACCAAATAGTACCTAATCCTACGATTGAATGGACATCATCTAATAATGAAGTGGCGACAATCGCACAGGACGGTACAGTTACCTTTATCAAGGCAGGAACGGTCAAGTTTACAGCAACATGGACTGAACATGATGTAAACGTCACGACAGATGAAATAACAGTAACTGAGAGCGAACCAGAGGTTAATCCATGGACGTTATCTATTACAAGTAGATACAATAAACTCTATGTAAATAAGGACACGGTATTTACGTTTGTTACTAAGAATGATGGTGTCAAAGAACATCTGGACGGCTTACAGTACGAGATAATCAGTGACTATTCATTTACATTTGTAACAGAGAAATTTGACACAACTGCCAATACATTAACCTTAAAGACAACAGATAATGGTGCAATCGGAAAGAAATTTACACTTCGAGTTTATCATACTGACAAGAAACTAGAAGCGACTAAGGACGTTACCGTGGAATCATTGATTTAAGTGTCGTCATTTTGGGGACGGTTCAAAAAGATTTTTAGTAAAAAAACGCCAAATAACTTCTCATTATTTTTCAACACCGCTCAAACCCAGTGTTTATGCGGTGTTGAGACAATGTTAACTTCTCAACAATAGGAGAGACGATATTTTTAGTAAAAAACGCCCAAAAAATTCCTTGG
>CAKUJT010000466.1 GCA_934661765.1 uncultured Senegalimassilia sp.
CTGGTGGAGCGTCACGGATTGGATGCCGTCACCCAGCTCCTGGCCCTCCAAAGGGCGGATATGCAGAGCAAGGGCGTCCCCGGAGAGGAGCAGACGGAGCGGTTTGTAGAGGTCGAGGAAATGCTAAAAACCCTCTCTTGGGAGAGGGTGGACCGGGCCTAGCCCGGGACGGGTGTGGGGCGGACCAAGCCTACAGCAAGGCGATCCCTCAGTCAGCCTACGGCTGACAGCTCCCTTTACGCAAGGGAGCCTGCCCCTCTTCCGCCGTATCCCCCGCCGGGAGGAAGCCTTCCCCTCCGGGGAAGGTAAGGAAATGTCCCCCGCCGGGAGGAAGCCTTCCCCTCCGGGGAAGGTGGACCGGGCGCAGCCCGGGACGGATGAGGGGAAACAACCGAAAAGTGAAAAACAGGCCACGTTGAACGGAAGTGTTTTCCCATTCAATGTGGCCTGTCTCGTTATTTGGGGTGCGGCCCCTCATCCGTCACGCCTTACGGCGTGCCACCTTAAGCGTAGGGGAAGGCGACCTCCGGCGGGGGAGCATTCATCGGGGCCCGGTCTTGACTTTCAGGGCTCCCATCCACACCCGCCGCCGCGGCGGCACCCTCGGAAAGCACAGAGGGCAGGGGATTTTTTCAAAAAACCCCTTGCTTTTTCCAAGTGAATCCCTTATAATAGGCCCAAAGAAAATCCCCAAAACCTTTCCGGTTTTGGGGGTTTCGGCGTATTTAGGAGGTCATTAGCCATGACAAACTGGTTGCTTCGCACCTTTGTGAAAAATTCCGGGGACCTGGAAAGTCCCAAGGTCCGCTCCCGCGTGGGTGTTCTGGCGGGGGTGACAGGCATTGTCTGCAACCTGCTGATGTTTCTCGGCAAGCTGCTGGTTGGCATCATGACGGCCTCCGTGTCCATTACGGCGGATGCCCTGAATAACCTCTCCGATGCCACCAGCTCCGTGGTGACCATGCTGGGCTTCTGGCTGGGCTCCCGGCCGGCAGATGATGACCATCCCTACGGTCACGCCCGGTACGAGTACCTGGCGGGGCTGGCGGTGTCCGCCCTGATCCTGGTCATCGGCGTGGAGCTGGGCAAAAGCTCTCTGGAGAAAATCTTCCACCCCCAGGCCATTCGCTTCGGCCTGGTCCCGGCCCTTGTCCTGGTGGTTTCTATCCTGGTGAAATTCTGGATGTCCGCGTTTAACCATACCCTGGGCCAGAAGATCCACTCAGAGACCCTGGAGGCCACCGCCGCCGACAGCCGGAACGATGTGATCACCACCGCCGCCGTCCTGGCCGCCTCCCTTATCGAGCTTGCCACAGGGCTGAAGGTGGATGGCTTTATGGGCCTTGCCGTGGCCCTGTTCATCCTGTGGAGCGGCATCGGCCTGGCAAAGGATACCATCTCTCCCCTGCTGGGGGAGGGGGCGGATCCGGAGCTTCGGGAGAAGATCGTGGATAAGCTCCGGGAGAACCCCAAGGTCCTGGGCTTCCACGATCTGATGGTCCACGACTACGGCCCCGGCCAGCGCTTTGCCAGCATCCATGTGGAGATGGACCGCCGGGAGGACCCTATGGAGTGCCACGAGATCATCGA
>CAKUJT010000467.1 GCA_934661765.1 uncultured Senegalimassilia sp.
GTGTGCACCTGCGTGGTGTACTTCGCGTTCTTCCTGATAGCGCGGCGGTTCTCCCGTCGCGGGGATGGGGATGTTCGCTGGTTGTTCGGCGTGTCCGCCACGGTCGGCATAGCCTTGTTCGCGGCAGGCGCACTTTGCATATTGCTTGTCATGCCCGGACTCGAGCGGGGCTGCGCGGCGTGGATGACGTTGGGCGTTTTGTCGCTATTCATGGTGAAGATCATCGGGGCGCCGGTGAGCGTGGGGCTGGTGTGCCTGTTCGCCCGGCTTGACGGCGCCATGGTGGTCCGGTCCTGCACGTTGGGCATGCTGGGCGCGTTCGCGCTGTATTCCCTGGTATCGCAGCATAGCGTTGCCGCGGCGTTGGGTGGTCATGGCATCGTGGGCGTGGCCGGCGCGTTGCTTTGCGCCTCGCTGCTTCTCGCCATGCTCGGCTTCGGCGGTGCGCCCGTCGGGCTCGGGCCTGAAAAGCGACCGCCGGTCCTCGCCGCGCTGTCCGTGCCTGGCGTGGTCAAGCGCCCCATGGCGAAGGTGGTGACCCCGGGTTTCATCATCACGCTGGTGTTCTCCGCCATGATGCTGGGCTTTTTGCGCAACGGCTTCACCGGCGGCGATTCCCATGGCGACCCCGTATCGTTCGCGGCGCTCATCGTGCTGTTGGCTGTCGCCCTCGCCTGGCGCGGGCTGCGCGTCGAGCACGTGTTCTACGGCGCTTTGCTGTGCACCGCGGTGGGCATCTTGCTGGCTCCTTCGGTCGCATGGGTGCTGCCGGGCCTTGAGCAGGTCATGTGCGGGCTGGGCACAGCGCTGTTCGAGGTGGTGTCGTGGGCGCTGGTGGTATGGGCGGCGCGCAACAGCATCGAGACGCTCGTGGCGTCGGCGGCCATGCGGCTCGCCGCCACGGCAGGTCATCTGCTCGGCACGTTGGTGGTGGCCGCCGGCGTGTTGTTGGCTGCAACGCCTTCCGAGGCGCTGTTCGCCAGCGAGCAGCTCATGGTGTTCGTGTACATGGTGCTTTTGGTGGTGCTGTTGAAATTTCCCGGCCTGCAGGCGCCTTTTGCCAGTGCCGGCGATGTCTCGGAATACGAAGGCGGATCTGCGGGCGCGGCGGCTTCCCTTGGGGAGAGCTGCGACGATGGCCTGCCGGCAGGCTCCGCTGCGAGCGTCTGCGACGTCTCCGATGACGCCGCAGACGCGCAATCCGCCTTGCAAGCAGGGGAGCAGGCTGCCGGGAGCGGGACCGTTTCGCATTCCGCGCAGGCGGTGGCAGTGCCCGGTTCGGGCTGCGCGACGGTTTCCCCTCAGGTGCCGGTGCCGTTCATGCCCGATAGCGCATCATTGCAGCCCGGGCAGGCGCCCGTCGACCCGGTTTCCATCCCTTGCGACACCATTGCGCGCACGTATCGCCTGACGGCGCGCGAGCGCGAGGTTCTGGGCCTTATCGCCCATGGCCGCAATATGCCGTTCATGGAGCAGGAGCTGGTCATCTCGCGTAACACGCTCAAGATGCACATCCGCCACATCTACACGAAGCTCGATGTGCACAGCAAGCAGGAGATCATCGATATGGTGGAGGCGCTCATCGC
>CAKUJT010000468.1 GCA_934661765.1 uncultured Senegalimassilia sp.
GAGGCGGAGCTTTTGGCAGGTTAAAATGGGGGGGAATTTCTCATTTTAACTTGTACTAAATCTTGACATAGGACCATTGCCTTTAACTGCTCCGTAATTTTGAGTGCCTTGTATACTCTCGGATTACCCTGCACCACTATATCCTGATTCAGACAACGGCGGTAGCAATATTCCTGCTTCGGCAGTCCCGATAAGGCAACTACCTTGTTGATGAGTTCATTTTCTTCAGGCGATACCCGAAAACCGACTGTGATATTTCTCCAACGTTTTTTGTTATCTCTGTTCTTAGCCGACATTTTCAAATTCTCCTTTCCCTAAATCGTCTAATCTATCTGCCATTTCCGTCTGCTTTGACGGAAACAGATGAGCGTACTGGTAAGTGATGTCAATGCTTTCATGCCCCACACGGTCTGCAATCGCCACTGCTGAAAATCCCATATCAATCAGCAGGCTGATGTGGCTGTGTCTTAAATCATGGATACGGATACGCTTTACGCCTGCGGCTTTCGCACCTCTGTCCATCTCGTGATAAAGATAACTTTTTGTGACTGTAAAGATTCGGTCTTCCTTCTTCAATCCGTAAAGCATCTGCAAATACTCCCGCATTTCTTCACAGAGGAACTTCGGCATTTTAATGATGCGGTTACTTTTCTTTGTTTTCGGTGTGGTAATCACATCTTCGCCGTGTAACCGCTGATAGGACTTGTTGATTCTGACGGTTTCTTTCTCAAAATCGAAGTCGGCGGCGGTCAATGCCAGTAGCTCTCCTTCTCGGATACCGCACCAGTAGAGCATTTCCTTGTGTTCCTCACTTCCCATATTTCCCGCTATGGCGGCTGGATTGGAACGCAGCTCATAATACCGCATCGCATGATTGAAGATAGCGGACAACTGATTGTGCAGTGTTTTCAGATAGGTCTGTGAGTATGGCTTTTTCTTTTCGTCCCGATAGGCAAGCATCTCATTCTGCCATGCGATAACCTCTTTTGTGGAAATCTCACTGATTTTCAGCTTGCCGAAATAAGGTAATATCTTTGTGCGGATGATATGTTCCTTTGTCATCCATGTGTTCTCCTTCAAACGGCTTTTCATATCCCGGATATACAGTTCGGTAAAGGCTTCAAAACTCATATCCATGTCAGAGGAGTTCTGCAACTGGAACATGCTCTGGTCGAAACATTTCAAGACCAACTCAAACCAGATAAACAATAGAATACACGCTCTGCGAGTATTCTATTGTCATGAATAAAAACGACAAAAAGCCCTTAGCTATGAGTTTTTATCCACAGCTAAGGGCTTCGTTTATAATATGGATTTCTTTGTTGCACAACCACCTGTCAATCATTCCCTAACCCGAAAACCACCGGATTACAAGAATAATGGCTCTCATGCAACTGTTATCAAATTGTTATCAAAAGACTTTCAAAAGTGCTGCAAACCCGCATAAACGCTTGGTTTACTAAGCATTTTTGTTTACTCAAACTCAATCGTTCCAGGCGGCTTACTGGTAAGATCATAGAATACGCGGTTTACGCCCTTAACTTCATTAATAATACGGTTCATCACCTTATTAAGTACTGCATA
>CAKUJT010000469.1 GCA_934661765.1 uncultured Senegalimassilia sp.
AACAAATCCGTCAATTTCCTGATTTTGCATTTTCTGACGGGCATCATCTGTGCTGGTAATATCAACATGCTGCGTGTCTACTCCATGGCTTTTCTTCCACTCACAGAACCGTCTGGCAGAAAGTGTATCCGGCACCACCCCGATTCTCTTCCCATTCAATATAGACAGATCTGAAGCTGAGATATCTGTATCAGAAGGATTTACATAAAGATAATATTTATCCTCGCCCATAGGAAGTTCTGAAAAGAGCATGGAAGTGGAACGTTCCTCTGCATAGGAGATACCTCCCATCAGATCGATTTCTCCACGCTTCAGCATGTTCATCAGTTCTGCCCAGCTTCCATCCACATATTCATACTTCCATCCTGTATGCGCAGCTACTGCCTGCTGATATTCGTAACTGTATCCTCTCTTCTTACCGTCTGATCCTGTGGTATTATAGGTTCCTTCATACCAGCCTACTCTGACTGTCCGGTTTTTTGCTTCCTCTGCTGATACATAGAAGGGAAGCACAGTAATATATAAAACAAGGCATAATAAAATGCAGATATGTCTCTGTACATTTATCTTAAACTTTTTCATATAGCGCTCTCCAAATTATTTCAGGGCTTCCATCACACACCTGGGAGTCCATTACAGCCAGTTTTCCAGAACATCATTCAGCTTATTCATATCCAGCGGTTTCGCAATATGTCCGTTCATGCCTGTGTTTTTGGCCAGCTGTACGTCTTCTGCAAAAGCATTGGCCGTCATGGCAACAATCGGCAGTTTTCCCTGTTCACCCGGAAGGCTCCTGATTGCTGCGGTTGCCTCATACCCATTCATGACAGGCATTTGGATGTCCATAAAAACAAGATCATACAAGCCTTTCGGAGAAGCCTCCACTTTTTCAACTGCAATTTTTCCATTTTCTGCCGTTTCCACTTCCGCCCCTGTCATCTGCAGAATTTCAACAGCAATTTCTCTGTTTAACTCATTATCCTCGACCAGCAGAATTCTTTTTCCTGTGTAATCTGCTTCAGACAGCTCATCCAGATAATTTCTTGCTGTTTTTTCTTTTCTGCCAGAAGTAAACTGCCGCAATGTAGCCGTCAAACGGGAACGGAACAGCGGTTTTGCAATAAAAGCATCTACGCCTGCAGCCTTTGCTTCTTCTTCGATCTCGCTGAATTCATAAGATGTCAGTACAATAATGGTAATCTCTTTCCCTATCCGTTTCCGGATCTGTCTGGCTGTTTCAATTCCGTCCATATCCGGCATTTTCCAATCTAAAATAACAGCAAAGTAATCATTTTTTAGCTCATGACGTGCATAACAGCGCTCAACGGCTTCTCTGCCGGAGAGGACCCATTCACCTGTAATCCCAATCTCCTTCAATGTGGCAACTGTACTTTCACAGCATGTCTTATCATCATCCACAACCAGAACAGGCAGATTCATCAGATTTCTGTCCTGTTCTTTTTCTTTTTCCTGAAGTTCCAGATAAATTGTTACTGTAATTTTAGTTCCCTTATGTAAGGTGCTTTCCACTTTAATATTACCATTCATCAGGTTCACAATATTTCTGCTGATTGCCATTCC
>CAKUJT010000470.1 GCA_934661765.1 uncultured Senegalimassilia sp.
TTATTACAGATTGATTTTTTGTTAGAATTTTTTAAAAAGGCAAAAGAAAAAGGAATCCACACCGTTATTGATACAGCTGGTGGACCTTTTACAAGAAAAGAACCTTTCTTTTCTAAATTTCAGGAATTGATGAAATACACTGACTTGTTATTAGTAGATATCAAACACATCGATACCGAATGCCACAAAGTTTTAACTGGCCGCAGTAACGAAAATATTCTTGATATGATTCGCTATCTTTCCGATGTTAAAAAACCGATTTGGATTCGCCATGTCCTTGTCCCGGAACGAAGCGATAAAGATGAATATTTAACAAGATTAGCTGATTTCATTCACTCCCTTAATAACGTAGAAAAAGTTGAAATACTACCTTATCATACGATGGGAATTTACAAATGGAAGGAACTTGGACTAGATTATCCACTAGAAGGAATTGACCCACCAACAAAAGAACGGGTGGAGAATGCAAAGAAAATTCTTGCTATTTAATTCATTAGGGAACAGACGAAAATAAAAAGAATAGACCATAACAAATGTAAAGATATCACTGCGTAGAAAATGCCTGTTCGGCATTTTTACTTGCTCTCACATTACATTTGTTATGGTCTATTCTTTTTATTTTCTGCTTGTTGGCTCCACGTGAATGAATTCAATTGTTTTTGGGGAGAGAGGGGGAGAGGGCAGAAGTCTTCTGCTTGCTCGGAAAATATCTCTATCATGGAATTTTATTTACCTGCTCTCACATTATATTTGCAATGGTCTATTATTTTTATTTTCTGTGTGTTGGTACCACATGGAATGAATGAAATAGTCTTTGGGGGAGAGAAGGGGCGAGGTCAGAAGGTCGTGGCTTATTCTGATATTGTCTCCGCAATGCTGTCACTGATAATAAAATGATACCGCAAGCTCTATTACTGCACATGATGAATTTGACATTATATTGTCGCAATATATCGTTTTTATCAATGCGTGTCATACGTTGCATGATGCACATCTCGCAGCAAGAATGCCGAGACATTCTTGAGTTAGAATATGCGATAAATATAAAGGCGATTTCTTTACTTTTTTGTAAAATGACAAGCCCTTTCTCTTTATTACTCATTAAGAGCGAGAAAATAATCTTCTGACGATATACCCTTTCGAGTAAGCAGTAGTCTTCTGACCTCTCCCCCTTATCCCTCCCAAAGACTATTGCATTCATTCCTTCTGGAACCAAAACACAGAAAAAAGAAATAATACCATATCCCAGATGCGGCTTCGGAGCGTGTTTAAGATGCGGATGAGCATCTTAAACACAGCGACTACAGAGCAGATGGGATATGGTATTATTTCTTTTTTCGTCTGTTTCCCCTAATGAATCTGACGATACATCTTCCGAATAATCAGTAGTCTCCTGACCTCTTCCCCCTTCTCCACCAAAGACTATTGTATTCATTCCTTCTGGAGCCAAAACACAGAAAAAAGAAATAATACCATATCCCAGATGCGGCTTCGGAGCGTGTCTAAGATGCGGATGAGCATCTTAAACACAGCGACTACAGAGCAGATGGGATATGGTATTATTTCTTTTTTCGTCTGTT
>CAKUJT010000471.1 GCA_934661765.1 uncultured Senegalimassilia sp.
ATCTTTTCTGCTGAATGACCAACTCTTTTTCCAATTGCCAGAGCTGTATATCCCATATTGATCAGTAAAGATACATGGCTGTGCCTAAGATCATGAACACGGATTTTCTTGACACCGCATGCTTTGCATCCCCTTTCCATCTCATGGTTCAGGTAATATTTTGTCACAGGAAAAATACGGTCATCAGGTTTTAAACTGTAATATAATTTCAGGCAATCCTGCATTTCATCACATAGAAACTGTGGCATCACAACTGTCCTGATACTGTTTTTCGTTTTCGGTGTCGTGATTATATCTTTTCCCTGTAACCGCTGATAGGACTTATTGATTCGCAGCGTTTTCTTTTTAAAATTAAAATCCGCCGGAGTTAAAGCCAGAAGTTCTCCTGACCGTATTCCGCACCAGTAGAGTAGCTGAAACGCATAGTATGAAAGAGGCTTATCCATCATTTCTTCTGCAAAAAGTTTATATTCTTCTTTTGTCCAGAACAGCATTTCCTTTCCTTCCTCTGTTCCTAATGCTCCAGCTTTTCTCGCTGGATTGATACTGAGATCATAATATTTCACTGCATGATTAAAAATGGTACTTAACTGTCCATGTATCGTTTTCAGATACGTCGAAGACAAATATTTCCCCGTCTTTGTTTTTAGTTTTCTCATCTGGTTATGCCAGTCCATCACATCTTTGGCTGTGATTTCCGACACTTTCCGCTGTCCCAGATAAGGCAGAATCTTTTTCTGGATAATATTTTCTTTGGTAAGCCAGGTACTCTGTTTCAGAGATGGTCTTACATCCTCTTCATACAAAGCACAGAAACTTTCCATTGTCATATCCAGACTTGCTTTTTTCTGCAGCTTAAACTGTAATTCCCAGTCCGCTGCCTCTTTTTTTGTAGCAAATCCTCTTTTACATTTTTGCTTTCTTGCACCTGTCCAGTCCTGATAGCGGATCATTACATACCAGGTGCCATTGTTGTTCTTGTAAATTGCCATTCCTAATTCCTCCCATCATTTGATCTGGTTCCGTAGAACTGTTCGTAAAAATATTTGCGGTCAACTTTTCCAGCGATTGTCTGACAGCCCATTGCCTGTAATTCTCTGTTGAGTCGCTTCATCAGCTTATAAGCGTAGGATTCTGAGACTTCGAGGATTTCCATGACCTCTTTTACATTCATAAACATTTTACTCATTGTAAATCCCTCCTTTGTTTGTCACTATACATTTCTGTATAGTTTGTATGATACTATACTTTTTTGTATTGGTCAAGTGCTTTCAGTGTGAAATTCTATACTTTTTTGTATGGTTTTTCTTGTCTGTACTATACAGATATGCTATACTCAACCTATCAAGAAAAAGACAGGAGATGTAAAACTATGGCAATAGGAGAAAGAATCCACCATTTCCGACTTCTGCGTGGATTCACGCAGAAATATTTAGGGCAACAGCTCGGATTCAGTGAATCACAGGCTGATGTCCGTATTGCACAGTATGAAAAAGGTGCCCGTAGTCCAAAAGAGAACTATCTGAATGCACTGGCTGATATTTTTGAGGTCTCTCCGCATGCACTTGCTG
>CAKUJT010000472.1 GCA_934661765.1 uncultured Senegalimassilia sp.
CTTTCAACAAGCGAGCCTGGTTTTAAATCGATCCAGTTCCCCTGCCCGTTTTCTGTTTTGTAGTACTTCGGATCGCTCACTCCATTCAGGTGCTTGAATACCAGCTCCTTGTGATAATGACCGACCAGGTTGCCTGCGCTGACAGTCAGGTTTTCATAGCAGTTCTCCACATCCATACGATATCTTCGGGTAGCCGAGCTTCCATTATCACCTCGGTTGGAAGTCACACTGATCGTGATTTTCGTCCCCGTAGAAAGTGTCGTGGTTTCTGTTACTGTTTTATCGCTTGTTACATCTACCATCGGCACCGTTACCGGCTCTCCGTTGATCTGCAGCTGATCCAGTTCCCAGGTGACCCGACCCGCCGTCCAACCCCAAAAGTCCCAGGAGAAGCTGTGATCCTGGGCAGAAAAGGTCTTTCGGCACAGATCCGGTCTAATGTTTCCAAAGGCCTCTTTATTATTATCGTCATAAACGACCATTCTTGTATTCGCATACACGGTCTTCGCCCATTCCGATGCATCAAAGGTAAACTGATCGATCTTCTCATACTGCAGTGTCACCACATCATCGCCTGTAATATTATCGAGCGAAATGAAATCCGAAAGTTTTATAGACTTCGGGCTTCCTTCTGCCAGAAAAATACTATTCTCATTTCGCTGATACGACATCATTTCACCAAGCTTAGAAGTATAGCGAACTGTTTTGTTGCTTTTTTTCGTGACGGTCACGGTCGCCTTATATCCCCGCGGTATCGTCACCGTATCGCTGTAACTATGGCCGTTAACCACTTCCAGCGGGCGGTCGGCTCCGAAGACCTGATCCAGGCTCCAACCGTCCGGACCTTCGCTCGTCACATTGCCATCAGAATCCTTAAACTGGTATTCCACGGTATGATCTTTGCCGTGGGTGTATTCCAGCGTGATTTTATCACCGCTTTTTAAAACCGGATATACCGTCTTGTTTGTAACGTTTTTATCGGTGGTATAGTAAATATACTCCTGCTCGGTGCCGTCATCTTCATGGATCGTAAGCGTTCCCACGAAATAAACGGCAGTATTTCCGATATGAGCACGGCTGAAGGTGTGTCTCACATCCCCCGATTTATTCTGCAAGGTCAGTGGCACATTGTTACGTAGTCTGCCGCCTTTGATCGAAGAAATGGAATCTGTCTGCAGATCTGTACAGGCCGAACCGTCTGCATGATGATTAACGCAAACGAACTCAAAATACTTTGCAGGAATCGCTGCATCTTCCGTTTCTACATTGTACGGTGCACTTCGCAGATCCTGCTGCGTTACATATCCTTTTTCTAAATGCTGCTCAAGTGTTGATGAGCCTGTCGCTTCCCCTGCCCATACGGCAGTCCCGCTTCCCAGCGTGAGAAAAAGCATCAGGATCGCCAAACTCAAAGCCATACCTTTTCTTATTCCTTGAAGTTTCATTTTGCTCCGTTATCCTTCCATATATTTATCTGTACCCCCCCTTTTGAGCGAGAGGCGCAATCCTTTTTTACCATGATTAGACCCAACTGTCAATAGTTTCTAAACAATTTTAGACTATTTTTGTCT
>CAKUJT010000473.1 GCA_934661765.1 uncultured Senegalimassilia sp.
AAGCCCTCCGGCGATCAGCCGGAGGCCATTGAAAAGCTGGTGAACGGCGTCAACTGGGGACTGCATGAGCAGACCCTGCTGGGCGTTACCGGCTCCGGCAAGACCTTCACCATGGCCTCCGTCATTGAGAAGGTGAATCGTCCCACTCTCGTGCTGGCTCACAACAAGACCCTGGCAGCTCAGCTTTGCAGCGAGTTCCGGGAGTTTTTTCCGGAAAACGCGGTAGAATATTTTATTTCCTATTACGATTACTATCAGCCTGAGGCCTACATCGCTCACACGGATACCTACATCGAGAAGGATTCTTCGGTGAACGAGGAGATCGACCGGCTGCGCCACAGCGCCACTTCCGCCCTCTTTGAGCGGCGGGACGTGATCGTGGTCAGCTCCGTTAGCTGCCTGTATGGTCTGGGCGACCCCATCGACTATAAAAGCATGGTGATCTCCCTCCGGGTAGGCCAGGAGTATCCCCTGGACGAGGTGCTCAAGAAGCTGACGGAAATCCGCTACGAGCGAAACGACCTGGATTTCTCCCGGAACAAGTTCCGTCTCCGGGGGGACACCCTGGAGATTTATCCGGCCTACTGGTCGGGACGTGCCATCCGGGTGGAGTTCTTTGGGGACGAAATTGACCGGATCAGCGAAATCAATGCGGTTTCCGGCATTGCCGAGCGGTTTGTGGAGCATGTGGCCATCTATCCCGCCAGCCACTATGTGGCCTCCAAGGAAAAGCTTCACCGAGCAATGCTGGAAATTCAGCGGGAGTGCGACGACCAGGTGGCCTTCTTCCGAGCCCACGACAAGCTGATCGAGGCCCAACGAATTGCTCAGCGTACTGCCTACGATCTGGAAATGTTGACGGAAATCGGCTTTTGCAGCGGAATCGAGAACTATTCCCGGGTGATTCAGGGTCGGGCACCGGGCACGCCGCCTACCACGCTTTTGGATTATTTTCCCAAGGATTTCCTCATGTTCATCGATGAAAGCCATGTGACCCTGCCCCAGTGCCGGGCCATGTACGCCGGTGACCGGAGCCGGAAGGATGCCTTGGTGAATTACGGCTTCCGGCTGCCCTCGGCCTATGATAACCGGCCTCTGAACTTCCCGGAGTTTGAGCAGAAGATCAACCAGGTGATTTATGTATCCGCGACCCCCGCCGACTATGAGCGCACCCGCTCCGGCCAGATTGTGGAGCAGGTAATCCGGCCAACCGGACTTCTGGATCCGGAGGTGGAGGTTCGTCCCATCGAGGGGCAGATTGACGACCTGATCGGAGAAATTAACGCCCGCTCTGCCCGGAACGAACGGGTGCTGGTGACCACCCTGACCAAGAAAATGGCAGAGGATTTGACGGTTTACCTGCAAAAGGCGGGCATCAAGGTGCGCTACATGCACTCGGACATCGGGGCCATGGAGCGCATGGAGATCATCCGGGATCTGCGGATGGCGAAATTCGATGTTCTCGTGGGCATTAACCTCCTGCGTGAGGGTCTGGACTTGCCGGAGGTGAGCCTGGTTGCCATCCTGGACGCGGATAAGGAGGGTTTCCTGCGCAGTGAGACCAGTC
>CAKUJT010000474.1 GCA_934661765.1 uncultured Senegalimassilia sp.
AGGCCACATTTTTCCAGCAGCGCTTCAACCCGTTCCCGGACCTCCTGCTTGGATACGCCAGCGTTTCGCAGGCTTTCCCCAATGCCGTCTCCTAGGGTGCGGCGGGGGTCAAAGGAATCTGTCGGGGTCTGGAAAACCATCTGCATGGTCTTGTAAACCTGATGCAGATTCTTCCCCCTCAAATGGGTGATGTCCTGGCCGTTCAAGGTAATTTGCCCGGAGGATACATCTATCAGACGGGAGATCATATTCACAGCGGTGGTTTTGCCGCTGCCGCTTTCCCCGATGATGGCCAGACACTCTCCGGGAAACAGCTCAAAGGAAATGCCGTTGACGGCGGTAAAATCCGCCTGCCCCTGCCGGGAAAAGATTTTCGTGAGATTTTCTACTTTCAGAATCGGTTCCATGCTTTCACCTCCGCAGCCGGGGCACGGCGGCCAGCAGTGCCTTGGTATAGTCCGCCTGGGGGTTGGACAGAACCTCTTGGGTCTTTCCATACTCCACGCACACGCCGTCTTTCAGCACCAGTACATTATCCGCCATAGCGCCGATGACCCCCAAATTGTGGGCAACCAGCACAATGGCCGTTCCGAAGGTATCCCGCACCATTCGCATTTCCTCTACCACCTGCTTCTGGATGGTCACATCCAGGGCGGAGGTGGGTTCGTCCGCAAGCAGAATACAGGGATTCAGGAGCATGGCCGCCGCAATGCCCACACGCTGCTGCATCCCCCCGGACAGCTCAAAGGGGTAGCTGGTGAGAATGCGCTTCCCGTCGTCAAACCCCAGCTTTCCGAGAAGTTCCATTGCCTTGTCTTCAAAATCCGCCTTGGAAATTTTTCCATGTTCCTTCATTGTTTCGTACAGCTGTGCGCCAACAGTCCGGATGGGACAGAAGGCACTGCCGGAGCTCTGGAAAATGTAGCCCAGCTCCGGGCCGTTGAGCTTGCGGAGCTCTTTCGGGGTCAAATCAGGAAGGTTTTTCCCCTTGTACCAGATATCTCCCCGGGTGACACAGCCCTCGCTTCCCAGCAGCCCCATGGCCGCCTTGATGAGGGTACTCTTGCCGCTGCCGCTTTCGCCCACGATGCCCAGAATCTCACCGGGAGCCAGGGTAACGCTCACATCCCGGATGGCGGGCTGACCCAGGTAGGAAATATCCACATGATCGTATTTCAGTAGTTTCTCCATTGATTACCTCCGGCTCTTGGGGTCCGCGTAGTCCCGGATGGTATCGCCCAGAAGATTGAAGATCATCACCGAGATGAAAATGGCAATGCCGGGGCTGAAAGTGATCCAGGGAGAAGTGGTCATGAGGCTCCGGGTGTCGCTCATCATGCTGCCCCATTCAGGAATGGGAGGCTTGGCCCCCAACCCTAAGAAGCTGAGAGCCGCCAGCTCCATCATCATAGTGCCAATGTCCAACACGGAAGTGACCAAAATTGGCCCCAGAATGTTGGGCAGAATATGCTTGAGGATGATTTTCCCGGTGCCGCTGCCGGAAAGCAACACCGCCTTCATCCACTGAGTTTCCTTTTGGGAAAGCGTCTGGCTTCGGGCAATTCT
>CAKUJT010000475.1 GCA_934661765.1 uncultured Senegalimassilia sp.
GAGCGGAGCCTGACGAAAGTCCGGCGTCTGCCGCGGCTGAATAGCCCTCTGCGGTGAACGCATAGCCGTTTCCACCTGTTACTGCCGTCGCGCCGTCGGTCGCATCGGTTGTCTGGATGGGAATCTGGATAAGCCGTTCTGGAAGGACGCGCAGTGGATAGAGGACTTTCACGATATTGAAGGCGACGCCCGGCCTCGTCCCGCCAAGCAGACCAGAGTAAAGCTGCTGTGGGACGACGAAGCGCTGTACGTGGGCGCGCAGCTGTGGGACGACACAATTTGGGCAACGGTGCAGAATCGCGACGAACTGATCTATATCGACAACGACTTCGAGGTCTTTCTGGCGCCTCAGGGCACCTCGCATCGATACTACGAACTGGAGATGAACGCGGCCAACGCCGTATGGGATCTGCTGATGGAAAAGCCGCAGCGCGACTGCGTGCGGCGCATCATCGGCTGGGACATTCGTGGCTTGGAGTCCGCCGTCAAAATCGACGGAGCCCTGAACGATCCCACGGCGCAGAACAGAGGCTGGTCGTTGGAAATCAAAATCCCATGGTTTTCCCTTCGCGAATGTGGAAAGGACGAATGCTATCCCAAGCGCTTCGCTCCGGAACCGGGTGAAATCTGGAGAATGAACTTCTCGCGCGTGGAATGGGATGTGGAGGTGCGGGACGGGCGCTATGTCAAGCGCACAGATGAAGCGACGGGCGCGCCGCTGCCGGAGCACAACTGGGTTTGGGCTCCCACCGGGGTGATCGACATACATATGCCTGAAATGTGGGGGTATCTGGTGTTCACGAATGAAGGCGAGCGCTATCCCTTGCCCCGCGCGGATCAGGCGAAGCTGTTGCTGCGCAAGCTCTATTACCGGGAGCACGCCCATTGCTGCCGGACGGGCCGGTTTTCCGCAGACACTTCGCTGCTGCTGGGCGACGAAGCCGCGCAGTACAACCTGCGCGCCTATGTAACGCCCAGCATGTTCGAGGGCGTGCTGGAATTCGAAGGAGAGACCTGGCACATCCGCCAGGACGGGTATTTGTGGCAGGGAGACGAGTATTAGGCCGTCGGAGAATACCGGCGCGCGAAAGGCAGGCGGGAGGGACGGCGGGTTTCGCCGTCGTATGCCGCCTGGTCCAGAGGGACGTTCGGGATGGCGGAGATTCAGATCAGCGGCGGGGTTCAAAGGGCGCGGAGATCCGGTATGCCGGGTGCGACGAGATCATTCAGACGCACGGATATGTCCACAAAAATCCGAGCGTGGAACACCTGCCGACCGATGATTTTGCTGTGGCGTGGGCTTCGGACTGCCGGGAGTGCGCTTCGTTCCGCAGAACTCTCCCCTCCGGGGCTTCGAAGATTTGCAGGATTCCGATGGGAGCGATGTGTGTAAAAAAACTGCGATTCGGCGGGCGGATTCGCGAAAGCGCAGCCGGGCCTTTATAAAAACCGTTCGACTTTTGTCGCCATCCGCCATATATCTCGCACAGCAGGGAGGGAATTCGTATGAAATACAGACGCAAGAGTTTCACCGGAACAGAAGAAAAGAACATCCCGC
>CAKUJT010000476.1 GCA_934661765.1 uncultured Senegalimassilia sp.
TTCAGCAGTAATTTAAGAGGCTTTGGAAAGGCCTTTCTGCCAATGATCGTAACGGTGATCAGTTTCTGCGGCTTCCGGATCGTTGCATTATTTGCGCTTATGGCAAAGAATCCTTCTCCGGATAAAGTAGCATTATCTTATCCGATATCCTGGGGAATTGCAGCGGCAGCGATGGCGATACTCTATGTAAGGAACAATAGAAATAGAAGCAGAAAAATATAGTGCGATCCGATCAGGTACAACACCGAAAGGTTTTGTCTGTAAGTATTCTGGCAAAGATCAATCCAAGCGGCAGAGCCAGAATGATTAAATTTATCTTGAATCCATATCCATAATGCGTTATAATAAACGGGTAAATAAATACAGAATCTTCGGGGATGGGTGTGATTCCCTACCGGCGGTATTTGTTTCAGATGAAGCCTCTCTTTATGAGTGAACGAATCTGCTAACATAAGCCCGCGAGCCATTGGCATGATTCGGTGAGAGTCCGAAGCCGACAGTACAGTCTGGATGAGAGAAGAATGAGAAGAGAGCGGTTTTTATAGTATTTTTATTGTATTGAATGAAGCATCAGGTAAAGGATAGAATCAAGGATAGAATTACATGATGTGGACTCTGACGCATAATATTATATCAGTTCGTTTAAAAGTGTAGCTTAACCCCGATAATATTTCTATCGGGGTATTTTTTATGGGTTAAAAAAGCTAAAGTTTCCTTCCCTGTTCAAACTTTATTATTTGGAGAGAATGTATTGTGTTTTTCGTAATGTATTTTCAGAGCTTTTTGTAAAATCAAGGACAAAAAGATTCCGAGAGTACATAGTAAAAGAATGGAGGAATTGAAAAATGAGTCAGTATTATCTTGGATTTGATGCAGGAACGCAGAGTGTAAAAGTAGCGGTATATGATGAGAATATGAATTGTATCGTATCTTCTTCCGCACCAACAACATTAACTTATCCGGAGCCGGGATGGGTAAGTATGGACGTGGATGAGTATCTGGCACTCACAATCAAAGGAATGAAGGAATGTGCTTCTTTGATGAAGGAAAAAGGACTGGATGTGACAAAGATCAAGTCGATTATGGGAGATGGTATTATCTGTGGTATCTGCGGTGTAGATAAAGACGGTAATGCGATCACACCATATATTAATTATCTTGATTCACGTACAAAGGATGATGTGGATCTCGTAAATAGCTGGGATTTAGATATTTTTGGAAAAGAAACAGGTAATCCGGAAGCAAACTGTATGTTCCCTGCTATGTTTGCCCGCTGGTTCTTAAAAAATATAGAAGGATTTAAAGAAAACGGCGCGAAGTTTATTCATGATGCCCCTTATGTACTGGCACATCTTGCAGGTCTTTCTGCAAAAGATATGTTTATTGACTGGGGAACAATGTCTGGATGGGGACTTGGATATAAAGTAGAAGAGAAATGCTGGTCGAAAGAACAGCTTGATCTTCTTGGTATTCCAGAAGAAATGATGCCACGAATCGTAAAACCATGGGATATCATCGGGCATTTAACAGAAGAAATTGCACAGGAAACAGG
>CAKUJT010000477.1 GCA_934661765.1 uncultured Senegalimassilia sp.
CTTGGAATCCTGAAAATGAAAACACCGGAAGGTGAATTTGTGGCTGATTTTGATGCATAGGCCTTTTAACAAAAATGTAGCAATAATATATAGCAGATGGTTCCTCCTGCAATTGATACTAGCATCTGACGTTTCCAGATATGAAGTCCGGCAGTAACGAGAATGGGAATGAATTCTGGAATTCCATGTGTACCTTGCAATACATTTACATTTCTCAGACAGTAAACGACCAGCATGCCGAAAACTGCGGATGGAAGAAATTTTCCAACATATTGAATGAACTTAGGAGTTTCCCGGTTTTCACGAAATACAAGAAAAGGCAGGAAACGTGTAGTCATTGTTCCAAGTACACAAAGTCCGATAGTGATGATTTGTTGAGCTAATGTCATGTTAGCAAACCTCCTGTGTTTTTTATTGCTACTTCATTTTTTCAGAAGCACATTTGTCGAAATGATGTCGCGAGTAGTTTTTTTGATCCGGGATATCAAGCTTTTTGTGTAATAATGTCAATGAGACGATAATCAAAATCATGGTCGGAATCATAAAAGAGTCCGGTCCGAATACAAGGAGACAGAGAAAAGAAATTCCAAGTCCAAGTAATGAAGATGTATGATTCTTTTCTTTCAGCCACTGATTCATGAAGATAACGACGAACATAGCAGTCATGACAAAGCTGATACCTTCTGTATTAATGGGGAGTAAAGAACCGATGATGCCACCGAAAGTTGCAGAAGCGCCCCAGTAAATATGAAAGAAAATCCAGATTCATTCATATATATTCCGTAAGCCATTCCTAAAAACATAAATCCTGCCATAATTTAAAGTTATAACAAACAGATATTTTTAGCTATTATACAAAACATTTGAAATAAATTACAATAAATCTATCGCAACACAAGTTTAAAATTACGATAGGTTTATTAAAATTTAGGAGATAATAATTATGAAGACATCATTTCGATATGATTTTGTAGGAAGTTTTTTAAGACCACAGAGATTAAAAGATGCAAGAAAAGATTTTGAAGAGGGAAAAATTACACAGGCTGATCTGACAAAAGTAGAAGACGAGTGTATCGTTGATTTAGTAAATAAAATCAAGGGACTTGGCTACCATGTTATCACAGACGGAGAGTTCAGAAGATCCACTTGGCATCTTGACTTTATGTGGGGATTTGAAGGCATCGAGCACCAGAAGACAGTAGAGGGAAATACAACATTTGACGCAGAAGCAGCCATGATTGATGATACCTATATGACAGGAAAGATTTCTGTAAAGAATCACCCGTTTGTAGAACATTTTAAATATGTAAAAGCATTGGAAGATGAAAATACAGTTGCAAAACAGACCATCCCTTCACCGGGACAGTTCTATGCTTATTTCACCGGAGCGCAGCTTCTTGCTACGACTTTAAAAATCTATGGCTCAGAAGAAGCATTTGCAGATGATGTCATCAAAGCTTATGGAGAATTCGTTCAGGAGATTTATGCGGCAGGATGCAGAAATCTTCAGTTCGATGATTGTGTATGGGGCGGTATGGTAGATGCAAA
>CAKUJT010000478.1 GCA_934661765.1 uncultured Senegalimassilia sp.
CAGATACTTATATCAACCGTCTGATCGAGCGTGGGCATAAGGTTGCAATCTGTGAGCAGGTGGAGGATCCTAAGAAAGCAAAAGGACTTGTAAAACGTGCTGTTATCCGTGTGGTTACTCCCGGAACTACTTTGGATGCAACTTCTTTGGATGAATCCAAGAATAACTATTTGATGTCAATTGTCTCCATAGCAGACCGCTTTGGTTGTGCAATAGCGGATATTACCACAGGTGACTGTTTCCTTACAGAAGTTCCGTCAGGTCAGAAGTTGGTTGATGAAATAAACAAATTCAGTCCGGCTGAGATTATATGCAACGACTCCTTTTTTATGAGTGGCGTTGATACAGATGATTTGAAGGAACGTCTTGGAATTTGTATTTTTTCCCTGGATGCCTGGTATTTCGATGATGATACCTGCAGGAAAGAATTAAGAGAGCATTTTCACGTAACCAATCTGGAAGGTCTTGGAATCAGCGATTATGACAGTGGAATTATAGCTGCCGGAGCGCTGTTTTTGTATCTTAAGGAAACGCAGAAGACTGCTCTTTCCCAGATGACTACGATTCGTCCATATACGGCTGAACGTTATATGCTGATCGACAGTTCCAGCCGCCGTAATCTGGAATTGGTAGAAACGCTTCGGGAAAAACAGAAAAGAGGTTCTCTTCTCTGGGTGTTGGATAAGACAAAAACAGCTATGGGAGCGCGTACCCTTCGCTCTTTTGTGGAACAGCCACTGATTGATGCCGCAGAGATTAACCGAAGACTGGAAGCACTGGAAGAATTAAATGAAAAGCCAATGCTTCGTGATGAAATCCGGGAATATCTCAATCCAGTTTATGATTTGGAGCGTCTGGTCAGCCGTATCAGTTTTAAATCTGCAAATCCGAGAGATATGGTGGCTTTTGCTTCTTCTCTGGAAATGATTCCTTATATTAAACAGGTTCTCAGGGACTTTCAGGCACCGATTCTGAAAGAGATCTACGAGGACATGGACAGTCTTGAAGACATTACAGACCTGATCAAGCGCGCCATTGTAGATGAACCGCCTCTTGCCCAGAAGGATGGAGGCATTATTCGTGAAGGCTTTAACGAAGATGTGGATAAATTCCGCAGTGCCCGCACAGATGGAAAAAAATGGCTTACAGAGTTGGAAACAAAGGAACGTGAGCGTACCGGAATTAAATCCCTGAAGATCAAATATAACCGTGTATTCGGTTATGCACTTGAGGTAACCAATACGTTTAAAGAACTTGTGCCGGAGAACTACATCCGTAAGCAGACTCTTGCAAATGCAGAACGTTATATTACCGAGGAGTTGAAAAACCTTGAAAATATGATCCTTGGCGCTGAGGATAAACTTTATGCCCTGGAATACGAGCTGTTTTCCAATGTCCGTGATAAAGTTGGCCAGGAAGTGATAAGAATCCAGCGTACAGCCAAGGCAATTGCAGGTCTGGATGTGTTTGCATCCCTGGCGCTTGTTGCTGAGCGCAATCATTATGTACGTCCGAAGGTAAATGAAGGCGGAATTATAGATATCAA
>CAKUJT010000479.1 GCA_934661765.1 uncultured Senegalimassilia sp.
ATGGGTAACTCTGAGGTAGGACATATGAACATGGGCGCAGGCCGTATCGTATACCAGGAGCTTACCAGAATCACCAAAGAGATCCAGGACGGCGATTTCTTCAAGAATGAAGCTCTTCTTGCAGCAATGAAAAATGCAAAGGAGAACGATTCCGCAGTCCACTTTATGGGACTTCTCTCCGACGGTGGTGTTCACAGCCATATCACACACCTTTTCGGACTTCTTGAGCTTGCCAAGAAAGAGGGCCTTAAGAAAGTTTATGTACACTGCTTCCTGGATGGCCGTGATACACCTCCGGCTTCCGGAAAAGGATATATCCAGCAGCTTCAGGCAAAGATGGATGAGCTTGGCGTAGGCCAGATCGGTGTTGTTTCCGGACGTTACTATGCAATGGACCGTGACAACCGCTGGGATCGTGTAGAGCTTGCTTACAACGCACTTACCAAGGGCGAGGGCGTTAAGGGAACAGATGCAGCAGAGGCTGTACAGGCTTCCTATGACAATGGCAAGACAGACGAGTTCGTTCTTCCTACTGTTATTGAGAAAGATGGCAAGCCAGTTGCTGTTGTTTCTGACAAGGACTCTGTTGTATTCTTCAACTTCCGTCCTGACCGTGCCCGTGAGATCACCAGAGCATTCTGCGATGACGCATTCACAGGCTTTGCAAGAGAAAAGAGACTGGACCTTACCTATGTTTGCTTCACAGATTACGATGATACCATCGGAAACAAGCTGGTTGCATTCCACAAGGTTCAGCTTCACAATACCTTCGGCGAGTACCTTGCAGCCCACAATATGACTCAGGCACGTATCGCTGAGACTGAGAAATATGCTCACGTAACCTTCTTCTTCAACGGCGGTGTTGAGGAGCCAAATAAGGGTGAGGACAGAATCCTTGTAAAATCTCCGAAAGTTCCTACCTATGACCTTCAGCCAGAAATGAGCGCTCCGGAGGTTTGCGAGAAGCTTGTAGCTGCTATCAAATCTGAGAAATACGATGTGATCATCATCAACTTTGCAAACCCGGATATGGTTGGTCATACAGGTGTGGAAGCAGCTGCTATCAAGGCTGTGGAAGCAGTTGATGAGTGCGTAGGAAAGGCTGTAGAGGCTCTGAAAGAGGTTGACGGACAGATGTTCATCTGCGCTGACCACGGTAACGCTGAGCAGCTGGTGGACTATGAGACAGGAGAGCCATACACCGCTCATACTACCAACCCGGTTCCATTTATCCTGGTAAATGCAGATCCGAAATACACTCTTCGTGAGGGCGGATGCCTTGCAGATATCATCCCGACCCTGATCCAGCTTATGGGCATGGAACAGCCTGCTGAAATGACTGGTAAATCTCTTCTGGTTGAGAAATAAGATCGGAATGTGAATTTAAATATGTGAATTTTGTAGCAGGTGGTTTCGTCAGAAGCTTCTGTTACGGAAAAAATCCTGTGCAGTGTGGTAGGTTTTTACCAGGTTCTGCACAGGATTTTTTTCTGTTGTTTTCGTGATTGTATTTCGATTCAGCGGTAACAGTTCGCTATTACAA
>CAKUJT010000480.1 GCA_934661765.1 uncultured Senegalimassilia sp.
AATTAGTTCATACTTACACATGCATGGCTTAATCTTTGAGACAAGCATATGACTACTGGCAGGATCAACCAGGTAGCGTTCCTTCGCGACGCCGACGCCCGCACGACGCCCGACGGGCCCTGAGGCCGCGGGCTCGAGACGGGCACGGCGGTCGTTCGCGTCGAGGGACAAAATGCGTTGCGTCGGGCGAACGGAGCCTGTCGTGACAGACCCCGCGCCCGCGCGTAACGTTCCGCATCCGAGAGAACGGGCACAGCGCACCGTGGGCCGAGGCAGCCAGGCGACTGGGCGAGGCCTGCCGGGAACACGGGGCGTGCCTGGCGTCCACCCCGCAACCCGCGAGGGCTGGGGGCGGAGGGGGACGGACGAGACCGTCGCATTCCTTTCGATGGGTAGGCAACACAGGATACCGATCGCACCCGCAAGGCCGCGAAGGCACGTTGGGGTAGACTGAAGCGGATGGGGCGTCGACAGTTCGATGCGCGAGCACGGAGCCTGCCAACCCACGCCATCCAAACACCACTCACACGCCCGTTGCGTTCACTTGGCAGCAGCACGGCCCGACGAACCGCAGCCCGACGGTCGAGACCGTCTAGCTCGCGGAAACATCGAGCGATGCCGCACCAGCACCGCAGGACGCGACAGAACGTAAAACAAGCAACGCAGCACGACGCTGCTGCTAGCTAGGGGAGATGCGCACGAGCGTCAAGAACGGGGCAGCAGCGGCAATGCTGCGTACAGCACGCCGCACGTCCCAGCACATCCGGGCGGTGCTGCTCGCAACCCCTGCACGAACTTTCGCTCAAGCACAAGGGCCACCAGCGCACGCCCCAAACGTGGGGGGGACGTTGGAGGCATCACACCATGCCCGGGTCGTGCTTCCTGCCACCCTTGCACTACGACTTACAAGCTGCGCTGCGCACAAGAGCTACCGGGAGCAACCCCCAAGCATGGGGCTCAGTCCCCATTTTTTCGATTTTCGGACGGACGGGACCCACCACCGATGCCGACGATGCCGCCGGCGACGCCCCCGTTGGGGTCGCATGCCATGCCCACCCAATGCACACGTCTAGGCAATGTCTGCCTATCGACGTGCATGGGTGAGGGGGGGGCTGGCATGGCTTGGCCCTGAGGCCCCCCAGTGGAGACTAGCACCTCCCCCCTAAAGAGCTTTTTTCAGCATTGCAGGAGTGCCAGGGGGGGACATTCATGGTGCTTGAGGTGTCACACGGGGGGTCTAGAGGGCAATCCGGAGGGGATTTGGGGCTGGTTTTTTGCATGGGAGACGAGAAAAATGCAAGGAATTGAGTGGTGAAGAGAAACGGAGGTTTCGATGACAGGGGCATTTTTCGTAATTTTTTTAGAGAGAGAAAAGGGTAAAATCGAAAAAATATGAAAAAGTGTTCGGAATGACCTGGAAACTTTTTGGGTGCCTTCTAAAATCACAAATTGAATTTAGGTCGCGTTAGATTGAGATTTGGAGGTGGTTTGTCGGGAGATTTTGGAGGTCGGGGCGTTTCGCAGCACGTTGGCAGCCCATG
>CAKUJT010000481.1 GCA_934661765.1 uncultured Senegalimassilia sp.
TTCTCGTCGTATACTTCATGTAAAAACTCAAAAAATAATCTGCTGTCCATCAGAATTGCAATCAGATTCAGAATCTTTGCGGTTTCTACATCACAAGTGATAAATGCCTGTAATACTGCTTCCGGTAAGGCAGATACCCTTCGGTATGTTCCATTCAACACTTCATAGGCGCGATATTCTGCCTTCACCTGATAGATATTTTTCTCCCAGGCAATCTTACGGATGTCTGACTTGCTAAGTCCTTCCAGAATATAAGCTGCTGTTTTTCTGGACTCTTGCAACCAGAATAATTTTGATGTAAGCCCTGCACTGTATTCCATTACTGTCCACCATCCTTTGTTTCTTTTTCATAATGGACAATATCTCCGAAATCACAATCTAACTTCTCGCAGATCTTTTCCAGAACCTTCATGGAAACCAACTCTCCATTGGTCATTTTTGCCACGGTGCTGCTGCTGATTCCCACCTGGTTCATCATATCCACTTTCTTCATATTTTTATCAATTAATAGCTTCCATAATCCATTGTATGATACTGCCATATGTATTCCCTCTTTGTGATACAAAACTTATGGTTTTCCTGTATTTTGAAAGTACCTTTTTCATTTTCGTTCTAATACTTCCAATCTATAATATTATATCATACTGTATGTTTTTCTTCAACGATAAGTGCAAATCAGAACTTCGACTTTGCGAATGCTTTATTTGAAAATTCTGATGGCAATACATAAAATCCGCTCTTATTCTTCCAAATACATTTTCAATGCATTATAGCTGTTCAGGGTATCGTTATCTGCATCATTAAAATTCTGGGAAAAGGTCTGCAGACTTCCTGTTGGATCTGTCGCCAGATTGGTCAGCGATATATACGCATCGTACAGCTTTGAAAGTGCTTCATAAGCATCTTTATACTCTTCTGGTGGATTTTTTAATTTCTTCATCAGTGAGTTTACGGTGTCTTTATTGCTATTGATATCCGCTATCTGTCCACTGAAACTGCTATCTGAAAAGAGATTTTGTAGAGCATCATTAAAGTCAGATACAAAATATCCATCCGGTTTTGTATATTTATCTGTCTTACTATCACTTTCTTTATAAATAGCGTTGTACCATACCTTTTTGATCAGATTACCACAGGTTTCTGCATCACTTGCACCAGAAAGCATGGAATACGCAGCCAAATTCAGATTGGTGCCATATTCCTCACTCTGTTTCTGAGCCTCGGCTGCTGCCTTCGCTGCCACATTCTTCTTATGTGTCTGTACTCCAATAGTTGCTATCATTATTGCACCTATAACTGCTATTATTGCTATCGCAATTATTTTCTTTGATTTTTTTGTTATCTTCACTCCGGTTACTTCTACCTGCTGTGGCGTTTTTTCTGTCTCAATAATGTTTTCTATCGGGCAACCACATTTCGGACATGTATCCATTCCTTCTTCCAGTTCTGCTCCGCAGTCCGGACAGTATTTCTTCTCTTCTTGAACCAACACTGTTCCACAATGCACACATTTCTTTGCCTTATCCGATATTTGTTC
>CAKUJT010000482.1 GCA_934661765.1 uncultured Senegalimassilia sp.
AATCTCTGCCGCTTTGGCAACCTTCTGTGCAGAAGCCATGTAATAAACTGAGGATACATATGCATCATCTGTACTACCCTTAAAACTTGTCGGGAGCACGCCATCCAGTGCAAGCCAGTCACCAAATGTAAAATGATAATCAAAGAGATATTTCTCACCTCTGGCCTTATCGCCCTTTTCAATCCAGTCTACCCAGTCCTTCATCAGTGGATAGTAAGCTGCCAGCGCTTCCTCGTCACCATAAAAATCATACAGCGTATCAGGAATAAATGTCGCTGAATCACCCCATACAGAAGAACCGCCGCCTTCGTGATTGATATCTGGAATATAATTTGCAACTGCACCGTCATTATGCTGCTGGTCCTTGTATAAGTCAATCAGGAATTTATTGTAAAAGGCTCTTGTATCCATGTTATAACTTGCTGTCGGTGCAAATACCTGTGCATCACCTGTCCAGCCAAGACGTTCATTTCGCTGTGGACAGTCTGTCGGAATATCAATAAAGTTCGATTTCTGACCCCATACACAGTTTAAATACAGTCTATTAATATCCGCATTTGAAGTTTCGATATAACCTGTGCGTTCCAGTGCAGAATAAACAACACAGCCTGTAAAATCATCGGCACATACTTCACCTGGCCATCCAATGACTTTGACATAACGGCCACCAAAGAATGTAAAATGAGCTCTGACAGTTTCCTTCTCACCGCCGGAAACATATGTATAACCAAATGCTGCAGCTTCACGATAATTGCCGTTATAGAAATTATCATTCTGAAGCACTTCACCAAATTTAAGTTCAATCTTTGTACCCTTTGGCAAATCTGCTTCAAACTGGATATATCCGGCAAAGTTCTGTCCAAAATCAAGGACAGTTTCACCTGCAGGTGTATGAATGATTTCTTTCACCGCAAGTGTTTCCATCACCTTCACAGGCATACTGATACGTTCTTCAAGATTTGAAAGTGCCAGATTTGGATTATCTGCTTCTGTTAAAATCACAACCGGTTTTTCAGGATTTTCTTTATCTTCCCACAGACAATGATTGTAAATCTCACCACTGTAAATACCGCTGTCCTCAATATCAGAGCCATAGTATGTCCATGTATCATCTGTTACAATGACATCTTCTGTACCATCTGTATAAGTTACATGAAGTTCTGCCAGTGCAGCAAATCGGCTGCCGTAGTTCTCAGATGTACCTTTAAGACCAAACCAGCCTTTATACCAGCCGTTGCCTGTCATGATTTCAAATACATTGTCCTTTGACAACTGTGCTGTAATATCGTATGTCTGGTACTGGATACCATCGTTATAATCATTTACAAATGGTGCAAGATAATCTTCACCGATTTTTGTGCCGTTTAAAGCTGCTTCATAAACACCAAGACCGGTCATATAAACGCGGGCTTTAGCTACAGTCTTATCCGCTGGTACGTTAAAGCATTTTTTAAATACCGGATGGAACTTGTCTTCTTTAGCTGTGCCAATATAAACAGCTTTCCAGGACTCATCCATCTTACCTGTTTCAAAGGTT
>CAKUJT010000483.1 GCA_934661765.1 uncultured Senegalimassilia sp.
CATCCAAAAATTCACACAACGATCTGGTAAATGTATCCATGGTTTGTACCTCTTTTTTTCTGTATTTGCCGCCCCCCCACTTGGCTCCCCAATGGGGGAGCTGGCAGCCCGTAAGGGCTGACTGAGGGGGTGTCGTTCGTTGAATGGTAATGGCTCAAAGTTACCGACAACACCCCCTTTGCCGCTGCGCGGCACTTCCCCCAAAGGGGGCAGCGAGTTGGTACGTCCAAAGCGCCCCTGAAAGGGGAGCTGGCAGGCCCAATGGGCCTGACTGAGGGGTTTCGCGGTAGGCACCCATCGCTTTATAGAACCCCGGGCGAATACGTAACATGTTCGTCTCGGATTGTGCGAATTCGCCTTGGATTTCCTGAATGGTATTCTGCGCACCGCGAACCCCTCCGCCACGCTTACGCGCGGCCCTCCTCCCCTTTCAGGGGAGGTTTTCTCGGCTCCCCAATGGGGGAGCTGGCAGCCCGCAAGGGCTGACTGAGGGGGTGTGGTTCGTTGAATGGAAACAACTCAAAGCTACCAACGGCACCCCCTTTGCCGCTTCGCGGCACTTCCCCCAAAGGGGGCAGCGAGGGTCTGTGCGAATTCGCCCAGGGTTACCTGAATGGTATTCTGCGTACCGCAAACCCCTCCGCCACGCTTACGCGCGGCCCTCCTCAGCTTTGCATTAAGCAGCTGTACGCCATTCTATGAATGGCTACACCTGCTAAACCTTTCAGGGGAGGTTTTTTATCTTATGCTCAGATGGCCGTCGGCGGAGAGCTGCCAGGTGTAGGGGCCTTGCTGGAGCTGGGCGGCGGTGAGGGACTGGGTGGTGATCTGGGCGGCGTCGGCGGCGGTGATGTGCAGGCGGCGGTCGCTGATGTAGGCCACCTCCACGTCGTTGCTGTCATAAAACGACAGCTTCTGCGCCGTCAGCCGGGCGTAGCGGCGGAAGCGGATGACGCCGTCCTCCCCCTCCTGCTGGCCGATCTCCACGCCGTAGACCCCGTCGGCCAGCTCGCCGGAGCGGATGGTGGCGCTGACCTCCCGCACGGAGGAGCGGAGCTGCTCCACGGCGCTGTCCAGCTGCTGCACATTGGTGAACTGCTGCTCGATGGCCCTGGAATTGGCGGCGATGGCCTGGCCGGTCTCCTGGCGGAAGGTGCCGAACTGGCTTTCGGCCACATATTTGCCCTCCAGCCGCTGCTCCACCCGCTGCTCCAGCACCGCCGTCACCTGGGCGCTTTTCAGGATCAGGGATTTGAGCCGGGATACCTCCTGCTGCCGCTGGGCGGCGGTGGGGGCGGCATGGACGATTTTCTCCGTCCCCTCCCGGCCCTCCAGGGTATCAAAGGCATATTGCAGCTGGGCGGTGAGATTGCACAGGTAGCTTTGCAGCGCCCGCAGCTGCTCCGCCGGGGTGCCCCCGCTTTGCTCCGGGGGACGAAGCTCCAGGCCGGTCAAAATACATCACTCCCCTGTTCCATGGTCTTGGTCAGGCTGTACAGCCGCATTTCTCCCCGGCCCGTCAGCCGCAGCCGCAG
>CAKUJT010000484.1 GCA_934661765.1 uncultured Senegalimassilia sp.
CATCCCGCTCCGGCTGGCTGTGCTTGCGAAAAGGGGGTTGACACAAATCGATCCAGTGGATGCTTTCCGGTGCCTCCACCGACTTTTTCCATACTCTGGCAGCGCAGGCGGCTTCCTTGTCCATTCCATCAGCCTCCCTTCTCTATTGCGGCTTCAATCAATCAGGAATCGTTCGCCAGACTGGATGCTTCCAATGGTCAGCTGCATACCAGGCACCAGTTCCACCGCTGCGCCTGGCTGCAGGCGGCGGCCATTGAGATAAGTACCGTTTGTACTGCCAAGGTCGCAGATGTATGTCTTTCCGTTATGAACTTGGAGCGCACAGTGGTGGCCGCTGACAGTAGAAGCCTGAGGCGGCACCACCAGGGTATTGTCCGGTGCCCGACCAATAGTCATTTTTTCTCCAACGGAGAACTGCCGCCCCGCCAGCACGCCAAACACGCAACGCAGCACCAAATCGGAATCCATCCAGTCGTTTAGCTGGGTGCCCTCTTCTACCTCCGTATGGATCACCTGCTGTGATTTCTTTTTCTTCCGGAAGTACAGAATCAGGACGACCACAACAGCCGCGGCCAGCGCAACTGCTGCCGAGATCTCTGCTACCAGGGCTGTGGAGCCAACCTTGTTCAGCTTGCCTCCCTGCTCGTCCATCTGAATATCCGGCAGATCGATTTTTCGGTTCAGGTCCACCTTTCCGGACTGGCTTCCGCTGGAGTTGCCAGGGACCTGCGTGGCTGGGGGCTCCGTGGCCGGGGAATCTGGCGCGGCAGATTCTGTAGGTGCTTCTGACGGGCCCGCTTCGCCGCCATCGGTAGGCGCGGGAGCGGGCTCTGTGGAAGGAGCCGTAGTGGGAGCCGTGGTTTCACTGCCGCTTCCACCGTTGAATGTATCTTCGGAAACGGTAGTCAAAAAAACCTCACCGTCGCCGATGCCCACAAGCTCTCCTTTTTCGTTGAGCAGCCACACAGGCGCATTGGTCATTTCGAATCTGCTGTCCAGCGTCAGCCAGCCTTCGCTCAGGGACTTGGCCACCGCCTCTCCGGTAACCATCTTGTTCCCCTCGGTAACCGTCCGGACATACACCTTGTCTCCCTTTTTTAGGGTGCCCATAGTCGGGAAGACCTTACCGGTCTGGGCATCCTGTGCCACGCTGAGCAGCAACTTATCCGATGTCTTGCCGACCGTATTCATGACATAGGCCTTGTCCTCTTCCGCGGTCAGGCTCTGAAACACCTGGATATACTTAGAGGTATCCACCTCCAGTGAAATAACGTACTGTCCATCGCCAATGGTCACACCAACGCCAAACACGTGCCCGACAACGTCATAAGACTCGGGATCCAGCAAAAATACTGGACCAAAAAAAGATTCGTCCAGCTGGGTGGCCGCCGCGGCCGGTATTGCATAAAACGGTGCGGCGGCCAGCAACAGCGCAACTGCCAGGGCCAAAGCCAAAAATCTCTTCATCGTTTTCCTTCCCTTCTAGTATGTCTTTTCGAATCAGAATCCGGCGCTTTTCGTACTGCGCTCCACCT
>CAKUJT010000485.1 GCA_934661765.1 uncultured Senegalimassilia sp.
CGGCGCTCGTGCTGGATGGGCGCGAACTGCTCGCCCACGTAACCGCCCACGCGCTGCGTGGGGCTGGACGGGTCGATAAGCTCGGGGTGCGCCGTCTCGAGCGCGCGCAGCTCATGCATCAGCGAGTCGAAAGCGGCGTCGCTGATGGCGGGCGCGTCCTTGGCGTAGTACAGGTAGCTGTTGTGTTCGATCTCGCGGCGCAGCGCCTCGATGCGCGCCGCCGGATCGCCGGTCGCCTCCGCCAGCACTCCCCCGCTCAACAGGGACTGCTGCTCGACAAGCTGGTCGTTCGCCCGGCCACTTGCGGAGCTGCCCATCTGGCCGCCCGCCACGTCGTTCGCCTGATCGTTTGCTCGCTTGTCCATCTGGCTGTTCACCTGCTCGTTCGCCATCTCAAGCCCTTTCACTCGCCGCCTCATCCGCAGCTTCCGCCGCCGTCTCATTCGCAGCTTCATCCGCCGCCTCGACCAACGCAGCGCCACGCAACCGCAGCATGCCAGCCGATAAGAAAGCCTCGGGCACATGCCCGAGGCCCATTTTTCCGTTGCGATTTTATCACGCACGCGCAGCGCCAGTCGAAACCCGACGCAGCCCACACGCCTTTGCCCGACCGCCAGCCAGAGCGCTACCGAACGAACGCATCCTCGCCCGACGCACCGGCCGACCCGCTTACCTGCTTACCTATCGGCAAGCCCGCCAAACAGCTATCGAGCAATACGCCCAAATCCGGCAAACCCGCAGTGCTACATAGCGATATAGCGGCCCGCGTTCCAGCCGTATACCATCAGGGTTGCGGCGCGCACCAGCAGGATGATGGCCAGGAACACGCTGAGCATCTGGGGCATGACGAAGAACGCGATGCCGCACAGCACGTTCAGCACGCCGCTGAACAGGGCCCATCCCCACATCGGCACGCCCCAGCCGTGCGCCTTCACCGACGCGAAGACCTCGAACACGCCGAACGCCACAAAGCACACACCCACCAGCCACGGCACCACCGCGGAGAACGCAAGCGGGTGCAGCAAGAAGATCAAGCCCAGCAGCACATCGATGATGGCGTAGGCAAGCTCCCAACCGCTGCGCGGCATGATATTGCGCAGCCTAATGTAGCTGATGATGTCGAACACGCCCGCCACCAGGAAGAACGCGCCCACCACGGCCGCAATGGTCACAATGGTCAACCCCGGTGCCAACATGCAGAAAAAGCCGGCCGCCGCCAAGGCGACGCCCGCGAAGATCAATCCCCAATCGTGCTTGCTCGCGCTCATGATGCGCCCCTTTCCCCCGATAGCCTTTCATGCGAGACGGGCTTTCCCGTCGCTATCGCACTAGGCGAGGCTTCCCGCCCTTATCGCAATAGACGAACATCCCGCCTCTGTCGCGCTTGGCAGGTTCCCCCGCCCCCAACGTTTTCCTTATTGTACCCAAGGTCGCGCCCGCACGGCGATCAATCGACGAATCGTAACGAGCTCGTAGCCCGCACAACCGCAAAAGCCGCCTAACGCGCAAGGCGCCCCGCTCCTGTTCGG
>CAKUJT010000486.1 GCA_934661765.1 uncultured Senegalimassilia sp.
ATCTTAACTGCACGGAAATCAGATTTTGCAAATGTGTCAAAATCTACCATTTCCTTGAAGATCGGCTCAATTTTTACGTTAGAGAAATCAACCTTCTCAGCCACTTTTGTCTCTGCCGGAGCAGCAGCACCAGACTGTGCAGCGTTGTTTGCTTCGTTCTTAGCTGCACCCTGTGACTTCATTGTCGGGAAGAGCAGTACATCACGGATGGCCTGGCTGTCGGTGAGAAGCATAACCAGACGGTCGATTCCATAGCCAATACCACCAGTTGGAGGCATACCAATCTCCAATGCATTCAGGAAGTCTTCATCTGTGTGATTAGCTTCCTCATCACCAGCATCGGCAAGAGCATCCTGTGCTTTGAAACGCTCACGCTGATCAATAGGGTCGTTCAGCTCGGAGTATGCGTTACACATTTCCCATGTATTAATGAACAACTCAAAACGTTCTACCTTACTCGGATCAGAAGGTTTCTTCTTGGTCAGCGGAGAAATCTCGATTGGATGATCCATGATGAATGTCGGCTGGATCAGCTCCTTCTCACAGTATTCCTCAAAGAACAGATTGATGATATCACCCTTCTTGTGACGTTCCTCATACTCGATATGATGCTCAGCAGCAAGCTTCTTTGCTGCTTCATCATCTGCTACTTCATCAAAATCAATTCCTGCATATTTCTTGATCGCATCATTCATGGTCAGACGCGCAAAGGGCTTTCCAAGGTCAATCTCAATACCATTGTAAGAAATCTTTGTGGAACCGCAAACCTTCTCTGCCAGATAACGGAACATGGACTCTGTCAGTTCCATCATTCCCTCATAATCTGTATATGCCTGGTAAAGCTCCATCAGTGTGAATTCCGGATTGTGACGGGTGTCAACACCCTCATTACGGAATACACGACCAATCTCATAAACTCTTTCAAGTCCACCAACGATCAGTCGTTTCAGATAAAGTTCCAGAGAAATACGAAGCTTAACATCTTCATTCAGTGCATTGTAATGGGTCTCGAAAGGTCTTGCAGCTGCTCCACCGGCATTGGAAACCAGCATTGGAGTTTCCACTTCCATGAAATCACGGCCGTCAAGGAAGTTACGGATCTCTTTGAGGATCTTGGAACGTTTGATAAATACATTCTTGCTTTCCTGATTCATGATCAGGTCTACATATCTCTGACGATAACGCATATCTGTATCTGTCAGTCCGTGGAACTTCTCCGGAAGGATCTGTAAACTCTTGGAAAGAAGAGTCATATTCTCCGCATGAATAGAAATCTCACCGGTTCTTGTTCTGAATGCGAAGCCTTCCAAACCAAAGATATCGCCGATATCAGATTTCTTGAAGTCTGCATAGGCATCTGCTCCGATAGCATCTCTTGCCACGTACACCTGGATATTTCCCTGTAAATCCTGGATATTGCAGAAAGAAGCTTTTCCCATGACTCTCTTGAACATCATACGTCCGGCAATAGTCACGTGGATCGGATCTGCATCCATGATAGCTCTTCTCTCTTCATAGTCTTTCTTC
>CAKUJT010000487.1 GCA_934661765.1 uncultured Senegalimassilia sp.
CCTTTGCTTTTTTGCTGTTTTAAAGGTTGATTATGGCTGATTTTTTGCCGTCACGCGTCTTTCGGAGGGCGCTTGATGGGATTTGCCGCCCTACTTGAAAAGCGGGCTGAAACAGTCGCTTTGCCAAAGGAAAGTGAGAGCTATGTATTATCCAGAGGATACTACAAGGAAGATTAGTTCTGATTCATTCCGAATGGTTCATAGGTCAGCAGCTTTTTCTTCCAAAGGGCCTCTGCATCAATGATTTGATTGTCTGGAAGTGCCTTGGACAAAACCTGCAACACTGAAAACTGCAAATCGTGGCAACTGTGATTTACAGACTTCAAGTGACTGATCATTCCCTTGTTGTTTCCGTGACCGCCCGTAGCGACGTAGACAGACCAACGCCCCAGCAGGCCGTCATAGCCATAGGTCGAGCCGACATATCTGTCTCCCGTCTTGGTGTCCACAATCAGATAGACCGCATTGACCGCAGCCATGGCCGCCTGCCACAGCTCATAGTCCGTATCGTTTTCGACAACTTCTTTTAGTTCATCGAAGGATAGAATAAGATTTTCAAATCCCACAAAAGGCTTCTGGTTCTTTGACTCAATTGCCACGATGGGCTTTTCGGTGGTAGCTTTTTGATGCCACATCCGAGCTGACCCGCCCCAGTCAATCACCAGCTTTCCCTCGTACTCTTTCAGCAAATCCACATATTGCAAATCAAAAAACGCCATTTCGCCACGGTATTCCATGGCTTCACAGTCAGGTAATCCGGCAGGGCATACATCCGGTGTATCAGGCACAGAACCATTGACACGATAACAAGAGTGCAGTCTCGCGTATGTACCGCCATCGCTGATGAATGTGATCCAGTAGGAATATCCTTTGCTGAACCCGTCTTTTTGGTGCTGTGTGTATTCATGCGCCATACCGGCTTTATAACATTCTCTGAAACGCTCGTCAGATAATGCATGACGGATCAGCTTGACATCTTTCGGGTCAAGCCCCACATTTTTAAGCACATCGGAAAAGTTCAAAATTGCCATGGAAGCCCCTCCTTATTTTGTTCTCCATTTCAAATTCTACCACCCATTTCAAATTCTACCACAGATTTTTTCGTTGTAAAGCGCGCTTTCCCACCGGCGCAAAATCGCCGCCAACTCCGGTGTCAGGCGTTTGCGGCACTCGTGCCGCAGTTCCTCCGGCACGCCGTAGAATGCCTCGCTGATGACCTCGTAATTGAGCGCCGTGCCCGCCTCGTCGCACTTGTAGTTCACCGAGCGGTCCGCACCGATGCCGAAGCGCGCCGCTTCCTTGGCCGCGTCGATGTTCGCGCCGAGGAACAAAAACTCTCAGCCGTTGGGCGGCATTTTTATGCAGTGCAGGTTAGGAGTTTCTAACTTGTGATCTATAAAGAGAGAGGGGCTTTTTCTATGAACGAGACTGTCAATCTTTCCGGCGTACCGGAAACCATGCTGCAAACCGTTTACGCGCGTGCCAAGGAGACAAGGACCCGCGGCGCGATCCACGACGATAAGGC
>CAKUJT010000488.1 GCA_934661765.1 uncultured Senegalimassilia sp.
TCGCCCACTCCCAGTCCTCTGCCTGCATTCTTGTGTACTCTTCCTGTGAAACCGGCTTCATTTATCTCTCCTTGGATTCCGAGTCTGTATTTTTACATATGTAAAGCTCTGAAAACTTCTAACTATTTAGACGGTATCATCTACATAGCCTTATGTCAAGAATAAAGTAGTTTCACCACATATCATTCAGTCCATGCATGTTTGCATGCCCTGCAGCCTGAGGCTTTGCTTTACATCATCTATCCGAATATCCTGTCTGCTGCATCTCTGAGATCGTCCACAGCCAGACCGGCGTCTGCCGGGATATCCGTCTTCCTGTTTTTTATATACCAGCACGTCTTCATCCCGTACCGCCTGCCTCCTGCGATATCTGAGGTCAGCGAATCTCCGATCATCACGGTCTCATGCGGCATGATGCTTTCTTCCCGGCTGTCATTTATCACCGAAAATGCATACTCGAAAAAGGTCCCTGACGGCTTGGACGAGCCGATCTTTTCCGAAATGAAAACATGATCGAAATACCTGAGCATGTCTGCGATCTCCAGACGGTGCAGCTGCTGCTCATAAGGTCCGTTGCTCGCCGCGCATATCAGGCACCCTTTTTTATGCAAGGCTTCCAGCAACTCATACGATCCCGCTACAGGTATCGCACTGTCATTAAGCGCCGAGCGAAAATATTTCTCGAACACCGGACCGTCAAACTCTATGCCAAGTTCACCGAAAATGATATTCCAGCGCACTTTTTCCAGTTCCTGAAAAGTGAACTCGCCCTGTTCGATCCTGCGCCACAGTTTGCCGTTTTCCCTCATGAAAACATCATACATGTACGGCTCATACGGCTTGAGGTCGAAATGCCTGAATCCTGTTTCCATCGTGGTCCGTACGTATTCGTCAAAATCAAGAAGAGTATTGTCAATGTCTATAAATACTGCTTTCATCATGCCTCCTGTGCTTCTTGTGTATATCTGTCATTTATATAAGGATACCATTCAGGAAACGATATTGCCAGTGCTGATGCACATTTTGCCGGTGCGGATGTGCCGGCAGCTTTCCCGCCGGATACCAAGCTTCACTCTAAAAGCGACCCCTGTCTCAGTGCTCTTTTCTGAGCTTTACTGCTGCCAGTGCTCCGAGCAGCGCCAGCAGTGCGAGCATCACAGCAGCTGCAAGCACAGCCATATCTGTGCTGTCGGACGTATTTGCTCCGGATACACTGCCCTTCTTGTCCGCATCGGTCTGTCCGGCTGGAGTCTTCTGCTCAAAGCTCGTTATCGTCACGTCTTTTTCAACGCCCTGGAGCCTGTCGTCATCAGGGATGAATCTGAGCCTAAAAGTTCTGCCGCTCTTGAAATCTTCCAGTGTAGGAACGTAGTCGCCTTCCTCGAATACCCATCTGCCTCCGCCGAGCTGACCTGCAAGCTTTGCATCAGAAAGCCTCTGTCCCTGACTGAGAGTTATGCTTTCCGGGAACACAGCCTTTGCAGTAAGAAAATCATTATCTTTGAGGTTTGTCTCGT
>CAKUJT010000489.1 GCA_934661765.1 uncultured Senegalimassilia sp.
GCGCTTCGTTTACAAGCCTATGTCATGCGAAATGCACCTTCGCGTGCGGCGGTTGTCGCACGCAATCCACTCGCAACCGCGCAACGCAGCTGCGACCGGCGGCGGTTACGCCTTGTTGACGTCGGCGTCCACGGCCTCCTCGAAGTACTCCTTCACGGGGCCTTCGCCGAAGTCCTTCACCTCATCGAGGTGCCAGCAGTCGGTATGGGGCATGCCCGGGACGTTGTCGGCCACGAACACCGGGTCCTTGCCGGCGGCGCGCTGCTCGGAGTAGTCCTTCAGCGCGGCAAGCGCCCACTTGCCCAGAAGCAGGATGGCGATAAGGTTCATCATGGCCATGAGGCCCATGAAGATGTCGGCCAGGTTCCAAGCCAGGTCGAAGCTGTTCACCGCGCCGTAGAAGATGACCGCGAGGCACGCCAGACGGAAGATGATCAGCGCCGCCTTGGAGTCGTTCTTGATGAAGCGGAAGTTGCTCTCGGCGTAGAAGTAATTGCCGATGAGGCTGGAGTAGGCGAACATGAAGATGGCGAACGTGATGAAGTGGATGCCCATGGGGCCCACGGAGTTGTTCACGGCCATCTGCACGAGAGGCATACCGTTGAGGCCCTCGGCCGCAGCGGGATCCTGCACGTAGAACACCAGCACCATCATGGCCGAGCAGGTGCAGATGACGAGCGTGTCGATGTAGACCGACAGGCTTTGCACGAGGCCCTGCTTGACCGGGTGGGAAACGCTGGCGGTGGCGGCGGCGTTAGGAGCCGAGCCCATGCCCGCCTCGTTGGAGTACAGACCGCGCTTGATGCCGAGCATGACCACCGAGCCGGCGAAGCCGCCGAAGATGGACTGGAAGTCGAAGGCGCTTTCGAACATCAGGCCGAACACGGCGGGCAGCCAGGTGATGTTGGCGATGGTGGTCCACAGCGCGATGGCGATGTAGGCGATGGCCATGACCGGCACGATGATGGACGTGATCACGCTGATGCGCTTCGAGCCGCCGAAGATGACGCCGGCGGTGAACACCACCAGGCCCAGACCGGCCGCCACGGCCACGCCGTTGGTGGCGTAGTCGGGGATGTAGTACTCAAGCGCGCTGCATGCGTTGAACGCCTGCAGGCCGTTGAAGCCGAACGCGAAGCACAGGATGAGCAGCACGCTGAACAGCACGCCGAGCTTGCGGCTGCCGAGCGCCTGATGGATATAGTAGGCCGGACCGCCGCGGAACTCGCCGTCGGTGCCGCGCACCTTCCAGATCTGGGCGAGCGTGGACTCGACGAAGGCCGACGCAGCGCCCACCAGGGCCATGAGCCACATCCAGAACACGGCGCCCGGGCCGCCCGTGGCGATGGCCGTTGCCACGCCGGCGATGTTGCCCGTGCCCACGCGGCTTGCGGTGGAGACCATGAGCGCCTGGAACGACGAGATGGAGCGCTCGCCCTGCACGTGCTTCTTCTCGGTCAGCTGCTTGAACATGTCCTTGATGAAGCGGATCTGCACGCCCTTGGTGCGGAT
>CAKUJT010000490.1 GCA_934661765.1 uncultured Senegalimassilia sp.
TTTCTGGTGGGACAGATCCTGGGCCGGGGCGGCTTCGGCATCACCTACATAGGCTACGATGAGTATTTTGACTGCCGGGTGGCTATCAAAGAATTCTTCCCCTCGAACATAGCCAGCCGGCTCCCCGGAAACATCAAGATGTTCTGGCGGGACGAGGAATGCCGGGATGAGGGATGCCAGAATGTGATCCGGGAGGCACGGAAGATGCGGAAGGTAGATGACCTTTCAGCGGCTGTCCGGGTCCGGGATGTATTTTACGAAAACAACACAGCCTATATTGCCATGGACTATGTGGAGGGGCGGACATTGAAAAAGACCCTGCTGATGAATGGGGTCATGACAGCAGAGCAGTGTGCCCGTTTTTTCTTTCCCCTGATGGATACCATGGGCCTCATGCATGAGGCAGGTATTATCCATCGGGATATCAGCCCGGACAACATCATGGTCCAGCCCGACGGCAGGGGAGTGCTGCTGGACCTGGGAGCCGCCAAGGACACAGGGGCTACGGATAACCATGTGTCAAACCCTGTCGCAAAAAATGGATTCTCTCCCTTTGAGCAGTATCAGACCAAAGGAAAAATCGGTCCCTGGACGGATGTATATGCCCTTTGCGCGACAATCTACTATTGTTTGGTTGGCAAGGTGCTGCCCCCGGCTCCGGATCGGGTGAACCAGGACGCTGCCATTCAGCGGGAAATCAATGGCTGTGCCATCGGCAGGAACATGGCTCAGGTCCTGGAGGAGGGGCTGCGGATAGACCCTGACCAGCGGATCGGTGCCATGGAGATTCTGAAGGAACGAATAGAGGAGGCTCTCCGGGCGGATGCCGTCGCCTCCGGCAGAAAGATTCCGGACTTTTCGGAGCCTATCCCGGCAACGGGGCCAAATTCCCGGCGCTCCGGTTATATTACCGAGTCTCCCATTGACATTTCCCGCAGGTCTGAACTTCCCCGGCCGGTTCAACGCTTGAAGGCAGTGGGCATCCAGGAAACGGAAAAGAGCAAAGGGCTGTTTGCCAAGCTGAAAGGTGCCTTTTTGGGGAAAGATAGGCGGGAAAATCCCGGCCGGGGCCCTGTCGTGCCTTGCCAGGTCCTTGTGCTGGATCCGGATGCCCCTCCGAGTCAGGCTGACCCGGATGCTACCGTCTGCCAGGGCGGCGACGAGGATGCTACGGTGCTGTTTGACGAAGAACCTGCCGCTGATCAGGCTCTCCACGCCTGGCTGGAGCAGCAGGGCACCGGTGACCGGGTGGAGGTTACCAGATGCTGCTTTCTGCTGGGCCGGGAGACCCGGTCCGGAGGCATGGTGGACTGTATGATCGAAGATCCCACCCGCCATATTTCTCGACTCCATGCTGCCATTCTTTATGACGGGGACAACTTCTATGTCCAGGATATTTCCGCCAAAAACGTGACTCAGCTGAACGATATGATTCTGCAAAACGGCGTACTTCCGGAGCATCGGGACAGGTTCCCCTCTGCTTATCGCCTGTATGAGGGAGACTGTG
>CAKUJT010000491.1 GCA_934661765.1 uncultured Senegalimassilia sp.
GCATATTCTGTACCAGCGGAATCTACCGGGTTGATAACTGCGCTGTTGTTTGTGAACAGACCGTCGTATCCGTTTGCTCCATACTGGTCATACTTACCGTAAGTACCTGCTTTCGTCTTAGGATCCTGCAGCACTACCTTGTAAGTGAGCTGTACAGGTTCAGTGATCATGATTTTCTGATTAATGTGCAGAACAAAGTGTTCTTTCTCATTATCTGCAGGGAAATACTCAAGCTTGAACTGTTTGTCTCCAAACACGATCATATTGTTTTCTTTGTCAACTGCCGCATCCAGCTTTTTACCGTTTACTGTCAGCGTCACGCTTTCCAGATCCTTAAGATCGAAGTTGTAGTCGCCCTCGACATAGCCCATATAGTCTTCTATGCTGCTTCCATGATCTACAAGATATAAGATATCATTCTGGATATCGCTGAAATCCACCGTTTTTCCATCTGCCAGATACTCCATGAATGACGGACCCCATGCATACTGCTGTCCTATGTTCTGTGTAGCATTCATAGCATAGCAGTGATACTTTGAACTTATATTTTTATATTCTTGTTCTGTAAGATAAAGAGCTTTTTCGACAGAATTTGCATAAGCATCCTGCCTGCTTACATCTGTAAGCTTTTCAGGATCCGGCTCTGTGCCATATTGATAATCATGCGCATCGCCCTGAGCATCTGATTTCGCACCGATCTTTGCAAGTGTGTCTGACCAGTCTTTAGGTGCATCATTATTTCCATACTGCGACGCCCAGTTGTCGGGACCCGCAAAATGCTTTTCTATATCTGCCATAAAACTCCATGCAACGGCTGTCGGATCTTCATTGAACATATAAGTTATGCCGTCGCTGACAAATACGAGATACTTCCTGTCTGCTGATACAGCTGTGTCATCGTCGAGCATCTTCCTGCCTGCGATCAGGCCTGCATGGGTATTTGTTCCTGAGCTTATTTTCTGTTGGATAGCCTCTTCGATCGCAGCGTACTCTGTTTCCAGATCCATGAAATCTGTCACATTTGCCTTTTTATTAAAAATAACAACGCCTACTTTTACCTTGGCTCCCGACTCTGCTATTTCAGCTTTTAACTCGCTGAGCATATTTAATGCCTGTTCTTCCAGCTCGGCACTCGTAGACTTGTCCAGAACGAACACTACATCCGTTACTAACTCTTTCTCTGCACTTGGCAGTGACAACGTAACTGTAGATTCATATTTATCGCCTGCCTTTTTAAGTTCGGTCGCTTCCTTTGATTTCGAAATATCAAATGCCGCTGCCGCCGGTTCTCCACTTTCTCCAGTGTCTGCCGCAAATGCCATTGCCGGTATCATCCCTGCCAATAACACAAGTGAGAGCAGTACACCTAAAAATCTGTGTTTCCTCATGTTTCTCTCCTTTTCCGGGTTTTAAGAATCAAATCCTCAAATGATAACTGATTTTACGTTTTGAAAACCCGCACCAAACAACTCACGGTGGATATAAGACAAAATAAGTATTTTGTCT
>CAKUJT010000492.1 GCA_934661765.1 uncultured Senegalimassilia sp.
GGATCAATCTGTATTTTAACAGATATTGGATAGGAGATTCTCCTGTGATTTTTTTGAAACAACGAAGGGTTTCTCTTTCACTGATATTTACAATTTCAGCAATATTAGAAAGAGTAATATTTTCCGGATAATGTTGTTCTATAAAAGATAAGATTGCAGCTACACGAACAGAATTTATATTTTGATGAATACACGACTCGGTTTGTTGAGGTTCCAATTCGGAGTATGTAGCCAGCATAATATGACCAAGCTGTTCCCGGACAGTAAATTCATATGCAAAGGCATCATTTTTTAACGCCTCAAATGCGATAGAAAAACAGTTTGATGCAGATGCCTTTTTGTTTTTTAATACAATACCTGAGAAGCGTGTACACGAGATCAAAGGCAGAATATATCTGGAAGCAAAGGCAGAATTGACATTACCGGTGATTAAAAGTGGAGAAAAAACAAGAGATTGAAGTTTACAATAAGGATCTCCAGATGCACAATGTAACGCATTCGCATTTATAACAGCGATTTCTCCTTCATGAATAGTGAATGTTTCGGATAATATCTGTAGTTTCATACTGCCTTCGACGATGTGAATGACTTCAAATTCTTCATGCCAGTGCCAGGGAATAAAATCACAGATAGCATTTGTATGTGTTGATTCATAACCCGCACAAGGAAATTCCAGTGAGCCATGCGGCTGAAGTTCTTTATTTTTATTATTTCTGTTTAAACCACATTTTTGTAAAGCCATAATCTTTCTCCTGATTTGTCTGTTTTGTTATAGTATCTGGCGGTTTTAAAATTGAAATCCCATTTTTACGACTATATAATTATAGCATATAATAAAAATTAGGAGAATGAAAAATGAGCTTTTTATTAGGAATTATTTATCTTTCATTTATCAGCCTTGGTCTTCCAGATGCATTGCTTGGTGCGGCATGGCCGAATATGTATCCTGAATTTCAGATCCCGGTGTCCTATGCGGGGATGATTTCCATGATTATTGCATTGGGAACCATCATTTCCAGCTTACAAAGTGACCGCCTTACAAGGAAATTCGGAACGGGTAAGGTAACGGCTGTAAGTGTTGGAATCACAGCATTGGCTCTGTGGGGATTTTCTATTAGCCATAGCTTTATTTTATTGTGCTTGTGGGCAATTCCTTATGGTCTTGGTGCTGGCAGTGTAGACGCTTCTTTAAATAACTACGTTGCACTGCATTATGCCAGCAAACATATGAGCTGGCTGCATTGTATGTGGGGAATTGGCGCAACACTTGGACCATACATTATGGGTGCTGTACTCACTGGTGGCACCACATGGAATACAGGGTATCGAATTATTTCTGTATTGCAGATTGTGCTTACAGCAGTTCTAATATTTAGTCTACCGAAATGGAAAAAACAAAACACATTATTTGAAGAAACCACAAGTGAAAAGGTACTTTCGCTGAAAGAAATTCTTGCAATTCCGGGTGCAAAGGCAATCATGGTCTGTTTCTTTTGCTATTGTGC
>CAKUJT010000493.1 GCA_934661765.1 uncultured Senegalimassilia sp.
CTGGCGTTTGGATTCGGTCAGATGTGGATCGGTATCGGACTGGCTCTGGGAACTGCAGCCAACTGGATCTTCGTTGCTAAGAGGCTGAGAAAGTTTTCCAGTGCAGCTGGAGATGCTATCACGGTGCCGCAGTACCTGGGTAATAGATTCCTGTCGAAAAGCAACGCGCTGCAGGTGATTTGTGCAATCATTTTCTTTGTGTGCTTTACAATATACGTAGCATCTGCGTATGTGGCAGGAGCGTCTGTATTTACAGCTATCTTCCCGTCGCTGAGTTCGCATACGGCTATGATCATCTTTGCACTGGCAATGCTGCTGATCACATTCTTTGGAGGATTCAAAGCGGTATGCTGGACGGATTTTTTCCAGGGTATACTGATGTTTGCTGCGCTGATGACAGTGCCGATCGTGATCGCCATCACAAAAGATATGGATTTTGCAGCGCTTTCTGTAGTTTACAGCTACAAAGATGCAGTTAGCGGAGAAATGGTGGAGTGTTCTTTCGGTACCGGTTTGTTTGACGCTTCCTGGCAGGATATCATTTCAGGTCTTGCATGGGGACTTGGTTACTTCGGAATGCCGCATATCCTGGTAAGATTCATGTCCATCGAAAAACCGTCCATGGTGAAAAAAAGTGCGACGGTAGCAATCATCTGGGTCATCTGTGCATTGGGATGTGCCTGCCTGATCGCATACTTCGGAAGAATGTTCCTGGCGGAAGAACTGCTGACAGCCGGCGCGCAGAAGATGGTATTTATCGACTTTGCGAGAAAACTGTTCCCGAGCTTCATCGCAGGTATTCTCATGGCGGCTATCATCGCGGCGTCCATGTCTACGGCGGACTCGCAGCTGCTGGTAGCATCCAGTTCATTCACGTCGGATATATACAAGCCGATCATTCGTAAAGACGCCGATGAAAAGGAGATTCTGTGGGTAGGACGGATCATCGTAGTGATCGTAGCTGTGATCGCATTTTTCATCGCGTCCAGCAAAGGCTCCGGCGCGCAGGCTATCATGAATCTGGTAGAAAATGCGTGGGCCGGCTTTGGCTCTTCCTTTGGCCCGGTGATCCTGCTGTCTCTGTTCTGGAGAAGATTTACATATAAAGGTGCCATCGGCGGTGTGCTCGGCGGCATCATCGTGGATATCCTGTGGTTCAATTTCCTGTCAGGGTCCACCGGTATTTATGAGTTGTTCCCTGGCTTTATCGCAGGTCTGATCTGTGCAGTCGTTGTAACGCTGCTGGACAAGAAGCCTGCAAAGGAAGTTACGGATCTGTTTGATAGAGCAGTGAGTGAAGAAGACAAATAAACAACGAGTGTTTTTGCAAAGAACCCTCTCTGTAGTTCCTGATATGAATGTAAGGAGGACGTGCCATGCTGAACAGTCCAAATGATCCAATCAAACGTGGTGATTTTGAAGAAACAGGATTCTGCTATACATTGTCGCTGATTTCCGGCAAGTATAAGATGATCATTTTGTACTGCCTGAAAGAATATGAAGC